>CAMYKC010000075.1:11808-24143 GCA_947258865.1 uncultured Lysobacterales bacterium
CGCCATCATCGGGCGCAACCGGCCCAAGCCATTGAACGCCTGGATCGAGCGGCGCATTTTCCCCGGTGCCAACCCACCCACGCTGCGCGAGGCCATGGATATTTTCGAATCCAACGGCTTGTCCGTGCTGGACGTGGAAAACCTGCGGCTGCATTACGCAAAAACCCTCGGCGGCTGGTTGCGGCGCTATGAGCGGCACGAGGACCAGGTTCGGGAGATGTACGATGAGGACTTCGCCCGGGCTTGGCGTCTCTACCTGGCGGGCTCCCTGACCGCGTTCAACACCGGGGAACTGCAACTGTTCCAACTGGTGTTCACGCAAGCCCATAACAACGATCTCCCATGGTCCAGGGCCCACCAGTATCCGGGCCAGGCCAGCCTCCACGCTGTTGAATAAATTGTCGGCATCGGCTCAATTCGAAGTTCTTATTGTTGGCGGCGGTCCCGCCGGGTCGACTCTCGCGCGGGCGCTCACGCGTTGCGGTTTGAGCGTGGCGGTACTGGACAAGGCGCAATTCCCGCGCCAGAAAATTTGTGCGGGTTGGGTGACGCCGGCGGTGATGGAGGAACTGGAATTAGATCTCCGGGACTATGCCGAGGGCCGCGTCCTGCAGCCCATCCATGCTTTCCGGACCGGGCAGGTCGGACAAGCACCGGTGCAGTCCGATTTCCCGGGTGAGCCGGTCAGCTATGGCATCCGCCGGACTGAATTCGACGACTACCTGCTGCGCCGCAGCGGCGCCGAACTGCTGCTGGGACAGGCTCTCGAATCCATGCATCGTGAAACGGATGGATGGCTGGTCAACGACAGCATCAGGGCCAAACTGTTAGTGGGTGCGGGCGGCCACTTTTGCCCGGTGGCGCGCGTCATCGGCGCCAAGGACGCCAGCGAGACTGCGGTCGCTGCCCAGGAGATTGAGTTCGAGATGTCGGCGGGGCAAAAAGCCGCTTGCACGGTCCACGGGGATGTTCCGGAACTGTTTTTTACACCCGACCTGAAGGGTTACGGCTGGGTGTTCCGCAAGGGTGATTACCTCAACATCGGCCTCGGCCGCGAGGACAAGCACAAGTTGTCCAGCCACGTGCGGCGTTTTTGCGAGTATCTCCAGGCCCAGGGCAAGATTCCCCGGGAACTACCCAAAAAATTCAGGGGCCATGCATACCTGCTCTATCACCACGCCAGGCGCCAACTCGTCGAGGACGGAGCGCTCCTGATCGGTGATTCGGCCGGGCTCGCCTACCCGCATAGTGGCGAGGGTATTCGTCCGGCGGTGGAGTCCGCGCTGATGGCCGCGCAGGTGATACTGGATTGCCGGGGCGACTACTGCCGCGAGAATCTGTGGCCCTACGTGGGCCGGCTGGAGGCCCGTTTTGGCCGGCGCGAACCGGCACCCGGCTTTACCGAGCGGTTGCCGGTGAGCATCAAGCAAGCCATTGCCCGGATGCTGATGAAAAATCGCTGGTTTTCCCGCAACATCCTCGCCGCCCGCTGGTTTCTGCACGCGCAGGATAATCCGCTTCCACCACGCGTGCATCCCAGCCGCCCTTGAGCCGCCTTCCGCCGAAGGCGGGAGCAGGGAAGTGAGACTCCTAATTGAATCCAACCCTTTTTACTGTCCTTTCAGCGGCGATTTTCCTCTTCGAGCAATGGCTCTTCCCGATTCACGATTTCAAAGATCTTAGCCGCGTTGCCCGATAGTGGCTGACGTTCCTCTCCCATTATGTCGGTCATTCCGCCGAAATACGCTGCTGCGATTTCCAACTCGATCGGTGAGGGTTGCAGATCCATGATTTCCACAACCTTGTGATCGTCGATTGTGCCGAACAAGTGGATGATTTCGGAGTAAATAGACGATTCAGTTTTCATAATGTGCGCCTTATAAGTCACCAAAGTTAAAGAAATGCTTCCATACGATCTGTTGATAGGAGTAGCGGTATATAGGTAGCTAAACCTGCCTCCAAATGATTAGATGCACATGTGCAGTCGAAATTCAATTCGGATTGCCGCCAATCTGGCTTTCGATGTAGTCAATTTCAATCATCCGGTTCAATCCGCAAGCGCGGCGAACCCCTGAGCGATTTCAGTGGTTTATAATTCCTTAAAACTCCAGGACGACAGGTCTGATATGGTTGCTTCGGCTGCTGCTCGATCCACAGAGCTCTCTGGTTTGCATCTTCTATTGACTTACGAGTGCAACTACGAGTGCGACCATTGTTTTGTCTGGGGTGGGCCCTCGCAGAACGGCACCATGACAGTTGAGACCATAGAAACCATACTCACTCAGGCTGAGGAACTCGGCACGATTGAGTGGATTTATTTCGAAGGCGGCGAAGCATTTCTTTATTACAAGCTACTGTGTTCCGGAGTCCGCCTAGCGGCGAAACGCGGCTTCAAGGTTGGGATTGTCACCAATGCCAATTGGGCGGCAACCGATGCCGAAGCCACGAAGTGCTTGAAGCCCTTTGCCGGGATCGTAGAAGATCTGTCAATCAGCGACGACGAATACCACGGCAGCAACGACGGCACGCGGCACACGCATATTGCCCGCCAGGCCGCGGAACGCCTTGGCATCCCGGTCGATTTCATCACCGTGGCCGAACCCGAAGCGGCAAATTCGCAAGGCGTTGTTGGTCAATTACCCGCAGGTGAATCCGCTGTCTTGTTTCGCGGCCGGGCAGCAGAAAAACTTGCGGCGCGTGTTCAGCCAAAACCGTGGCAACAGTTCACCGAATGTCCGTGGGAGGAGTTGCGGCATCCGGAGCGCGTGCACGTGGATGCATTTGGCAATTTGCATATCTGCCAGGGTATCTCAATTGGCAACCTGCTCGAGCGACCACTCACTGAAATCATGCATGAATTTGACCCGGATACCCATCCGATCGTCGGACCGTTGCTCGCTGGCGGCCCGGCAGAACTGGTTGATCGATATGCACTAACGCATGAACAAGGCTACGCTGACGCCTGCCATCTTTGCTACAGTTCGCGCTGCAAACTTAGAGACAAATTTCCCGGTTTTTTGACGCCCAGCCAGATGTATGGATCTGAGGGATCAGAGTAAAGTGCCTGGCACTTGACTCTGACCCCAAATTTCAATGCTGATATCCTTGTTGCCTGTGCGCTCCGCCAACTGCTCGTCAACCTTGCCAAGTGCTACAGCTGCGAGTTGCGAAACAATCTTGGCAATCACCCAGCCGGCGTAGCTAATGACCCCCGCGCCGATGATATTGGGCAGAACCGAGGCGAACTTCCTCACCATTTCCTTCAATGGATCCAACACATTGGTGAGACCGAAATACTCAAGCACCGCCATCAGCACCAGGATGGTCAGCACGGCTTTGGCCAATGACAAAATGGGTGAGGCCATATCCGTGACCGTGCCGTCCGGCTGCTCGCGTTTCAGCGCAGGCACCTTGGTCAGCAATTTTTTCAGTAAGCCGACAAAAAATTTAACCAGGAAAAGTCCGATGACAAGGATTGCCAACCCGGTCAGCGCGTGTCTGCGGGCGGATCCGCCCATAGCGATGAAGCCAGCAAAAATGAAGTACAGAGCAGGACCAAAAAAGATCTGAAATGCACACCATACCCACGTTTTGACCGGAAAGGGGAAATGAAAACTGGCTGCTGAAATGCGAAGGTTATACTTTGGGCTATGAATAAGAACTTCGGGATGTCACGATATGTTTTACCGCCGACACAAAGACCTGGACAGTTATTCATTTGCAAGTGGATAGATTAAAACCTCAAAAAAGGAATTCGACCGGTGTGAAGGGGTTTATCAGAAAAATATTGACAGCCTTTGCCGTCTCCCAGTTAGTTTTCGGATGTGCGGTGCTGGACCAAGGCCGACGACCCGCCGACACCTCGCCGACAGAAGACAAACGGGTTGCCCAAGCGCTTGCCTCGTTGCGTAACCTTGAACAGGTCGATGCGTACATCAAACTGAATAACAGCCCGTTGCGGAAACGGATCCAGGATGAACTCAGTGAAAACAACATTTGCAATCGAGGCAACACTGCAAATCGCCAACGGTTCTGACGAACCTTTGAGAGCGAACCTCAATGGGGATGCCATACTCACGTTCAGCGGCAACCAGTTGAATTGGCTACCGCGATTCGACCAGCTTAAAGTATCGGATTCCGGGTTCGAATTTGAAGGGCAAACCTATTCCGAAGCCACGGGCGAACTGGAAGATATGTTACTGCATCGGGTCAACAGTGAAGTTGCCGATGCCGTCATCGTGGCCGGCAGGAATGTGGTTCAAATCAATGCACTGCCGTTGGGGCAGATCGAAGTGGGTGCAGCACTGACAAACTTCCCGGATGTAGCTGCGACCAAAACCCATGCACTGGGAGGGGTTTTTACGGTCGCTGGCAGCTCGATTCTCGTCGATCGGGGCACAACCTCTATTGCTGCGGATCTCGGGTTTATTCCCAATATTTCGGATTGTCCGGCTGATCTCCAGGTGTCCAGGTCAACCTTTGCACGTCAAATCGTAAACCGGGAACCGGTTGGCATAACCCGGCTGCTCGACGAGAAAGTCGCGGTGAGTCACTTTTTCACTGAAATATCAGGCGCTACCCGGCCAACCGCCGTGGTCCATTACTGGTTCGCCGACGGCAAGCCGGTTGAACTTGAAGAACTGTCCGTTGAGCCCAGTTACCGGTGGCGAACATGGTCATCGATGAGCATCGACCCAAAGCTGGCCAGCAACTGGGAAGTCATTGTCGTAGAAAAAGAGACCGGATGCATTCTGCATTCGCTCGCGATCCGCACAGACCCGGCTATGGCTCTCACGCCCGTCCCGGAAGAACCGGCAGCCGATCCGGCCAGTTTTTCGACTTTTCGCGAGGAATTCGAGCAGCGTGTTAGCGGGTTTTCGATCCAGGGCGAGCGCCCTGACATCGCACTGATCGAAATTCCACTGCCCTTTCTGAAGGATGCCCTGCATGCTTCTCTCAAGGATATCCAGATCGTCGTCGATATCGACACTGGTGACCTGCCGGCACAGAGGTTGTCGGGTAATCTTCAGCCATTCAATGTTGCCGACATTCTTTGCTCGAAGCGGGAATGCGTGGCTCAGCGGGAATGCGATACGGGTTTCACGCAGTGTGCCCGGCAACGGGACACCAGGGATTGCACCACCTGCCTGTTCCGCAACCCGTTGAATAACCGGTGTATCAATGAGGGCATCGATCCGATCTGCGAGGCAGCCAGGACCGCGCAGAACGTGAGGTATGAACGGGCAAGATCTGCCTGCCTGGAACGGGAGGCAGCGGCCGGGCAGGATTGCGGACGGTTGCGGTCTCAGGAGATCCGTAGTTGTGAAATCGATCGGGAATATTCCGATGCGGGCGCCTTCGCCGGCGTATACATGGAATTGAAAACTACAGGCAGGTTCACGGCGGTCTATTCAGAGTTTGAAATCGAAGGGAACCTGGCACGTATCCGTCAAAACCTGGATTTCAGCGCTGCGCTGAAACTGTCCGGCACCATCAGGTTCGCTCCCAAAACCGAATTGGGCCCGCTCGCTGCCTGCATGAACGCCTGGCAAAAATCGTTCGACGGAATTGTCGTGCTGCCGCAACTGGCCAACAGCATGATAGGCACAATCGTACCCACACAGACTGCACTGGTGACAACCTGGACAGGCCAGGTCGTGACCGCATCGATCTCTCCCTCGCCGCTTGAAGCTTTGTTTGTGGAAAATCCCAATCTGCTCGCGAATTGCCATATCGGGCTCACCGTCGGCAAAGTGGCCGCCGCCGTGACGGGCGCCAACAGTAAATACGTCGCGGGAAGCTACCCTTTCGAAATTCAACCTTCACCCAGCCGCATTGACCTGGCCAGGGCTTCGGTCGCTTTTGACGGCGAAGTGTTTAATGCAATGCCCGTATTATCGTCCACGCACCTGAAATACGAAGTCCGGGACTAGCCGGCTTATTGCTCAGGTATTCAGGAAATGGTCATTATGCAAGTGCGGGAATAAGAAAGTCACCGCTTTAGCATCCATGTAAAGCAGTGACGGGAGATTGAATGCGGCCATTCCGGTTGGCCCAACACATATTCGCCAAGAGTCCTTGCTTGAGCTAGTATGCGCGTTCTGCGGCCAATCCATCGGCCTCCAGACTCCCCTTTGTGTAATCATCGCCACCCGAAGAATTCACAAGTCTGATGGTCTGGGTGTTCCCGATTTTTAATTCTCTGTGTTCGTCGAAGAGCGTTGGGTCGACATCACAATTAAAAACCGAGTCTTGATGCTACTTGGCTTCGGCTAAATCTTGACTGAAACAAAGATGAACAAAGCTTAAATTTTTGATGAACGATTCGGCTGGCTTCCGATGCCGGGTGGAAGATCGAGGCGATAACCAAGCCCGCGGACCGTTTCGATAAGGGATTCTTCCCCATCCTGATCGATTTTTTTACGCAATTTACCGATATAGACATCGACCACATTGGTCAGCGGGTCCATATTCAAACCCCATACATTGCTGAGTATGCGCTCCCGGCTGAACAATTTTCCGGGATTGCTGAGCAGCAATTCCAGGATGGCAAGTTCCTTCGCGGTCATGTGAACGTTTTTGTCATTCACTGTCACCCGTAAGGACTGGCGGTCGAACACCAATGAACCCGCCCGCAGGCAGGGATCTTCATCAGCCTTGATAGAGCTGCGGCGCATTACCGTTTCAATGCGCGCCAGTAATTCCTCGAATGAAAACGGCTTCGTCATGTAGTCGTCTGCGCCCAGTCGCAAACCGGTGATCACATCGTCGACGCTATCCATTGCCGTCAGGATCATCAGGGGTGTATTGATCTTGTTCATCCGTAATTGCTGACAGACTTCATGACCATGCATCCCGGGCAACATCAGGTCGAGCAGGATCAGGTCAAAGTCCCCTTCGAGAGCCAAGGCCAAACCTTCTTCTCCATCCCTGGCAATCACGCAAAAGTGGCTCTCTGCGTGCAATCCCCGGCTCAGAAAATCCGCGATGCGGGATTCGTCTTCGACAATGAGTATTCTCATGCGACTATCCTGAGCTTGCTCTCAGACGGCAGAGTGACGGTGGCGGTCGCTCCATCGCCCAGCTTGCCACGCAAGGAAATGCTGCCTTTGTGTGCCTGGACGATGGCTTTTGCCACGGGCAAGCCGAGGCCGGTGCCGGGGGCATGTTCTTCAGCCTTGTGACCCCGGTAAAACCGTTCAAACGCCAGCTCCGATTCTTCTTCAGAGAGGCCGATGCCGTGGTCCCGAAAACTGATCTGGACGTTGGATTCCTCCTGGGAAACGAGCACCTCAACGCGCCCTCCGGGGTTCGAATACCGCAGTGCATTGTCCATCAGGATGCTAAAGACCTGCCGCAACCGCCCCGCGTCACCGAGCACCACGGCTTTTTGGCCTTCCCGGAACTGTTCAACGCTGATGCTCCTTTGCGCCGCTTTTGCTTCGAAATCCTTGCAGACGGAATCAACCGTGCTGGCGATGGCCACCGAACGCAGTTTGAGTCGTGGCTCTCCGGCGTCGGCACGAGCAATGAACAACATGTCATCGACCATACGAGTCGTGTGATCAGCCTGGTCTACAATGCGTTGAAAAGAATCCCGGTATTCTGCCTTGGTTTTGTTGGTGCCACGCAATGCAATTTCGGCTTCACCACGGATCACGGTCAGTGGCGTGCGAAACTCATGGCTGATATCAGCCATGAGTTTACGACGGTTTACATCAACCTCTGCCAGTTTTTTATTGCTGTCCTGTAGCGCGCGTGTTCGTTCTTCCACCGTTGCTTCCAGCGTGATATTGGTGTCACGCAGCTGACTGCGGTGATCAGACAATTCATGCGCCATGGTGTTGAACGCTTCACCGAGACGGGAAAATTCTTTCTCACGCAGTTTTGGTATCTGGTGTGCCAGGTTACCGCTGGTGAATGCCTTGGCGCCATCATGCAATGCGCTCAAGGAGCGCGTGAGGCTGCGGGAGAATAAAATTATGATCCCGAGCACGATGACCAACAGTATGGTCATTAGAACGGGCAAAAGATTGGTAATGTAGTGTGCCAGTGAAATAGCCTCGCGGTCAGCGCTCTGTGATTCGCGTTTTTTCTCCTCTATTGCCGCGAAAACAAGGCTGCTGAAATAGCCCGTCACTCCGCTGCTTCTCAACCTGTTCAATTCATCACTGGCATCAGACACCCTGCCTTCCACTAGCGCCTGGTCAATCTGTGCACTGCTGCGAATGATCTCCTCGACCACCCGCTCGATTTCAACGAGAGTCTCCAACTCCTCTCCTTCACCGGCATTCTGCTCGAAGGCGACTTCCGCCGCAATGCCCTGGCGGATTGTAGAGATCGCTTCGCGCAGAATAGTTGCACGCGACTGCCAGTCAGGCAAACCACTGGTGTCGCCACGCGACACGCTCTCTCCCAGGGCATTTAGTTCCTGATAGGTCTGGTTGGAAACTTCCTGGTATCCCTGCAATACACTATTGGCTAACGCGATTCGTTCCACGTCATGCTGGTACCACTTGACGCTGTCATTGAAATACCAGGCCAGCGCGAGTGTAATCGATAACATCGTGGCGAAGGCCACGTAGAGCTTATGGGTGAATTGTGTTGTAAAGAGTGCCATACCTGATTCGGCTCTGAATCACGACATATCGGACATTTCTTCCTGATCCACTTAAATCTGTACCTTATAAGGATACTAGAAGGCCATGTTAAACGGGTAAAAATAACACAATCAACGAATCACTTGGTCATCATTAAAGTAAGTTGTCCGACTGTCGGAAAGGCTCCAATCACGCTGTATGCCAAATGTGCCCAAGTGATAACTTGACGATATGACGTCAAATTGCCACCGGATCAAATGAAGAAGCCTGCTTTACCGGAATGTTCCGGGACCTCACCGATTTTTGCTCTCCAAAGGTCTGATTTACAGTGCATTTTTTTAAGTCTTACATGCACCGAAATGCAGAATTTTATTGTTTAAAAATCAATAAGTTTATGATCTTAATCAGTCGGTTTCATGTCCCCAAAAGGGATAATCGAAACAACAAATACAAGAACGGACTCATTGCCCATGAAGTGGACGCTTGTCGACTCGCTTGGTCAGGATGCAGTTCTCGAGCCTCTGGCCAACGGGCGAGTTTTCAATGCTCTTGAAAAGCTGCAAAACGGCAGCCACGGATTAACGCAAGCCCCAACCCGCCGACCTCATAACCACCCGCCTGTCGCCTATCGCCAGTACTGGCGTTTTTACCATGCTGGAGGATCTACAAAATGGTTGTAGCCTCAATTGTTGTTATCACAATCATTGTCTTTGTTGTGGTCGATATCGTGCTTCGCATGGTCCTGGAAAGGTTTCGTGAAGCACAGATCAGAAGGGAAAGGGAAAACGCTCTGGATATCGGGCTGAAGCTCGATGTGAGCGCAGAAGCACGAACGCTGAAGCGGGTAGAACTGGAGGACCCGAAAGCTCGGATACTGGCTGTCGATGATGAAAAAATAATATTGGACAGTTTTCGAAAAACCCTCGTTGGCGCAGGTTACAGCATCGACACAGTAGAAGAGGGCTCCGAGGCTTTGGGGCTCATTCGCAAGCACGACTACGATTTTGTTTTCACCGATTTAAGAATGCCTGGGATGGACGGGGTTGAGGTGACCAAAGCCGTCAGACACCTGCGCCCCGATATCGATGTCATTGTCATTACCGGATATGCGTCGATAGAAAGTGCGGTTGAAACCGTGAGATTTGGTGCAATGGATTATGTTCAAAAACCATTCACTGAAGATGAATTGCTCGAATGTGTCAATACCTCGTTGATAAAACGGCAGGATAGATTAGAAAAACAAATGCGCCACACAATCCGCTTGATTAAACCGGGTACCAGTGAATCAAAATCCAGATTTGAATTGAATGTTCCGGCGGGAGTTTTTATTTCTCCGCAACATGCATGGGCAAAAATCGAATTGAACGGCACGGTCCGGGTCGGGCTGGACGATCTCATCAGAAAGCTCTTTGAGAACATTGATCAGGTTGAGCTACCTGTGCCTGGGCAAAAAATCGGAAAAGGGGAAACACTGTTCTCACTCAAATATGGCGATTACCGGCTGGAAATTCCCTCTCCACTGAGCGGAAAAATTACGGCCGTCAATTCAGAACATGCCGAACATCCCGAATGGTTGGCGGTTAAACCATTTGAACTGAGTTGGATGTGCGGAGTTGAGCCGTCAAATCTTGCCGCAGAGTTACCAGGCCTGAGAATCGGGACAGATTCAGTCGATTGGTATCAAAAGGAAATCGACAGATATCGTGAGCTGGCAAACAAATTTATGAAGGATGCTTCTCACAATGAATCGAAGGAAAAAGGGGAGAGCGCACAAAACAAGAATGCAGACTATCTGAAACTCCTGGCCGGGTTTACGAAACCCTTTCTGGGAGCACTGCTTTTCCTGGCTTTTTCACCCTTGTGTTACCCGCAGGATGTACAGCAGGCTGAATCGGTTCCGGCAGAACGACAGTCCGAATCACCGGCAGCCGTCCTCGACATACCGGATGAAATTACCATCGAATCATCGGTAGGGAACGTGCTTTTTCCGCACAAGGCACACGTTAAATTCAAGTGCAAAAGATGCCACCACCAAATCCACGCCCTGGAACTCGATACCCCGCATCCTGACTATCTGAAGTCATCCTGGATAAGTTGCCAGGATTGTCATAACACGAATTCAGAAGACACGAACAAGTACTACAAGTGTTCCGATTGTCACCATGCCGAGCCGGAAAATATTGCCGATGAGACGCTGAGTTCCAAAGTGGTCGTCCACAAAAGTTGCTGGAAATGCCACAAGACCGGTACGGGTGCAAAGGCAAGCGAAAGCTGTGGTGACTGTCATGTGAAGGAAATTGATTCGCCGATGTTGCAGTGAGATGACGGAGCCAATATGGACAGACGAGGTTTTCTGAAAACGACGCTCATCGCCGGTACCGCCGCTTTGGCAGGCAATCAGGCATGTGCCCAGGAGCCGCGCAAACCGGAGGAGTTTGTGGGAATTCTGGTGGATACAACACGCTGTATCGGCTGCAGGGCGTGCGAGGTCGCTTGCGGTGAAGAACATGATCTTCTCGTCCCAAATGTGCTTGAAGACGGGGCGCTCGAACAGCATCGGGAGACGAGTGACAAGCAATGGATGGTCGTCAACAAACACCAGACAGAAAAGGGCGATGTATTCGTCAAGAAACAATGTATGCACTGCTACCAGGCTGCCTGCGCCATAGCCTGTCCCACGGAGGCGATGAAACAGACGTTGAAAGGGCCTGTCATTTGGGACGGAGATAAATGTCTGGGTTGCCGTTACTGCATGACTTCCTGCCCCTTTGATGTCCCGAAATTTGAATACAATTCGTGGAACCCGAAAATCCAGAAATGCACCATGTGTTTCGGGCGTCTTGAAGCAGGACAGAAACCGGCTTGCGTCATGGCGTGTCCCACAGACACGCTCATGTTCGGCACCCGGGTAAAGAACCTGGAAATTGCCAGGCACCGCATCTACAGCCATCCGGATAAATACGTACACCAGATTTACGGTGAGCATGAAGTCGGTGGCACCGGATATATCTATTTGTCGGCTGTTCCTTTTGACCAAATAGGATTCAGGACTGACCTTGGTAATACACCTTATCCTGAGTACACAAAGGAATTCCTCTATGCCGTCCCCATGATTCTTTTCGGTGTACCGGCCTTTTTGTTGGGACTCAATGCACTGGTAGGTGACAGTAAGCCGAGAACAGAGGGAGAGTTTGATGCTGATCGTGAAGGGGGTGAGCGATGAACACCAGTGCCGCTGCCACCGGGGGACCTCGCCACTTCTTCCAATTTCTGATCCAGGAGATGAAACCACGGGGGCCATGGCTCACCCCGTTTAACGTCATCTCGATACCGGTCATTCTGACCGGGCTGGTCATTTTGTATTTCCGTTTCGTTTACGGTCTCGGTGCCGTGACCAATCTCTCTCAGGAATTTCCCTGGGGTTTCTGGCTCGGTTTCGATGTGATAACTGGTGTGGCTCTTGCTGGCGGCGCCTATGTCATCACGTTTGTCGTTTATGTCATGCGAGTGGAAAAGTACCAGTCTATTGTGCGTATCACTGTTTTGAACGGATTGCTGGCCTATATTTTTTATGGCGGCGCCTTGCTGTTCGATATCGGGCGACCGTGGCATGCCTTCAATCCCTACATTGGCAATTCGTTCGGATTCAGTTCCGTTATGTTCTTGATTTGTTGGCATTTTTTCCTTTACATGGTTGCAGCATTCGTCGAGTTCTCCCCGGTCATTGCGGAATGG
>CAMYKC010000076.1 GCA_947258865.1 uncultured Lysobacterales bacterium
CATCCGCGAAGCCATCGAAACGGTAGCCAGCACCTATGAACAACCAGCCGAAGTCGTGCAGCTTTACTACGGGAACCAAAGGCTGATGCAGCAGGTCGAAAGCTCGGTACTGGAAGAACAGGTAGTTGACTGGGTTCTGGAAAACGCTAAAGTGACGCCAAGAGAGATGAATTTCCAGGAAGTTATCAGCGGTGCAACACAGGCCGCGAAACAGGATCTTTGATACGGGCGCTTTATCAGGGAAACAATGCAAAGCCACGGAGAGAGCTGAAATGGAAAGCAAAAACAGGGGGTCTGGCCCGCAGGCGCTCAACCTCGTGCCCATGGTGGTCGAACAGAGTTCCCGTGGCGAGCGCGCTTACGATATTTATTCGCGCCTTCTGAAAGACCGGGTCGTGTTCATTGTCGGACCCGTTGAAGACCATATGGCCAATCTCGTCGTGGCTCAGTTGCTGTTCCTCGAGTCCGAAAATCCGGACAAGGATATCAACCTGTACATCAACAGCCCCGGCGGTGTCGTCAGTGCCGGCATGGCGATCTATGACACCATGCAGTTCATCCGCTGCGATGTGAGCACGATGTGCGTGGGGCAGGCGGCCAGCATGGGTGCGGTTCTGTTGGCAGCCGGTACGAAAGAAAAGCGCTATTGCCTGCCGCATTCCCGGGTGATGATTCACCAGCCCCTGGGCGGGTTCCAGGGACAGGCATCGGATATCGATATCCACGCCCGCGAAATTCTCAAGCTCCGCGCTGAATTGAACGAGATGCTGGCGGCCCATACGGGCCAAGAAGTGGATAAAATTGCCGAGGATACAGAGCGCGACAATTTCATGGATTCACAGCAAGCGATGGATTACGGTTTGGTGGACAAAGTCTTTGAAAACAGAAAAGTCGACTCCGAGGACAAGAAAAGGTAATATTTTCACTGTGATAGTGTGCAAACTGGTAAAACTTAATTAAGTTAATGCGATGAGTGATATAGAACACCAAGGCACAGACGGCAAAATTCTCTATTGCTCTTTCTGCGGCAAGAGCCAGCATGAGGTGCGAAAACTGATTGCCGGCCCGAGCGTTTATATCTGCGATGAGTGCGTCGAGCTGTGTAACGACATCATTCGTGAAGAGCTCGAGGAACACGGCGCCAAGGATCGTGAAAACCTCCCAAAACCCCAGGAAATTCACGAGTTTCTGAACGAATTCGTGATTGGCCAGGAGCACGCCAAGAAAGTACTTTCCGTGGCGGTTTACAATCACTACAAGCGGCTGGAACCGAGCCGGAATGAGAACCAGGTCGAGCTGACCAAGAGCAATATCCTGTTGATTGGCCCGACCGGCAGCGGCAAGACGCTGCTGGCGGAAACGCTGGCGCGCATGCTGAATGTGCCATTCACGATCGCCGATGCCACAACGCTGACCGAAGCCGGTTACGTGGGTGAAGACGTCGAGAATATCATCCAGAAGCTGTTACAGAAATGCGACTACGATGTGGACCGGGCGCAGACCGGTATTGTCTACATCGATGAAATCGACAAGGTTTCCCGCAAGGCGGAGAATCCATCCATCACCAGCGACGTATCGGGCGAGGGCGTCCAGCAGGCGCTGCTCAAACTGATCGAGGGCACTATCGCCTCGGTGCCGCCGCAGGGTGGACGCAAGCACCCTCAACAGGAGTTTCTACAGGTCGATACCAGTCAGATTCTGTTTATCTGCGGTGGCGCCTTCTCCGGCCTCGAAAAAGTCATTCAGGCTCGATCGACCGCGGCAGGTATTGGTTTCGCCGCCGAGGTTCAGAGCAAAGACAACAAGGCCAATATTGGTGAAGTGCTGATCAGCGTGGAGCCTGAAGACCTCGTGAAGTACGGCCTGATTCCGGAATTTGTCGGCAGGCTGCCGGTGGTCGCAACGCTCGAGGAACTGGACGAGGAAGCCCTGATCAAGATTCTGGTTCAGCCTAAGAATGCGCTGGTCAAGCAATACAGGGCTTTGTTCGACATGGAGGGCGCCGAGCTTGAAATCCGCGAAGATGCCCTGGCCGCGATTGCCCGCAAGGCGATGGCGCGCAAGACCGGTGCACGTGGCCTCCGGACCATCCTGGAAAGCGTCCTCCTCAACAGCATGTACGAGCTGCCCTCACTGGAGAACGTGTCCAAGGTCGTGGTTGATGAAACTGTGATCGAAGGTGAGGCGGAGCCGTTCATCCTCTACGAAAACCAACAACAGGCGGTCGGCGCTTCCGACTGAGTTTTCTCCCGCGTTATAAACGCACTTCGGCCCCTGAACCCAGTCAGGTGAATGTTCATGCCGCCTGACGCAGCCGGTGGCCGATGCGTTGCAGGTCAGTGTATGACCCGCTGCTCTTCCTGAGTTTGCAGCTGCTTCAATTCCTCGTTCATCATGGCCATGCCGACGAAAGCCTGCTCGTCCATTTCCGCCTCTTGGGCAGCGAATACGAAGTCTTTGCGCGTAAACCACTCGACGTAGGCTTGCTCCTCGGTCCTATCAGGTGTCATTGCACCTTTATCGGCGCAGGGTGTCTCCAGGTCCCGAGATTCATCGGTCTGACTTAAACGATAACTCTTGGATTTTGTTTTGCGCAAGGCAAACACCGTGCCGGACAGTATTCCGGCAACGAATACTAAAAATGCGATGGTCTCCATCTTGAAATCCCCTTGTTTCCCGGAAAAAAGCCATTTTTTCCGATAACAGCGGCTTTCAGAGATGTACAACTCCTTTTGATCTCTATCTTAATGTACCAAATGCACCCCTTGTGCTGGTATCTACCGTATATTATTCAATATTTTAGCGTTAATTTCAAACATAAAACGTCAAAATGCCGACCGTTTGTCGACGCCAGTATACCGCTGGTAGCCAACGGCCACTTTTGGCAAGATTTGGACGTCAAAAGTGCTGAGATCGTCAGTGCACAGCTGTTTTCTCACTCAGCTCAATCTGCTCGAACTCGTCGCTCATGAAGGCCGTGCCGACGAAAACAGGATCCGGCGTGGCGGTCTTGACAGCCGCTGATGCACTGTGTCTCCGGGTATACCAATCCACGCCAGCGACCTCTCCAGCACCTTCCGCCGGTGGCGTTAGTCTGTCAGCATGCATTGGCCTGCGATGGATCGTGTCGTTTCTTGAACCAGAAACGTAACTTTTCTCATTGATTTTGCGTACAACCAAAAGTGCAGCGGAAATTACCACGGCAATGAGAAATAAGAAGTAGATGGTCCCCATCCTGAAATCCCCCTTGTGTTCCGGGAAAAAGCCTTTTCTCCCGACTACATCCGGCCTGCTACCTCTTGCGCCGGGTTCTCTTGTATATCAATCAACAAGTTGGCGGAAATTTCAAATATTTCTTTCAAATTTCAGTCTTGAATTTTGCAGTTCAGTGCCTATATCTCGTTAAATTGACCCGGGCGTCAACCCCGGTCTTCACAGACTGCTATGATTAGATCAGGCTAACCCACTGGGCCGTTCCCGGCTCGGATTAGGGTGCCGGAGAGGAATATGTCAGAATCGACGATAACCGATTTTCCCCCGATGACCATGCAACCGACCCCGGTGCTTTCGCTGCGCGACGTGGTGGTCTATCCCCACATGGTGATACCGCTGTTCGTGGGCCGCGAGCGTTCGATCCTGGCACTGGACAAGGCGATGGACCGGGACAAGCGCATCGTTTTGGTCACGCAGCGCAGCGCGGACATCGATGATCCCGCGCAAGCCGATTTGTTCACGGTCGGCACGCTGGCCACGGTGTTGCAATTGTTGAAGCTGCCGGACGGTACAACCAAGGTGTTGGTGGAAGGCGGAGAGCGTGTGCGCATCAGCGAATACACCGAGGACGCTGGCTTTTTCGAAGCCAGCTGGGAGCTGATTCCCGTTGCCGAGTATGGCAGTGAAAAAGAACTCGAGGTCACCATGCGCTCGCTGGTTTCCTTATTTGAGCAGTACGTAAAACTGAATCGCAAGATTCCCCCCGAACTGCTGACCACCCTGGCCGGGATCGAAGACCCGAGCCGGCTTGCCGATACGGTGGCCGCACACCTCGCGATCCGCCTGGAAGAAAAGCAGGTGCTCCTTGAAATGGGCAGCCCGCGCCGGCGCATGGAACACCTGATGGCTCTTGTCGAAGGCGAAATTGATGTTCTGCAGCTGGAGAAGCGCATCCGGGGCCGGGTCAAGACGCAGATGGAGAAGAGCCAGCGCGAGTACTACCTGAACGAACAAATGAAGGCTATCCAGAAAGAGCTGGGCGAAATGGACGACGCGCCCAACGACCTGGAAGACATTGGCCGGCGCATCGAGGAAAGCGGCATGAGTAAGGAGGCCACGGAGAAGGCCAATTCCGAGCTCAACAAACTGAAGATGATGTCACCGATGTCTGCCGAAGCCACCGTGGTACGCAACTACATCGACTGGATGTTGAACGTGCCGTGGAAGAAACGCAGCCGCATCCGCAAGCAGCTCGACAAGGCCGAGGAGATTCTGGAAGCCGACCACTACGGGCTGAAGAAGGTCAAGGAGCGGATCCTGGAGTACCTGGCAGTACAGCAGCGCGTGCGCCAGATGAAAGGACCGATCCTGTGCCTGGTCGGACCCCCGGGCGTCGGAAAGACCAGCGTGGGCCGCTCGCTCGCCCGAGCCACCGGGCGCAAGTTCGTGCGCATGTCACTGGGTGGCGTGCGGGATGAAGCCGAAATCCGCGGTCACCGCCGCACCTACATCGGCTCCATGCCGGGCCGCGTGGTGCAAAACATGGCCAAGGTCGGCACGCGCAACCCACTGTTCATGCTGGACGAACTGGACAAGATGTCGATGGATTTCCGCGGCGAGCCGTCTTCAGCCTTGCTCGAAGTGCTGGACCCGGAGCAAAACCACACGTTCAACGACCATTACCTGGAAGTCGATTTCGACCTTTCCGAGGTGATGTTTGTGGCCACCGCCAATTCACTGAACATACCGCCGGCGTTGCTCGACAGGCTCGAGGTAATTCGCATCCCTGGCTACACCGAAGACGAGAAACTCAACATCGCGGTGCGTTACCTGCTGCCCAAGCAGATGGAGCAGCACGGGCTCAAGGAACATGAAATCCAGGTCAGCAAGGGAGTACTTACCGACATCGTTCGCTACTTCACCCGCGAATCCGGTGTGCGTAACCTGGAGCGCGAGATCGCCAAAATCTGCCGCAAGTCGGTTAAGCAACTCGCGCTTGAAAGCGAACGGGAAAAGATAACCGTCACCACGCGCAATCTCGATAACTTCCTGGGTGTGCGCCGTTTCCGCTACGGCGTGGTCGAAGAAAACAACGAAATCGGCCAGGTCACAGGTCTGGCCTGGACAGAAGTGGGTGGCGAGTTGTTGAAAATCGAAGCCACCCTGGTTCCCGGTAAAGGGAACCTGACTCTGACCGGCCATCTCGGGGACGTAATGAAAGAGTCCATTCAGGCCGCCATGACCGTTGTGCGTAGCCGCGCGGAGAACCTGGGTATCGAATCCGGGTTCTACCAGAAGTTCGACACACATGTCCATGTGCCCGAAGGCGCGACTCCGAAGGATGGTCCGTCTGCCGGTATCGCCATGTGCACGGCGCTGGTTTCCTCGCTGGTTAAAATTCCGGTACGGGCGAATGTCGCCATGACTGGTGAAATCACCCTGCGCGGGAAAGTGCTACCGATTGGAGGGCTCAAGGAGAAACTTCTGGCCGCTCACCGCGGGGGCATCGAAATGGTGATCATTCCGGAAGAAAACGAGAAAGACCTGGCGGACATTCCCAAGGTCATTCTCAAGAAGCTGGACATTCATCCGGTTGCGACCATTGACGCGGTGCTGGACCTTGCGCTGATTGAGGCGCCCAAGCCTTTGCCGGCAGAGATTAAGCCAAAGAAGGGGGCAGAGGACAAAGAGAGCGACGCAGTCACCACGCACTGATGTAAGGAGTCTCGCTTCCCTGCTCTCGCCAGCCTATTCCTGGCGGGCATTCTCTGCTGCAATGCACTCGGGCAGGTCGTAATACAGGGCGGGTCGAACCCTTACGCGATCGATCCGGACGGCGTCTCCATAGTCGGCCCAGTATTTTTCGCACTGCTCGTCACTTTTGCCCGTTTCCGCCTTGCACTGTTCGATGAGGGCTTCGCGCTCCGGTTTGAGGCGCTTCTCCCGCTCACGTTCGCACAGCGCCTCGAGTTGTTCGACGGTCATTTGCGCCATCTCACGCTGATGTGCTGACGGACACTTGCCTCCCCACTTTGCGATTGCCGATGCCATGTCCATTTTGTCGGAAACCAGGCTCAGGTCCACCCGTGACTGAATGACCTGGGTATGGATGTCGAGTAGCTCATCTCTGCTCCTGTCGCGGTAAATGAATACCTCGATTTCATAGTTCCGGCACTTCAACTCATTCGACATCGGTGAGCGCATGCGGATCGTGGCTTCTTTCCTTCTGAGTTCCCTGTCGACGACTGTTTTGCGGCCCGCGCTGGCGGGATGTGGAAAGTGTGCTTCCAGATAGGCGCCCCTGGGCAGGTTTTCCCCCGCTTTCAGTGCAAGCATGAACTGACCCTCGAGGTCATCCAGATCATAAGCCAGGTCGGCTCCGACAGTCTCGAGGTAGAGCGAAGTGGTATTTTCCGGCCAGGGTCCCAGATCTTCCAGTGGCAAAGAACGGAACCCGCTTACCCCTGCGGTACGGGAAGTGGCGGAAGGTGCCGGTTGCAGCAGGACGGCGGAAGGCTCGCGCGCCTTATCCATTTGTTCTTCAGAAGGTGGAGGCTGAATCTCGACCTCCCGGGCATCGACATCGTCCGGGCAACGCTCTGCGTAGTGGGTCACGCCGTCGTCGTCCACCCATTTACAGATTCCAGCCTGGATCGGGCTGGCCAGCAGTGAAGCGCACACACTGGCTGCAAACAGGCATAATCTGAAAGTGTGTCTGGTCGGTTGCACGGCCAAGCCTCCAGCAACGTTTGAAGCACCATCTGAATTTGCATCCTCCGCGACCGGAACTCAATGATGCACGTCACCCCATCAGGGACATTTAGGCGGGATTTGTCACCGGCAAGGGTGGTTCCTGCAGAAAGTAGACCGGCGCAAAAAATCGGGTTTCCTTCAAGTATGAATCGCTTGGCGCGATTAGTTCAGCTAACACCTTTCAAATCCCGTGAAAACGTGTTGCGCGGCGGGCATAGAGGTATTAGTATTCTTCAACGGCTTGCAGGCCTTGGCAGACAAGGCTTTCAGGGAGTTTCCAATACTTTCGAAGCATAGAAAATGAGCCGACAGGGTCTGGATGTCGGTGGTCTGTATAAGTCGAAAAACACACATCGCTCATACCTCAAAATTACGGAGTGCAAGAATGAATAAATCTGATCT
This sequence comes from uncultured Lysobacterales bacterium, assembly GCA_947258865.1. Classification (GTDB taxonomy): domain Bacteria; phylum Pseudomonadota; class Gammaproteobacteria; order Xanthomonadales; family SZUA-36; genus CAMYKC01. Next base: position 7,369 of record CAMYKC010000076.1, read on the forward strand.
TGTGGATTCAATCGCTGATTCGGCCGGCCTGTCAAAGGCAGACGCTGGACGAGCCCTTGACGCAGTCGTCAACACCATTACAAAGGCCTTGAGAAGGGGTAAAACCGTCTCGCTGGTGGGTTTTGGAACGTTTTCCGTTCGGGACCGCGCAGCCCGCACCGGGCGCAACCCGCGCACGGGTGAAACCATCCAGATTAAAGCCTCTAAGAATCCTGCATTCAAGGCTGGTAAAGCCCTGAAAGACGCTGTAAACTAGCGCGCCTTCTGAAGGGTGCTTAGCTCAGTTGGGAGAGCATCGCCCTTACAAGGCGAGGGTCGGCGGTTCGAGCCCGTCAGCACCCACCAGAAAGCTGTGGAGTGGTAGTTCAGCTGGTTAGAATACCGGCCTGTCACGCCGGGGGTCGCGGGTTCGAGTCCCGTCCACTCCGCCACTGATGCGAAAAGGGCGCCGGCAAGGCGCCCTTTTCTTTAACTGTGTGCCGATGTCGTGAAACATCCGCACGTGTTGTTCAACCCAATCACATGTGAACAAATATGCTTCAGACAATTCGTGACAGGTTACACGGCATCATCGCCATCTTTATTTTTGCGCTCCTGATCATCCCGTTCGCACTGGTGGGCGTAAGTTCCTACTTCACCTCCGATGCGGTGAACAACGTGGCCCTGGTCAACGACCAGGAGATTTCCATCAATCAGTTCAACCAATCCTTTCAGAACTACCGCCGGCGAATGCAGGCTCAGATGGGCACGGCGTTCGATCCCGAGCAGTTCGAGCAAGCCATCGTGCGCCGCCAATTCCTCGACCAGATGATCAACGAGGAACTGCTTGCCCAGGTATCCACCGATTCCGGATTGGCGGTTTCCGATGATCGCCTCGCGGAAGCGATTCGCACCCTGGCAGCCTTCGAAGTGGACGGAGAATTCAATGCTGACGTATATCAGCAACGCCTTGCGGCACAAGGGATGACGCCAAAGCAGTTTGAAAGCAATATGCGCACCGGAATGGTGCTGGACCAATTTCCGACGGTGCTCGCCAGCAGTGCCATTTCAACGGCATGGGAATTGAAGGAGTTCACCCGATTGCAGGATCAGCAACGGGCATTCAGGGCCATTATCGTGCCCGCTTATCCCGCAGTGGAATCCGGGGAGGGCTCTGAAGGAGAGTCCGAACTGACGGACACTGATCGGGTGGCCGATGAAGCAACCGAAGTGGCGGCGGAAGATGCGGCCACCGAAGCCACCGCCGAAACGGCCATCGAAGAAGAAGCCGTGCTCGCCTGGTATGAAGCTCATCAGGACGAATACCTGTCTGAAGAGCAGGTTGTCGTGGAATATCTCGAACTCGACGCGGCAGCGCTGGGTGGGTCGGTGGAACCCGATGAAGAACTGCTCAGAGCCCGTTTCGAAGAGCAGGAAGCGCGCTTTGTCACGCCGGAGTCGCGCATGGCTTCGCACATCCTTATCGAGGTCGCCGCCGAGGCTCCGCAGGTCGACGTGGACACGGCCCGCCAGAAAGCCGAGGAATTGACTGAGCGGGCCCGCGGCGGCGAGGATTTTGCCGAGCTGGCAAAGGAAAATTCGCAGGACATCGGCTCCGCCGCCGAGGGTGGCGACTTGGGCTGGATTGAGCCGGGCTACATGGTGCAGTCTTTCGAAGACGGACTCTATGAGCTGACGCTTGAAAATCCAATCTCTGAGCCGATCCAGACCCGATTTGGCTGGCATGTCATCTACCTCCGCGACATCAGGCCTGCTGAAGGTATGACGTTCACCGAGGCCCGCGATCTGCTACTTGAGGAATACCGCGCCGAGGTTGATGAGCGCCGTTTCATTGAACAGGCTGACCGGCTGATCGATATCATTTATGAAGATCCGACGACGCTCGATGCGGCTGCGGACGAGCTGGGACTGGAAGTTGCCGAGGCGGGGCCTTTTGGCCGGCTGGGCGGGGAGGGCATTGCAGCCAATCAGGAAGTGGTCAGCGCCGCTTTCTCGGACCTCGTGCTTGCACAGGGAGTGGTCAGTGATCCGGTTGATCTTGGGCTAAACCACATCGTTCTGATTCGCTTGAAAGAATACATGCCCCAGGCACTGAAACCGCTCGCGGACGTGCGAGAGCAAGTGGTGGAAAGCGTTACGCGGCAGCGTGCGATGGAAGCAGCTGCCGCCCGTGCAGATGCGTTGCTGGCTGACCTTGCCGAAGGCGCCGGGATCGATGTGCTTGCCGAGACTGCCGGACTTGAATTGGTGGAAGCTGAAGCCGCAACACGCACAAGTACCGACATTGACGGCCAGTTGCGGGAGCAATTGTTCCTGATGGCTCCACCGGATGAAAGCGGCCCGGTCAGAACAGTGATCGAACTGGAAAATGGTTACGCCGTTGTGCAGTTGGAAAGTGTGAGCGATGGTGTGTTGTCCGAAGACGATGCGCTCAGGAAAGCCGGGTACAGCCGCCGTATCGCCAACGCGACCGCCAGTGACGAAACGATGGGCTTTTTGCGGATGCTGCGGGCGCAGTCGACCATCGAAATTTTTGAAGACCGCCTCTAGCCGAGCCATAGGCAGCCCGCCGAGGTGAGTCAGTCCCCGCCCAGCCCGGTCATACCCAGGATGTTGTAGCCGGAATCGACGAAGGTGATCTCTCCGGTGACCCCCGACGCGAGGTCGGAGCAAAGGAAAGCCGCGACATTACCCACTTCTCTGGGCGTGATGGTGCGCCGCAACGGCGTGGTTTCTTCTACGTGGTGCAGCATTTTACGGAAGTGCGCGATACCCGCCGCGGCCAGGGTCTTGATCGGCCCGGCTGAAATGGCATTGACCCGGATTCCTTTCGGGCCCAGGTTCGCCGCCATGTAACGCATATTGGCTTCCAGGCTGGCCTTGGCCAGCCCCATGACGTTGTAACCCTTCAGCACCCGTTCCGAACCCATGTAGGTCAGGGTCAGCATGGCGCCGTCGCGTCCCTCCATCATCGGCATCCCCGCCTTGGCCAGTGCTGCGAAACTGTATGAGCTGATATCGTGGGCGATCTGGAAACCTTCACGGGTGACGACGTCGATATATTCCCCGTCGAGCTGGTCACGTGGGGCGAATCCCACCGAATGGACCAGGATATCGTAGTAATCCCAGTGTTTCGCCAACTCGGCGAAAACGACATCGATTTCTTCGTCGGAAGCGACGTCGCAGGGAATGACAATTTCCGATCCGGTTGCGGCGGCGATTTTCTCCACACGCGGTTTCAGTTTTTCGTTCTGGTAGGTAAACGCCAGACTGGCGCCCTGTTCGTGCATGGCCTCGGCGATACCCCAGGCAATGGATCGGGGGCTGGCAACGCCGATGATGAGGGCGCGTTTTCCTTTGAGAAATCCCATGTTCAGTTCCTGTATGTCGAGGTCATATCAACTGGGGGGTGAGTATACGTACTCACCGTTGTGGTTCAAACTGCAAGCGGCTGGCGGCATCGTTTTCGACGATTTTTCCGTCCTGCCAGGCGAACTGGCCGTTGACCATCGTGGCAACGATGGTTGAACGGAATGTTTCGCCCTCGAAGGGACTCCAGCCGCATTGGGACAACACCCGCTGGCTCGTGACCTCCGTTTCTTGCGCGGTATCGATCAGGACCAGGTCGGCCCAGTAGCCTTCGCGCAGGAAGCCCCTTTCGATGACTCCGTAACGTTTCGCGACGTTATGGCAAATACGGGTGACGATCTCTTCCAGGCTGAGTATGCCGTCGTGGTACAGCTCGAGCACCGAAAGGAGTGCATCCTGCACCAG
>CAMYKC010000077.1 GCA_947258865.1 uncultured Lysobacterales bacterium
GTTTTGCAGGGAGCGGTTCAGGGCATCGCTGAGTTGATTACACGCCCGGGCTTGATCAACGTCGATTTTGCGGATGTCCGCACGGTCATGTCTGAAATGGGTATGGCAATGATGGGCGCAGGTCAGGCTTCCGGTGATGACCGCGCGATCATGGCGGCCCAGGCCGCGATCGGCAGCCCATTGCTCGAAGACATTAACCTCTCCGGCGCCTGCGGCATCCTGGTCAACATCACTGCCGGAACCAATCTCACGATGAAAGAGTTCGAAGAAGTTGGCGGCACTGTGTCCGACCTGGCTTCAGAGGATGCGACAGTCGTCATGGGAACCGTCATTGATCCCGAATTGGGCGATGACCTGAGGGTGACGGTCGTGGCTACGGGACTGGGAGAACCGATACGCGATTGCCTGACCCGGGAACAACCCATGCGTCTGGTAGCCAACGGTACGACCGGGAGAGCGGAAATGGCAACACAAGACCACGCCATGACCCCTGAGCGAGGTCATGAGCAGCAGTTCGCGGATGTCGGGAGCAAGGACCTGTTCGAGAGGCAAAAGGATATCGATTATCTGGATATCCCGTCGTTTCTCCGGACTCAGGCTGATTGAGCAGGTTCGCCTGGCGTGCCCCACTCGGCACGCCAGCTCCCGGCGTTGAGGTCCGGCAACCGGAAATTTAGGCTCGCCGTACCGGCCTGGGTTCAGGCCGCTATTTTCCGGTTGCCGGACAAAGGGGCATGAAAATGCCCCTGATTGTGACCATAGCGTTACATGTCCGTTAAAATGTTGTTAAATTACAACAGGTGTGGTCAAAATGCCGATTTTTCGGCTATGAAGCGGACCTTTCCTGTGATACTATTCCGCCGGTTTTGAGGACCTTGAGGAGTCCACATAATGATTAACCAACGCACCCTCAAGAACGTCATCCGTGCCACTGGTGTTGGAATTCATACCGGTGAGAAAGTCTTCATGACCCTGCGTCCAGCAGCGGTCAATACAGGCATCATATTCCGGCGCACCGATCTCGATCCGGTGGTGGAAGTTCCTGCCTTCGCAACCCATGTCGGTGACACCAGCATGAACACAACGCTGGATCAGGATGGCGTTCGCGTGTCAACGGTCGAGCATCTGATGTCCGCCTTTGCCGGCCTGGGTATCGATAACGCTTACGTTGACCTGAGCAATGCCGAGGTACCGATTATGGACGGTAGCGCCGGGCCTTTCGTGTTCCTCATTCAATCCGCGGGGATTGAAGAGCAATCAGCGGCAAAGCGGTTCATTCGCATATTGGAGCCTGTTGAAGTCCGCAAGGACGACAAGTGGGCGCGTTTTGATCCGTTTGACGGATTCCGGGTGTCGTTCAAGATCGACTTCAATCACCCCGTGTTCCGTTCACACCAATCCTTTGCTTCGGTGGATTTTTCCACCACGTCCTATCTCAAGGAAATCGCCAGGGCCCGTACGTTTGGTTTCATGAGAGATATTGAAATGCTGCGGGAGCGAAACCTGGTTCTGGGTGGCAGTATGGACAACGCAGTCGTGCTGGATGACTATCGGGTGCTTAATGAAGACGGCCTCCGCTACGAAGACGAATTCGTCAAGCACAAAGTACTGGATGCAATTGGTGATCTTTATTTGCTTGGCCATGGATTGATCGGGGCTTTTTCCGGATACAAGTCAGGCCATGAACTCAATAACCTGCTGCTCCGGGAACTTCTCGAGCAGCCTTCAGCCTGGGAAGAGGTAACTTTCGATGATTCGGAGGCGATACCGGTTTCCTATGTCCATCCCGCTCAGGCAACGGCCTGAAAGACGGCCCTCACCTGGACAGGTTTTCGCTCTGCCAAATCACGACAAAGCAGCTGAATTCTGATATTATCCGCCGTCCGTAGGTTCAGACAGGCAGTTTGAGCACGCTATTCCTCGTCATCGGCCTCGAGCCGGCTCATTTGATCGAGGGCTTGTTTTGCAGCCGGAGTGAGTGGTCTTTTCTTGCGGATTTCCCTGGGCTGTTCGAAAAGCGGGGCGACACGGATGTCGATATGGTTGATTTCCGGGTAGCCGGCCCGTTGCAGTGACTTTAAGAGTTGTGGAACCTGCATACGAAGGGATGTGGCCCAGGAGGCGGAGGGAGTGATCAGGGTAAGCCTGTTTTCTTTCAGCGCCGCAACCTGGAAATGGGTAGCCAATCCCGGGTCGAGAAAACCCGCGAGCAGCTGCTCGAGTTGCATCAGAAGGCTGGCACGCCTTAACAGGCTGCCAAACGACGAACCATGGTCCGACAGGATTTCGGCCACACGTCGTGTTTTTTTACGGGACTGAGGAAACCGAGCCATACATGAAGCGTACTTCAGCAACATCGCTTATTACCAGCACCTGTCGTCCTAGTGGGCGGGTAAAGATGGCACATACCAATAGGTTTTGGCTGATTGCTGCTTTCCCCCTTGGTGTGCTGATATTCATGCTCGGGCGCAGTACAGCGGAAGTCTCAGTGGATTTGCCAGCGGAGATCGGTGCGCTGCAGATGGACATTCGTTTGCAGCAGGGAGCAGTCGACCGGCTGAAACGCGCCAACGAACACGATGTGAACGCACTTGCGGTGCGCCTGGCAGAACTGCAGGCCGCCTCGACGCGTCTGGACGCGCTCGGCGAACGCCTGGCGCAAATGGGTCAGCTCTCGCTGGATGAGTTTGATTTCAGCGAACCGGCTCCGGTCGGCGGCCCAGCCCACCTTGATACATTGGGCTCCACCGGGGAGACCGAACTTCGATACGCCATCACCTCGCTCAGCGACAAATTGCGCCGTCAATCTTCCCAGTTGGACGCGCTGCAGTTCCTGATGGTGAACCGGCAACTGGAAAGCGACCTGACACCGGCGGGTTGGCCCGTCAAGAAGGGGTGGATTTCGTCGCGATTCGGGGAAAGGAACGATCCTTTCACCGGCGAGAGAGCGCAACACGAAGGTCTTGATTTTGCCGGAACGCGGGGAACGGAAGTCCTGAGCGTTGCCAGCGGGGTTGTCATTTGGGCTTCCAGCCGCGCGGCCTATGGCAATACGGTTGAAATCGACCATGGCAATGGCTTCCGAACACGTTACGCGCACAACGAGGACTTGGTCGTGAAAGCCGGAGATCATGTCACGGCCGGCCAGGTGATAGCACGGATGGGCAGTTCGGGCAGGTCGTCTGCCCCGCACGTTCATTTCGAAGTTTTGAAAGACGGAAACCGTATCAATCCCTCACGTTTCGTCAAACAACTCCGCTAGCCTTGTTTCGCGAATGCCGGCTTGCATAGGGGTCCTAATGCCCCCAGATACCAATCGGCGTAAATTTCAATAAGATACCCGGTCTAATGCTCAATAAACTGATCACAAAAATCGTGGGTAGCCGCAACGAACGGCTGGTCAAAAAAATGGGCAAGGTCGTCCAGACTATCAACGACCTTGAGGAGTCCGTGAAAGCCCTTTCAGACGAACAACTGAAAGCCAAGACCGTCGAATTACGTCAACGGCATGCCGATGGCAAATCCCTGGACGCGCTGTTGCCTGAGTCTTTTGCTCTGGTTCGCGAGGCGTCTTTGCGCACGCTTGGCCTCAGGCATTATGACGTCCAGCTGATCGGCGGCATGGTGCTCCACCAGGGCGAGATTGCCGAGATGAAAACCGGCGAAGGTAAGACCCTGATGGCAACCCTGGCCGTTTACCTCAACACGATGAGTGGTAAGAGCGCTCATGTCGTAACGGTGAACGATTACCTCGCACGACGCGATGCCGAGTGGATGTCTCCGGTTTATACCGCGCTGGGTCTCACCGTGGGCGTAGCCATACCCGGCATGACACCGGCAGCCAAGCGCGCGGCCTATGCCTGTGACGTCGTTTACGCGACCAATAACGAACTGGGTTTTGATTACCTGCGCGACAACATGGCGTTTTCCACGGATCAGAAAGTTCAGCGTGACCGTAATTTCGCCATTGTCGACGAGGTGGACTCGATCCTGATCGACGAAGCCAGGACTCCGCTGATTATCTCTGGCCCGGCTGATGAGACGCCGCAGCTTTATGTGCGTATCAACCAACTGATCCCCAACCTGAAGCCGGCCGAAATCATTTCTGAAGAGGAAGGGGAGTTTGGTGAGGGCGATTTTACGATCGACGAGAAACAGAAGCAGGTTTACCTGACCGAAGACGGCATGGCTCACGTCGAGGACCTGATGGTCAAGTCGGGGCTGCTAAAGGATGATGACAGCCTCTACAACGCGCAAAACCTCAACCTGGTGCATCATCTGAATGCGGCCTTGCGTGCCCATCACCTCTTCAATAAAGATGTCGATTACATTATAAAAGACGGCGAAGTCATCATCGTCGACGAATTCACGGGCAGAACGCTGGCGGGCAGACGGTGGTCGGAGGGTCTGCACCAGGCCATCGAGGCGAAAGAAGGCGTTCCCATCCAGAAAGAAAACCAGACGCTGGCGTCGATCACGTTCCAGAACTATTTTCGCCTGTACGACAAGCTTTCGGGAATGACCGGTACTGCGGATACCGAAGCCTTTGAATTTCAATCTATTTACGGATTGGAAGTGATCGTCATTCCTACGGCCATGCCGATGATTCGCGAGGACAAGGACGACCTGGTGTTTCTCAAAGCGGAAGCTAAGTACGAGGCCATTGTCGATGACATTAAGGATTGCGTTAAACGCGGACAGCCCGTTCTTGTCGGAACGACTTCGATCGAAACTTCGGAGCTCATTTCGGGATTTCTGAAGAAAAAGAAAATTCCGCACGAAGTACTCAACGCAAAACAACATGAACGGGAGGCCGCTATTGTTGCGCATGCTGGCCGGCCCGAAGCCGTGACCATAGCAACCAACATGGCGGGCAGGGGAACGGATATCGTACTCGGCGGCAGCCTGGCCGCGGAACTGGAAGAACTCGTAGATACTACCGATGAATTGAAGCGGGAACGGCTTAAACAGAATTGGCAGAAGCGTCACGAGCAAGTCGTAGCCTCCGGTGGTTTGCATATTATTGGCACTGAGCGCCATGAATCTCGCCGCATTGACAATCAGCTGAGAGGCCGTTCAGGGCGCCAGGGCGACCCGGGTTCTTCGCGCTTCTACCTGTCGCTGGAAGACAGCCTCATGCGGATTTTCGCTTCCGATCGCATGTCGATGCTGATGCAAAGGTTTGGAATGAAAGAAGACGAAGCCATTGAAGCGGGCATGTTGAACCGTGCGATCGAAAATGCCCAACGCAAGGTCGAGGCGCATAACTTCGATGTGCGTAAACATCTGCTGGACTATGACAACGTTGCCAATGATCAGCGCCGGGTTGTCTATCAGCAGCGTAATGAGTTAATGGAGACGGAAGACATTGGCGATACCGTCGTCGAAATGCGGCACGACGTCTTCGAAGAGGTCATCAACCGCTTCATTCCCCCGGGCAGTATCGATGAGCAGTGGGAAATCCCGAATCTGGAAAACGCGCTCGAGGGTGAATTCGGTATCCAGTTGCCGATCAATGAGTGGTTGAAAGAAGACGAGAGCATCCACGAAGAAGTTCTGCGCAACCGGATTCTGGATTCGGTCGATGAACATTTCATCCGGAAGGAAGAGATGACGGGCCCTGAAGTCATGCGGCATTTCGAAAAAGCCTTGATGCTGAATGTGCTGGATCAACAATGGAAGGATCACCTGGCCAGCATGGACTACCTGAGACAGGGAATCGGTCTGAGGGGATACGCGCAAAAGCAACCCATGCAGGAATACAAGCGTGAATCCTATGAAATGTTCACCGACTTGCTGGATAACATCAAGCACGAGGTAATTCGGATTCTCGCCAGGGTCCAGGTCAAGGCCGAAGAAGACGTCGAAGCCATGGATGCTCAGCGGCGGCAGGAGAGGCCCATGCAGTTCCGGCACGATGACGCCGGTTCAGCGGGTGCGCAGCAGCCGGATGCCGTTGCGTCGGGACAGGAGACTTATGTCCGCGAAGGACGCAAAGTCGGCAGAAACGAGCCTTGCCCCTGCGGCTCCGGTAACAAGTACAAGCACTGCCACGGGCGGCTGTCCTAGCGGAGCGCGAATTCCAGATATTTTCGATGTAACTCTTCGACCTGCCTTTTCAGCCCGGCGAGACTGCCGGTGTTAGTGAGTACGTCATCGGCCAGCGCAAGGCGGTCAGATCGAGCGGATTGTGCACCCAGGATAGCAACGGCCTGCGCGCGGCTGATCCGGTCCCGCGCCATGACACGCTTGATCTGGATTTCCTCTTCAGTATCGACGACGAGCACCCGATCAACCCAGGGGTAGCGTCCTGATTCTGCATAAAGTGGAATAACGAGTATGCAGTAGGGTTCATCCAGATCCTGCACCTGGCGGAGTGCTTCAGCCGCGATCAACGGGTGCAATAATTTTTCCAAACGCTGCTTGAGTTTCGGGTTTGAGAATATCGCCTCCCGCATTTTGCGCCTGTCCAGGCGGCCTTCGGAATCGATAAATTCAGCGCCAAACATGCGGGCTATAGTTGCCAGGGCTGGTTGCCCGGGCTCGACAACCTGGCGGGCGATCAGGTCGGTGTCGATGATGGGAACGCCAAGGTGGGCAAAGTGATCTGAAACTGCCGTTTTACCCGCGGCAATTCCACCGGTCAATACAATACTGAATACAGCCGGTGCGGTGCTCACATTGTCAGCGTGATTTTCTATATCTTGCCCGCCTCACCCGAATCCACCCGACCGGGTGTAAAAGTTGACGATTTGCTGTCCCCAAATCAAGGCGATCCATCCCGCCGCTGCGATAAATGGGCCAAAAGGCATGGGATTGTCCCGCTTGAGCCGGCCGGTCCCCATCAGTATCAGACCGACAACCGCACCGACTACGGAAGAGAGCAGAATGACCAGTGGCAGCATTGACCAGCCCATCCAGGCGCCCAGGGCTCCCAGGAGTTTGAAGTCTCCGTAACCCATGCCCTCCTTGCCGGTGAGCAGACGGAAGAGGTGATAGACGGCCCAGAGGAAAAGATAACCAGCGATGGCGCCTGCGACACTAGAGGCGAGATCCGTGTGAACAGACCAGAAACTCAACAGAATCCCCGCCCACATCAACGGAAGCGTCATGTTATCCGGCAATAACTGATGATCGATATCGATGCCGGTCATGGCGACCAGGAAGCAAGTCAGGAACAAGGCCGTCAAACCCTGCAGGTTTGGCCCGAAATGCCAGATCGTGACGACGAAAAGAACGGCAGTGGTGAATTCAACCAGGGGGTATCGAAGCGAAATCCGGGTTTTGCAAGCCGAGCATTTACCCCTCAGGAACAAGTAACTCAGCATTGGAATATTCTCGTAGGCCCGGATGCCATGCCCGCACTTCGGGCACTTCGAACGGGATACTACAATTCCGGGGGGACGCTCATCCCCGGATTCGTCCAGGTCCAGCAGTTCCCGGCATTGGCAGCGCCAGTCGTGCTCGAGGAGAGGGGGGATCCTGAGAATCACGACATTCAGAAAACTGCCGATGACGGCCCCCAGAATAAACACCCCTGTGTAAAGCAGGGGTGCGGAATCGGCAATGGTTTCCAACATGTGGAGCTGAATTCAGTAAATCAGATAACCGCTGCCATCTTGAATATGGGCAGATACATCGCGACAACCATCGTGCCGACAATGACGCCGATAAAGACGATGATCAATGGCTCCAGCAGGCTGCTCAGAGCATCCACCGCGTTGTTTACTTCTTCCTCGTAGGCTTCAGCCACCTTGATCAGCATGTCGTCGAGTGAACCGGCTTCTTCGCCAATGGCAGCCATCTGAATTACCATGTTGGGAAATACGCCTACCTGCTGCATGGCCATTTGCAGTTGGTGGCCTACCGCCACGTCCTCACGAATTCTCCCAGCAGCGTCATCGAAAATCCGGTTGCCCGTAGAGCCATTTACGATTTGCAAGGCATCGACCAGAGGAACGCCCGCTGCAAACGTAATAGCCAGCGTGCGGCAGAAACGGGCGATCGCCGCCTGCTCCAGGATTCCACCGACAATCGGGAGTTTCAGGGAAATCCTGTCGATAAAATGAGCGAATTTTATCGACCGCTTTTTCAGCATGATAAAGGCGACGATGGCGATGATCGTGACAGCGAGAATGTAGATCCCATTGGACCGCATATACCGGGATGCATTGACAACCATCTTGGTGAACGCAGGCAGGTCAGCCCCGAAACTCTGGAAAATGCCTTCAAACTGCGGAATAACATATATCAACAGGATCGAGGAAACGATAATGGCTACCGCGATCACCGCTGCGGGATAATACAGCGCCTTGCGAATCTTGCCCTTGATGCTCTCGATGCGCTCTTTGTGCGTGGCGATATTGTCCAGGATGGTGTCCAGCACACCGGCACTCTCGCCCGCCTTGACCAGGTTGATGTAGAGCTCATCGAACTGGACAGGGAATTCAGCGAACGCCTCATGCAGCGTGCTGCCTGATTCGACCTCGGCACGGATCTTGTCCACCATGGTGCGCATGCGTGGATTTTTCAGACCTCCGGAGATGATCTGCATCGAGGTGACCAACGGCACGCCGGATTTCAGCATGGTGGCGAGCTGGCGGCTGAATACGGCGATGTCTTTAGCGCTTACGCGGCTTCCCGCGCCCCCAAACAAGGGTTTGGGTTTCTTTTTGACGCTGATCGGGGTGATGCCCTGGCGGCGCAGTTCGGCCCGCACCAGGTTCGGCGTCGTGGCAATCTGCTGTCCCTTGAGTTTGGTGCCGCGCTTGTCGCGCCCCTGCCAGATAAATACGGTTGGTTGTACGTGTGTCGTAGCCATAACCTAGTCCTTGGTTACACGATTGATTTCAATAAGATCGGTGATGCCTGCTGCTACCTTCTTTAGCGCGGATTGCCGGAGGTCGAGAACTTCTTCAATCCGAGCCTGTTCGGCGATACGAAGCGCATTGCCTTCTTCCAGAATGATCTTGGCAATGGTGTCGGTAATGGGCATGACCTCGAAGATTCCCGTCCGGCCCCTGTAGCCTTCGTTACACTCGCTGCAGCCCGCGGGCTGATAAAGCGTGAGATCTTCCAGTTCCTGCTTTTCAAAACCTGCCTGCAACAGTGCTTCAGGAGGAAGCTCCAGCTTTTTCTTGCAACTGTGCAGCGTGCGGATAAGCCGTTGGGCAATTACGAGGTTGATCGCCGATGTGATGTTGTAACTCGGCACACCCATATTCATCAGGCGGGTAATGGACTGGGGAGCGTCGTTGGTATGCAGAGTGGACAATACCAGGTGTCCTGTCTGGGCAGCCTTGATGGCGATTTCTGCGGTCTCAAGGTCCCGGATCTCGCCGACCATGATCGTGTCGGGATCCTGCCTCAGGAACGCCCTCAGGGCCCTGGCGAAGGTCATGCCCTGTTTCGTGTTCTGTTGCACCTGGTTGATACCATGAACGCGAATTTCAACCGGGTCTTCGACAGTGGAAATGTTCCTGCCTTCATCGTTCAACATCTGCAACGCTGTATAGAGAGAAACGGTCTTGCCACTGCCGGTAGGGCCGGTAGAGAGCACCATGCCGTAGGGCTTTTTGACCGCCTGGTTGAAAAGCTCCTGCTGCCTTTTGTCGAAGCCGAGTTGTTCGACGCCGAGCTTGGTTGCCGCCGAATCAAGGATACGCAGAACAACTTTTTCGCCGAACAGGGTGGGGCATGTGCTCACCCTGAAATCGATGCTCTTGTTACGGGACAGGCTCAGCTTGATGCGGCCGTCTTGCGGAACCCGCTTCTCCGCGATGTCCAGCCCGGCCATGACTTTGAGCCTTGACGACAGGCGTCGGGACATCTGGATTGGCGGGCCGGCTACGTTCTTCAATACGCCGTCCAGTCGATACCGGATGCGGTACCGGGTCTCGTAAGGCTCGAAATGTATGTCAGAAGCCCCTTTACGAATCGCGTCGAGTAACACCTTGTTGATGAATCGGACCACCGGCGTCTCATCGACCGCCAGATCGTTGCCCGATTCCTCCATGCCTTCAGTGTCGAGCTGAAAGCCGATGTCTTCCAACCCCTCCTCTTCATCGAAATCGTCGAAGGCCGGGCTAGTCGCCTCCATTGCGCGCTCGATCGCCGATTCCAGCTGATCAGCGGAAACCAGGATGGGTTCGACGTGGAACCCTGAGCTGAAGGCGATCTCGTCGATGACTTCGTGGTCCGTCGGGTCTTTCAATCCGATGAATAACTGGTTGCCACGAAGGTGAAGCGGCAGTGCCTGGTGCTTGTCTATCAATGCCTCGCTGACCAGGCTGATTGGAGCCTGGGTCAGGTCGAAGGCACGTATGTCTATCAGCGGGATGCCGTATTCTTCAGCAGCGGCGGCGGCGATGGCCGAGGAATTGGCGGCCTTGTTCTTGATCAGCCATGCCAGGAGCGTCTTGTTCTTCTTGTTGGATTGAACACAGGCGTTCTCCGCCGTCGCCTCGTCCAGAATGTTTTCCGTGACAAGGCGGCGGGCGAGTCCCTGCAAATTGCTGGTGACCTTAAATTCTGTGTTCATCAGCGGGTCGCTCCTTTTTCCCGGCCCTATTATACCTATTTATCACCTGATGTCTGCAAGTCACTGTATTAACTACGGCAAGTCTTCGGCAGCAACCAGTCTGGAGTATTGTTGCTCGTGCATGTCCAGGCGACCTGCCCGCTGCCGCTGATTATTTCTCCCGTCATAATCAACACGGGATCAGGCAATCGCCCTGTATTCTTGGTGGTTATGGTAATAACCGGGCTGAGACAAGGCCCGCTGGCCTGGATATCCGCGACGTAGTCTTCATCGTCCGTGCCGGCTACAAAACCATAACCCGCCAGGGCATTGCTGATGGAGACGATCGTTCCATCCGCCACGCAGGCCGAACTTACAGCGGTTTTTGCCGAATTGCCGAGGCTCAGTCCCTCAGCGACTTTCGCGCGGATCGAATAGTTGGAGTAGACCGGCAGCGCCAGGGCCAGAATGATGGCTATGATCGCGATGACGATCATCAGCTCTATGAGAGTAAATCCCGATTCGC
>CAMYKC010000078.1:0-2359 GCA_947258865.1 uncultured Lysobacterales bacterium
GGACAACATCTTCACGATTGACTTCCCGCCCGACACGGACAGCCTCTGCGCGAGCGGAGATCCTGTGCCGCTGAGCGAAGGCGATCGGGCCAAGGTCGAGACCGAGTACGACAACATCGCGCTGGCGATCGCCGAGTACGAAGCGGGTCCCGGGGAGCGGTCGTTCAGTTCCAAGTTCGACGCATCGCTCAGGGGCCAGTACCAGCTCACGAAGCAGGAGCGGCGTGGCTTCGCGCTGTTCCAGGGCAAGGGGAAGTGCAAGCGTTGCCACACCTCGAATGGCCAGCTGTCGGCGTTCACCAACTTCACCTACGACAACCTCGGCGTGCCCCCCAACCCCGAGAACCCGGCTCTGGTGGCCGATCCGGACTTCCGCGACCCGGGCCTCGGCGGGTTCCTGCGGTTCCGCGGTGAACCGGAAGAGGTTTGGATGGCCGAGTGGGGCAAGATGAAGGTCCCGACCGTTCGGAACGTAGGCCAGAAGCCAGACCCCGAATCGGTCAAGGCCTACGGACACAACGGCTATTTCAAGACGTTGAAGGGCATCGTGCACTTCTATAACACGCGGGACGTGAAGCCCGAGTGTCCGAACCCGTTGACCACGATGGAGGATGCGATCGCCCAGGGCTGCTGGCCGGCTCCGGAAATCGCCGACAACGTCAATAGGTCCGAGCTCGGTGATCTGGGGCTGTCCGACGAGGATGAAGACGCCATCGTTGCGTTTTTGGAGACGCTTACCGACGACTTCTTCTAGAGCGAGGAGTACTTCCACGTCGGCGAGTCCTGCGACGTCGAGGATCACCCCGGGGCGTGCCGGTTGATGAACCGGCACGCCCACCCACGGCGTGTTCTTGCACCGCGCCAAGCGGTACCCAGTTAATGCAGGCAGGTCAGAGGAACGACCAGATCAAACACCGGCCGAGCACCGGGCATCAATGACCTGGGCACAACGACTGAAGCTCGTATTCAACATCGACATCGAGACCTGCAGCAAATGCGACGGCGGATTCCGCATCACGGCCTGCAGCGTAGACTTGTCCCAGATTTTCGTTACCCACGGTGAGATCCGTCATGAGATCTTCTGGAAACCGGGCCATTTCACCGCTGCCCTGACTCTGCTCCAGCAAGCGTCCCAATTGCCTGGCCTGATCAACATCCCGGCCAGTGCCCTTCGCCCAATTCACCAGGGCTTGCGTGGCGTTGGAAAAGTCGCCCGCGCGCATAAAAATCAGCCAGGTGTTTCGCCACAAATCGGAGTAGTCAGGCCTGAGCTCCACGGTCAGGTCACGGAATTTCGCCGCCTCTTCAAATCGACCGTCATCCATCAGGATGTAGGCCATGTTCAACGTCATCAGCGGTGAGTACGGATCAATTTCAACGGCCTGTCGGGCAATGACGGCCTTTGAGGAATCCCGGCTGAGTTGGGCATCAACCGTTGCTGAATATTCAGGTATCAATAACCATGCGTAGCCCAGACCGGCTTGTGCCAGCGCTAAATCCGGGTCGCGGCTGCGATTCGGACGCGGACGCCGCCAGTCGGGTGATGAAATCGGGCGGCTCCAGCATGATATGCGTCGAACCAGTTGCGGTGAAAAGGAATTGGAGATCGAAAGCAAAAAAATGGACTTTGACAGGCGGCAATCAGTCAAGAACCCACCAATCCCTTCAGCCGATTGGCGAAATATAGTGACAAAAATTGTCCTAATTCCTGTCAC
Source organism: uncultured Lysobacterales bacterium (assembly GCA_947258865.1). GTDB lineage: Bacteria > Pseudomonadota > Gammaproteobacteria > Xanthomonadales > SZUA-36 > CAMYKC01. The sequence goes on from CAMYKC010000078.1 coordinate 1,716, forward strand.
TTTTGGTCCGATAACGAGTGATTCGCGTGCAGTGATCGCCGATCAAATATTTAGTAACACTTTGTAATTTAACGCAATTCATATTAACGAATTTTCTTGGCCCATAACTTGCATGTGTTACCTCGTCGAAATGGTTGACTGTTAGTAATCAACCCGGAAAGCAGGTTTCTCAGAACGGACTGAGATTCGAATGTCGCCAAACGTTACGATGACGCAGCATCACGATTTAGGGAATATCAGAATTTAAGTAAGGATACAGGAGTGCAAAATATCATGACCGCGCATTTTCGTATGTGTAAACCCGGGGCCTCTCGCAACCCGCAAACCTTCGCCGAACGGCCGGGCATCTGGCATTCTCCGGCCGGGCTTGTGCGCAACCGGGCAGGCCTTGGACGCTGTTTGGTCATCGGACGAACTCAAGCACTTCTTGCACTGCAATTCAGCAACAGTTCCAGAACATTCGTAACCCCTGGTCACCGTCTGTGCCAGAGAGTTAAGTGAGGCAATCGATGAAAATTCTCAGAGACAGGAACAACGGCTTCGCGCTTGTGAGTTCCTTGATCATACTTACCATTCTTACCCTGGTCGTCATCACGGCGGCCTCGCGCAACACCATGAACGAACTGATGGCGGGTAACCAGCGC
>CAMYKC010000078.1:2365-17714 GCA_947258865.1 uncultured Lysobacterales bacterium
CGCGCAACACCATGAACGAACTGATGGCGGGTAACCAGCGCGACTCGGTCAACGCCATGGTCGTCGCCGAAAGCGGCATCGAGGCCGGCTACGCGGCCGTCCGCAAGGATTACGTCAAAGCGGGGGAATTCCTGACCACGGATCTGCAGCCTTTCATTTCGAGCCCGATCCTGTACGAATCGGTTTCCGGGGGAACGTACTCGGTCACCTTTCCCGAGGTGAACACCGGCTATGTGGTAATGAACTCGCTGGGTGACTTTTCCGGCGCCGAGCGCGAGATCGAGGTGGTCATCCAAATCGACGGCGAGGCGCTGTCGCAGCACGCCATCCTGACCAACAGAGACATCAATGCGCTGTCGGGCACTCCGCAGGTCACCGGGCCCGTCGCGAATATCCATTCGAATGCCGACATTTATATCCAGGGTAATCCCGATATCGCCGGAAATGTAACTGCATCGGGCACCGTCTCAGCCACGGGTAGTCCCGCGATCGGAGGCAATGAATCCAGCGGCGTCGACGTGGTCGAGATTCCACATGTCTACCCGCCGGATTACCGGCCGTTCGCGACCGTAGTCATGACGCCGAACTGCCATGTTGAGACGCCGGAGGGCAACATGATCGTGAACCTCGCCGGCGGCGGCACCTGGGCCGGATGGAGTTGTCTGGTCAACCAGAAATGGACCATGAGCGGAAACGTTCAGCCCGATCTTATGCACGAGTTTTACTATATCGAGGGCAACCTGGAACTCCAGGGCAATCCCAACGGCATATGGTATGCGTCATTCGTGGCCGAGGGCTACATCTGGGTCTCTGGCAATGCGGATTACCGGCCCTGGGGCAGCGGGGCAGGCAACAATACCGGCGACTATGTCGCCAATGAAATCCTGTTCCTGGCCGGGAACGACCTGATGATTCAGGGCACTCCGAGTCAGATCTTCACGGGCATCATGGCGGCGCACATGGAACTTCATGTCTCGGGCAACGTTACTATCCAGGGCTCGCTGGTGGCCGAAAACGGACTGCACAGCATGGGACAAGAGGTGGAGAGCGGCCAGACGGTGGTTGACCTGGTCGTCGACAACAACTCGTTTGAAGGCAATATGACGATTGTGGCTAACCTTACGGGCCTGATTGGCGGGGGTAACCCGGCCAAGATGACCGCCTGGCGGGAACTGCTGTATTAAGCGAAACATTAACGAAAGTAATCAGGAGTTATTTATGAAGAAGATACACCTCAGAATCGGGAATTGTAAGCCGATAAAATGCCGAGGGACGCGGGGCATGTCGATGCTTGATCTGATGATCACGATATCGATAGGCGCCATCCTTTTGGCGGCCGGCGTACCGACATTTTCGGCGACGGCCAATAAAAATCAAATCGATACCACGGCATCCCAACTCCTCGTGTCGCTGAACGTGGCGCGCAGCGAGGCCGTCAAGCGGCGCCGGTCCGTGCGCGTGTGCCCTTCGGTGGACAGCAGTTCCTGCAGCACCGAAGATGGCGCATGGAACAGCGGCTGGTTGGTCTTCGAGGACGCAAATTCCAACAATTCGGCGGATGCGTCGGAAATCATCAGGCTGGTCAATTCTCTCGAGCCCGGCCTGGAGATCGACGTCTCCGATTCCATGGAAGTTTTCGTGCAGTTTCAACCGACTGGCGCGGCCATTGGCAACAGCGGAACGGCCGGGACGTTCACGGTCTGTCACTCGAACACATCGATTCGCGCGCAGATTCTGCGGATTTCCGCGGCAGGCGGCGTCGATGTGGATAATGGCGTTCCGGCGGATTGCGACGAGGAGGGTTAAGAGTCATGAAACGGTTCGGTGCACGCGAAAGCGGCTTTTCCATGATCGAGACTTTGATCGCGGTCATCGTCGTGGCCATCGGGCTGCTCGGGATCGCGGGTTTGCAGCTCACGAGCAACGCGCACAGCGAAGCCAGTCTGCAGCGCAGCCATGCTGCCACGCTGGCACGGGAACTGTTCGAACGTATGCGTTTGAACTACGACGAGGCCAAGGCAGGAAATTACGACATTTCCGCCTTACCCAGCATCGACACCAACTGCAGGGGCGACACCACTGACTGCACGGGGACGCAGTTGATGGAACACGACCTGAGAGTCTGGAGCCGAGGGGTAAATAAGAACCTGCCCAACGGCACAGCGGTGGTCACCACCGGCGCGGACAACGGTCAGGACCCGGTCGATATCACGATCACGATCACCTGGGATCAAAGCCGGGGGCAAAGATCGCCCGTAACGGAGACCTTCAACTTCAAACTGATGGGATTGGAAAAACTATGAACCGCACAATACATCTCAGCAGGCGTTCGGCTGGCTTTTCCATGATCGAGTTGATGGTCGCCCTGGTCATCGGCCTGATCGCGCTGGGCGTGCTGGTCACGATTTATCTCAACAGCAGCCAGGCCGTCCGCTTTCAGAATTCCGTACTCCGGGTTGAGGAGAATGGACGTTTCGCCATCGACTTGCTCAGCCGCACGATTCGCATGGCGGGCTACGATCAGCCGCTGAACACCTTCATCGTCGATGCACCGGGGCTCAAAGGCACGAATGACGAGAGCGGAGCGTTGATTTCTTTGCCGAACCTGAAGTCGGGCGCGGACACCGTGAGCGTCCGTTACGAAGGAGGCACGAAAATCCGGGATTGCCTGGGCAACACGGTCGCCGAGAACAGCTACGTAACTGCCGTTTTCGGCATCGACACCAATGACAATCTGGTCTGCGGCACCTCTCCTTCCAACAGCACAGCCGTCGTGGAGGGCGTTGAAGACATGCACCTGCTGTATGGCGTCGACTTGGACGGCGATGGCGTGGCCAACAAAATAGTGCGGCCGGGGAATGTCACTGACTGGAGTCAGGTGGTGAGTGTCCGGCTCAGAATCCTGGTCAACTCCGTCTCGAACGCGCTGGGCAGCGTCGATACCGTGTGCCTCGGCTGCAGACATTTCACCGGAACGGCGGACCGGATGATCCGGGCCGAATACCAAACAACCGTTGGGATCCGTAACTGATGCGTAATCGGAGAAACTTCATTTCACCGGTACGGAGCCGTGGCTGGACGCTGATAGAATTGGTAGTTGTCCTGCTCGTGGCGTCGATATTGGTAGCGATTGCTTATCCCTCCTACGTCGAGCAGGTCATCAAGGCACGCCGTGCGGATGGCAGGGCGCTTCTGTTCGAGGCTGCCCAGCGGCAACAGCAGTTCTTCACCATCAATAACAGCTTCACGTCCACGATTGGGGTCGGTGGCCTCGAAATTTCAGCTAACAGCCGGGAGGGTTATTACACGCTTTCCATCGCTGCCACCGCCACTACATACACCCTGACCGCAAACCGCGTTGCCCCCCAGACTTCTGACAGCAAATGTGGTGATCTGACGCTGTCACACCTGGGGGTCAAGGGGAACTCCGGAGGCAGCCTGAGTGCAGATGCTTGCTGGTAGGTAGCCGGATAGGAAGCCCGTTTCAAGCGCACCAAACTCACTGTCCCGAGTCAACACCTCAACCTCAGAAAGCTTGACCCCGACAGCTCAACGCGGGTGTTTTAGTGTAGCTGTTAACTGTGTCCGGTTCCGTCCGGTTGCTCTCCCTGGTCGGCTGACCGATGTGCCCCGTCACTTTGAAGAGGAACGATGATGACCAAGAAGAAAGACAGCGCCGAGAAAGCAATACGAGATGTTCGCCGAGCAACTCGGCGGCAGTATTCAGCCGAAGAGAAGATCCGCATTGTGCTGGAAGCGCTGCTTTAGTGCCGTTGCGCGTGCAACCGCCGTCCACGCGTGGGCGGGAGCAGGGAAGCGAGACTCCTTAATCAGGAGACGAAGTGCCGTGGTCTGCGGCGGAATCTTCAGCTCTCATCGTCTCCTCAGCCGTTTTGAGCTGTTCGACAAGACGCGCTTTTTCTGCTTCGAGCGCCGCTTTCCCGTCGCGATCCAATTCACCTTTCTCCCTGTCCGAAGTACTTAGCCGGGTATCGATATCTCGAATCGCGGCTCGGATCTTCTCCACTGACGCGGCTTCCTCGGCCTTGTCGAACGCCACGTCCTCGGCGAGCGGCTGCGCAGCCTCGGAGCGCGTATCCGATGGTGCGGGAATAAAAGTCCTGCCTTCTTCGAGGACTCGCGAGTTAATGAAGTTCGGCGAGACGATTTCTATATCGTTCTCGTGCAACGCATCAAGCATGGCCACGCGTAGTGCCGAGCGCGCCGAGATCAGGCTCTGGATGTCCTCCAACAGACCTGCAACCCGATAGGTAATCGAAAAATCGCCGAGTTCCCGGACCTGTACGAAACCGTCTTTCAGGCCGGCTCTGGCTGCGGCATCACACAGGATTTGTGACACCCGGCCGTGTGATACATCGTAGCCGAGCGAGACCTCGGCCGAAATAATGGAGCCCGAGGAGCGCACGACCTGCAGCGGCTGCGTCACCATATACAGATTTGGCACGGTCACGAGGTCGCGGAACTCGGTTTGTATTTCCGTGTGCAGAAGATCCATTTCCGTTATGCGCCCGGTCAAATCCGCCACCGTGATGAAGTCGCCGGGTCGCGCATTCCGCACGACCTTCAGCATGATGCCGGCCATGATGTTGCCGATAAACGTTGTCGACGACAGCGCTATCGCGGCGCTGAGCAGGATGCCGATCAGGCTGAGGAGCTGCCCGCGCACGGCGTCGTTGATTGGCAATGCGACAACAATTGCGAGGATTCCCGCAAAGGTGAGTGCCAGCATGATCAACTGGAAGCGAAACTGCGCGTCGGGATTATTTTGCCAGCGACGCCGCAGGAACCAGTTGATCGCAGCCAGAATGACGAGGACTGCTGCTATTGTGCCGAGTACCGGTACAAAGCGTCCCGCGATTTCAAGGTAATTGTTCATGTCGTTCTCATTTTCACGGTGACGTGAATTCTAGCTTAACCCGTCGTAGAGGCGCGCTTCGGCAGCAAGGGGAGCCCGGACTGGCTTATCGAGTAACGAAGGACTCCAGGCATTCGCTTTCCATATCGCTCCACTCAACCTTGGTAACCTGCGCCATTGGCGGGCCTTGTTTCAGCCATTCGGCCAACTGGTCCATCGCTACGGGTTCACCACAGGCCAGCACCTGCACTGTCCCATCCGCCATGTTCTTCGCATATCCAGTGATTTCCAGTGCAGTCGCCACGCGGCGTGTGGACTCTCGGAACCAAACGCCCTGTACACGGCCCTCGATACGGAATAGACGGCACTTCATCAGCAAGCGGCGCTCCCGGCCTGGCCGGTCATGTGGTACATGGCCACCCTTTCATACATCGTAAGTCGATGAAGCCGTGGTGCCACCCCGCCCGGTCCAGTTGGTGTGGAAGAATTTACCCCTCGGTTTATCAATCCGCTCGTAAGTATGCGCCCCGAAGTAGTCGCGTTGCGCCTGTAAGAGGTTCGCGGATGTCCGGCCGCATCGGTAGCCATCATAGTAAGCAAGGGCTGAACTGATGGCCGGCATTGGGACGCCCAGCGTCACCGCCGTAGCCGCTACGCGTCTCCAGGCCGCCTGAGCCTTTTTGACGGCTTCCTGAAAAAAGTCGTCGAGCAGGAGGTTGTCCAGCTCCGGGTTGTTTTCGAAAGCGTCGCGGATGTTACCCAGGAAGCGTGAGCGGATAATACAGCCACCGCGCCACATCAGGGCCACGGCGCCGTAGTTGAGGCCCCAACCCATTTCGTCCGACACGGCGCGCATCAGCTGGTAGCCCTGGGCATAGGAAACGATTTTGGAGGCGTACAAGGCCTGCTCCAGGTCGTCAACCAGTCCCTGGTGATCGCCTTCGAAGACGGGGTCCGGCCCTGCGAGTATCCGGGATGCCTTCAGGCGTTCATCCTTGAGCGCTGACAGGCAACGGGAAAATACCGCCTCGGCAATGGCCGTGAGCGGCTGACCGGCGTCAAGGGCGGCATTCACCGTCCATTTGCCGGTCCCTTTCTGACCCGCTGTGTCCAGGATGAGATCCAGTGTCGGTTCTCCAGCTTCATCCCGATACCCGAGGATGTCACGCGTTATCTCCACCAGGTAACTGTCGAGAACCCCTTCATTCCAGCGCTCAAACACTTCGTGCATGTTTTCATTGGACATGCCCAGCCCGTCTTTCATCATCTGGTAGGTTTCGCAGATCATCTGCATGTCGCCGTACTCGATGCCGTTGTGTACCATCTTGACGAAATGCCCGGCGCCGCCGAGGCCGACCCACTCGCAGCACGGCTCGCCCTGTTCGGTTTTGGCTGCGATGGCCTGGAAGATCGGTTTGATGTGCGGCCAGGCTTCGGGATTGCCGCCCGGCATGATGCTGGGCCCTTTCAGCGCTCCTTCTTCGCCGCCGGAAACGCCGGTGCCGATGAACAGCAGGCCCTTGTCCCCGAGTTCTCCGGTGCGCCGGATGCTGTCCTGGAATTGGCTGTTGCCGCCGTCGATGACAATATCCCCGGGTTCCAGGTACGGCAGCAGGGACTCGATCACCCGATCCACGACTGCACCGGCTTTCACCATGATCATCACCCGGCGAGGGCGTTCCAGTTTCGAGCACAGTTCTTCGATGGAGTAGGTGCCGATGATGGATTTCCCTGCGCCCCGGCCATTGACGAATTCATCGACTTTGGATGTCGTGCGGTTGTACACGGCTACCTGGTAGTTGTGGCTGGCCATGTTCAGCACCAGGTTTTCGCCCATGACGGCAAGGCCGATCAGGCCGATGTCTGCTTTTGACATTATTTCTTTCCTTATCAATTTCCAGTAGTGCACCATGGGCGCAATCGCCCATACAGCGCGCTCCGGCGGTCGATTGCTTTACTCGTATGGAACGCCTTTCATCAATGGTTCCCGGCTCAGCCGAATTGGCGGCGCAGCCGTGGCAGGACCTCCTTCGAGTACAGCCGCAGGAACCGCTCCTGGTCGGAACCCGGTGCGTGAAACACCAGGTGGCTGAAACCGAGTTCGATGTAGGGGGCGATCCGTTCGATGTGCTCCTCGGGATCCGTGGAGACGATCCAGCGGCTCGCGGCCCGTTCCACCGGCAGCGCGTCGGCGAGGCGCTCCATCTCTAACGGGTCCTCCGTGCCCGTTTTCTCTTCCGGAGACAGCGCCAGTGCCGCCCAGTGGCGGGTGTCTTCCAGTGCCCGGTCGCGATCGGTGTCGAACGACACTTTCATTTCAATCATCTTCTCGAGCTGATCCATGCTGCGCCCGGAACGTTCCAGCCCCACGGCCACGTTCGGCAACAGGGTTTCGGTATACAATTCAGTGGCTTTTCCGCTGGTGCAAATGAAACCGTCGCCCACCCTTCCCGCAAGCCTCGACGCCGTGGGTCCGGCTGCGGCGATGAAGATCGGCACCGGGTTCTCGGGCCGGTCGTAAATGGTCGCGTTGAGGGTCTGGTAGTACTCGCCCTCGAACGTCACGCGTTCCTCTGTCCAGAGTATTTTCATCAGCTCGATGGATTCCCGTAAGCGGCCGAAGCGCTCTTTGAAACCTGGCCACTCCATTCCGGTCGCGGGGACTTCGTTCAGTGATTCGCCGGTACCGACGCCCAGAATGACCCGGTCAGGGGACAGGGACGCGAGTGTCGCCATCGCCTGGGCCACGACAGACGGGTGATACCGGAACGTCGGAGTGGCCACGCTGGTCCCCAGAATGACGCGGGAAGTTCTCTCGCCGAGCGCCCCGAGCCATGCCAGGGAATAGGGTGCGTGGCCGCCGTGATGGCGCCAGGGCTGGAAATGGTCGCGGACCCAGACCGAATCGAAACCTGTTTCCTCCGCCAACACGGAAAATTCCAGTAACTGCCTTGGATCGAATTGTTCGGCCGAGGCCTTGTAACCCAGTTTCAGCATAAGATTAACTCCTGTTCGTTATGGCGGCGGCCGCCTTGTCGGCAAACACGACGGCATGTTCCTGATTCACCCTGGCCGCCGGGATTGACGTGTCCTGCTGCAGCATTTGCCGCAGCGCCGGCGTCTTGCCCCCGCCAGTGATGAGCCAGGCGACATGGCGCGCTCGATTGATGGCCGGAAAGGTCAGGGTCATCCGCCGACATCCCTGATAGGTCGCGCTGATCGCGACGTCCGTCTCTTCCACATCCAGCACGGGATCGCCGGGGACCAGTGATGCCGTGTGCCCGTCCGCGCCCATGCCAAGCTGGACCAGGTCCAGTACGGGCGGCCGGCCGCAATGATCCTGCAGTTCGCTTGAATAGCGATCGGCAGCGACGTCCAGGTTCGGTGTTTCGACGGCCATGGCATGGAGGTGAATACCGGCCCCGGCATGATCGGTGAAATTTTTCCTGATCTGCAGCAAATTGCGTGATTCGTCATTTGCGGGTGCTACTCTTTCATCAACCTGGAATACGTGCCACCGGTCCCAGTCATGCGCTTGCCGGGACAGCGACCGCAGCATTTGCCAAGGCGTGGTCCCTCCGCTCAGCGCGATGCTGAACTGGCCGCGTTCCCTGATGCAGTGGCGCGCCAGCTCGCCAATGTAGTCGGCGGCGGCTGCTGCGACGTTTTCGGGGATGTCGAATACCTTTAAAGTTTCCATTCAGCGCTCACGATACCAAAAAGCCTTATTTCCGGCTTCATCGCGTTCATCCAGGGCAACCGGCTGGTAGCCATATTCCGGATTCTACCCAAAAACCCCCACCTGTGGGCGATGCCTGCCGCCGTGATCGATCCATCAGAACGCAGCGATGACCTGGATGCAACGCCTCAAGCGGGTGTTTGCCATCGCTATCGAACGCTGTCAGAAGCGCGAGGCTGCAGCGACAATCAATGAGAACGGTAACAACATCTGGCTCGTCGGCAATGTTAACTGCCAGACTGGTGCGGGGGTCATCACCATCGCCGTGCAACTGGTCACGGGCGGTGAGTTCATGGGGGGTAAGACCGCGACACGTTTACCGGCGGGTAGCGTGCAGATCACCGCGCCCATGACAAGGATGTTTGCAAATATCGCTCTAAACCCGAATTTCCCATGCCAGTTTCACGGCGACTCAAAACCGTCGGCCAGGATCACCTCGGGCTTCGGCGCCACGAGGGTCAGTGCAGCCGGGTCGAAAGTCAGCTCGGTGATGTATTCCTCGCCGTAATCGACATTGACCTCCTCCATCGAGGCCGGGTTGATGCCGCCCTGGTTGTTGGAATTGCGAATGCTGCCGGTGCCGTCGGCGTTGAGTTGGAAAAGGGGGGGATGGTAACGGCCTGTGTCAACCTCGCGTGCGTCGAACACGAACACCACCCCCGTACCCGTCAACTCCGAAACCTGCAGGCCATCGGACAGATCGGCGCCGGCGTCGATTTCGAATGTCATCGAACTGCCCTGGGCGTAAAACTCCGCGCCCTCGATCGAGCGCACGAGTGCAAACGCCGCGAAACCCGACGGTGTATCGTCAAGATCCCCGGAAACCTGGTAATCAACGCCGCTCAGCGCCGGGTCCGAGTAGGCTGCACCTGGCGTGACCGGCACCGCGAGATCGATGGAAAACCGGAATGTCTGCACGTCACTGAAGGTGGGGTTCAGTGCGAAGTCACTCGCTTCGAATGCGAAGGTATCCGCCCAGCCCGAAGCGGGCAGCGAAGCGCAAGCCAAACAAAACAGCAATTTTTTCGTCATGCCGGCCATTATCTCCAGTTTTCAGCCAGCAGTCCCGGCTGAATTAGAAAAAGTGGTTGATGCTTCCTGTCCCCCCTCTGAACCAAGGGTATACAATTGCTCTTTCGCAAGCACTAAAGAGAGAGCATTCTTATGTCGTGGCAAGGTAAAAACAACGGCGGCGGTGGCCCAAGGCATCCCCGCTCGGAACTGGAAGAATTGATCCAGCAGGGACAGGAACAGATTAAGCAGATGGTGCCGGGTGGCAGTCAACGCAGCAGCATCGTCATTGCCATCATCGTACTGGTTGGATTGGCCGCATGGACGGCCTATTACACGGTGCCCAGTGACTCGGTGGCCGTCATTCAAAGATTCGGCAAATATCTCAAGGAAGTGCCGCCCGGCCTGCACTTCAAGCTGCCGTTCGGTGTGGATGTCGCCTCAATCGTCCCGGTTAAACGCCAGCTGAAACAGGAGTTCGGGTTTGCAACACCCGGTGCCCAGGATGCATACCAAAGCTCCCGAGGCGACGGTAAGCAGGAAACAGTGATGGTCACCGGTGATCTGAACTCCGCACTGGTGGAATGGGTGGTCCAATACCGCATTTCAGATCCCCGCAATTTCCTGTTCGAAGTGCGTATGCCCAGGAGCACGCTGCGTCATGTCTCTGAATCTGTCATGCGTGAAGTCGTGGGTGACCGGACAGTGGATGAGGTCATTACCATCGGGCGCCAGGAAATCGAAACGGAAGCTCTCGCCAAAATGCAGCTACTGGCTACCAAATACGAAATGGGTATCAGTATCGACCAGGTGCAGTTAAAGAACATCAATCCACCCGGTCCGGTTCAGGAATCTTTTAACGAAGTGAATCAGGCTCAGCAGGAAAAGGAAAAGCTGATAAACGAAGCGCGGCGCGACTACAACAAGGTCATCCCGCTTGCAGAAGGCGAGAAAGACCAGAGGATCCGTGAAGCCGACGGCTACCGGCTCAAGAGAATCAACGAAGCAGAGGGTGATGCCAGCCGCTTCAATGCCTTGTTAACAGAGTACCAAAAAGCACCTGAGGTGACGCGGCGACGCATCTACATTGAGACGATGCAGGACGTGTTGCCAAAACTGCAGTCCAAGATCATCGTGGACGAACAGACGCAGGGAATTCTGCCCTTGCTGAACCTCGACACGCTGAACGGAGAAAAGCCATGAGCAAAGGTATGAAGATTGGCAGCCTGGTGTTTCTGGGTATCGCGGCGTTTGTCCTGTTCAGCGCGGTCTACACCGTGAATGAAGTGCAGCAGATGATCATTACGCAGTTTGGCAAACCGGTCGGCGAGCCCGTTACGACCGCCGGACTGAAGATGAAGGTCCCGTTTATCCAGGTGGTCAACCCCATCGATAAACGGGTTCTTGAATGGGACGGAAGTCCTTCTGACATGCCCACCAAGGATAAGCTTTACATATCGGTTGATCTGTTTGCGCGCTGGCGGATAGTAGACCCATTGCAATATTTTCTGCGTTTGCGTGACGAGCGCAGTGCCCAATCGCGGCTCGACGACATCCTCGGCAGTGAGACGCGCAATGCCGTGGCCAAGCACGAGTTGATAGAGATCATCCGCACCACCAAGGATCGTGTGCCCCTGCGTGATTCGCTGCTGGCCGGCTCGCAGCAAGAGGCCAAGATGGGCTCTCTCGTGCCAATCAAGAAAGGCCGTAAACTGGTTGAAAAGGAGATCTTTGATGCCGCTGCGGAAAAGGTCCAGGTGTTTGGAATCGAATTGCTCGACATCAGGTTCAAGCGCATTAACTACAATCAAAGTGTACGGCCGAAAATCTATGACCGGATGATCAGCGAGCGGCGGCAAATTGCGGAGCGCTTCCTCTCGGAAGGCAACGGAGAAGCGGCCAGGATTCGCGGTAACCGGGTGCGTGACCTGAATAAAATCCAGTCTGAAGCTTACCGCGAGGTGGAGGAGATCCGCGGCGTGGCAGATGCCAAAGCGACAGAGATTTACGCGAAGGCGTATAACCAGAGTCCTGCTGCCGTGGAATTTTATGAATTTACACGCACCATGCAGGCCTATCGGGACATTATCGAAACGAACTCAACGATTATCCTGTCCACCGACAGCGACCTGTTCAAATTTCTGAAGGGCATGAATCCCGATGGTGATGCGGACAAGTAGTGGCTTTGCACGCAACAGGCCTATAGATCCGGGGCCGGCAGATCCAGATCCGCAGTCAGTTTACAGCCACAGATACCGGCCATGGGAAAGGTATCCGATCCCATATTGTCGGGTAATCATGTTGCTAAGAAATAGAAATATGACGCGCCCACGAGTATCATTCGCCTGAATGGCGCAAAAAAACAGAGCCATTTCTCGCTATTGCTCTTAAAACCTGGCACAGGAGAGACAAAATGAAGACTGAACAATGCCATATTTGGTGGCGCGCGTTTGCGTGCACATTTTTACTTTCTACAGCACCCGCTTGGGCTCAGACGCCCGCCGAGGCTGATGATGAGGACAGCTTGCTCGAGGAAGTCATCATAACGGGTTCACGGATTCGTCAGGATCCATTGGAACAACGCCTTCCGGTGATGAGTCTGTCATCGGAAGACTATGCAGCTACCGGTTCGTCATCACTGGCTGAATTTATTCAGAAGTTGCCGATTTCCGGCTCTGCCATCAATCGCTCCAACAACTCTTCCGGTAACCTGGGTTTTCCGCCTGATGGTTCCGGCATTGGCGCAGGTTCAGCCGAGATTGATCTCCGCTACTTGACTTCAAAGCGAGTGCTGGTGCTGGTCGATGGTCGCCGCTGGATCAAGGGCTCGTCCGCTTCGGGCGTTTCCGGTGCGGTTGACCTGAATTCAATCCCGGCCAACGCGGTGAAGTCCATTGAGATTTTGCAGGACGGCGCTTCGGCCATTTACGGCTCGGATGCGATCGGCGGCGTGGTCAATATCATTACCGTGGATGATTACGATTCGTTCAAAGCCTCCGCTCAATACGGCCAATACGATGAAAGCGATGGTGAATCGCTGGATGTCGATGTCCGCTTCGGGGCGGAATCAGAACGAACCCGCGTATTGATGGATATCAATTACATTGACCAGAAAGACGTCAGCGCCGGTGACCGCTCTATTTCATTGTATCCATTGCCCGGATTCCCCTATGGCGCCAGTTCCGGCACGCCCTATGGCCGCTTTGTTTTCAGCGACGCATTTGTCGGTGACGTGGTAAGCGTGGCCCCCGACGCCGGGGTTAGCATGCCCGTATGGGATCCGCTGAATCCCGCTGGCGATGACTTTCATGGTTTTACCCTGGATGACCGTTTCAATTATCAGCCCTTCAATCACCTGCTGACACCCAACAAGCGAGTCAGTATTTTCGCCAAGGCGGAATTCGACATTACCGACAACACGATGTTCCGTGTACTGGCCAGCTACAACAATCGGCAGTCGCAGGGCAAGGCCGCACCGGAGCCGCTGTTCTTCGGCCCCGATAGCGGATCGACTCCATTTATGGTAAACACCGTTTGGCCGGCTAATCACCCCTACAATCCCTTCGGGCAGGATCTCGGCCCGGATAACATCGTGTTTTTCGGCCGCCGGCCCATCGAGGCAGGTCCGCGTGTTTTCGACCAGGAGGTGGACACCTGGTACATATCCGCGGGCATCGACGGGCAATTCAATACCTCGAATCCGATTTACTGGGATGCGACCTTCATCTGGGCGGAAAACAACGCCAACCAGGAAAAGCAGGGTGCATTCAACGCCCGCCGCATCTTCACCGCAATGGGCGATCCTGATGTCTGTGCTGCAACGCCAAATTGCGTTCCGTTGAACATCGTTGGCGCTGGCTCGATGACACAGGAAATGCTCGACTACGTGACGTTCATCCAAAAGGATTCGAGCAAGCAGGAAATGAGCACTTTCACCTTCAACCTGACCGGACAGTTCGGCAATTTGCCGGCGGGTTCGATCGGCTGGGCCGCCGGTTTCGAATATCGTGAGGAAGATGGCAGGTTCACTCCCGATCCGATCGTCGCCGCTGGGGAAACGGCCGGCGTGCCTGCTGCCCCCACCAATGGCGGATTCGACGTCAACGAGTTCTACGGCGAAGTGATTGTGCCGATTCTCGCTGATCGCCGCGGCGCCAATCGGCTGGACATCAGCGCTGCTTTACGCTACTCCGACTATAATTTGTTCAGCAGTGAAACGGTCAGCAAATTGGCGATTAACTGGGCGCCTACCGAAAACCTGGTTCTTCGGGCCGCCTGGTCGGAAGGCTTCCGTGCACCCAACATCGGCGAGCTGTTCAACACCGGCTCGCGCTTCGATGCCAGCATCAGTGACCGCTGCTCGAATGTAGCCCCCGAAGACGCAGCCAACTGCGCTGCGCTCGGCGTTCCACCCGATTACATGCAGCTGAACCCGCAGATTTCGGTCAGCACGGGTGGCAACCCGGACCTGACGCCCGAGACCGCGGAGACCATCACCTTCGGATTCTCCTGGGATCTCCCGTTCACGGATAACTGGGACAGCGTTGATGGGTTCCTGGTGGAAGCCAACTATTACGACATCGACATCGAGGACGCGATCCAGGCGCCGGTGCCGCAGGACGTACTGGACGGATGTATCGACACGCTGCAGGACGTGTTCTGCAATGCCGTCAACCGCACGCCCAATGGCACCATCACACGGGTCGAAGGCGTTCTGCAGAACATCGGCGGAATCGAGACCAGCGGCTTATGACGACCTGTTTGCAGATCCCGAGGGCGGTTTTGTCCGCGTCGATCGCAAAGGCCGTGAATTGGGTTCACCGGAAAGGGGCTATGTGGAGCACAAGTCAACGCTTAATGTCGACTGGTTCAGGAATGACTGGTTCGTGCGCATGGCATTCCGCTACCTGAGTTCAGTGACGGAAAACTGTACCGGCCTGGTTGCTGATTTCGAGCAAACGCAATTTTGCAGCAACGGACCAGACAGCAATAATCTTGGCAGTACCGTTTTCGTCGACTCGCAGGTCTCCTGGACGCCGTCAAACCTGAACGATGGCGCCTGGTCGTTTTCACTGGGTGTCAACAATCTGTTTGATGAAAAACCGCCGATCTGCTATTCATGTGACCTGAACAGTTTTGACGGCACGTTGTACCCCATCCCAGGCCAATACTGGTATGTGAGAGCCGTTTTCGAAATGTAAAATGGCAGGGTAAATCTGTTTGAGCACGAACTGAAAGCGGCCTCCCCGGAGGCCGCTTCTTTTTATTCCGGACGTGCCGATTGACTCGGCCTGGCCAGTAGCATTGAGTCGGGTGCTCGCGGTGATGCAGCGCGGTATCCCGACGTTCCTGGTCCGGTCCGGTTTAAGGGGCGTAATTAAGGGGCGAGATACAATAAAAAACCAGAAAAGCGGCTGAATACCATTATATTCCTTGGGTAGAAAAAGCGCTGACCATCGCCTATAGTTCAATTTGAATCATATTCAAATGGACTTGCGCCCGACATCCACCAACTACCAGATGAGGAAGTAGAAATGTTCTCTTTCAGGCCAAAAATCCCGCAACTGATTTTCCTCGGTTTACTCTCATGCCTGCTACCTGCAATCGGTTGTGCTTCAGCGGTCTCCTTGCCGACGACCCAGCTACTGCCGGTCATTCCCGGTGAACCGGAAACCCGGTCGACCCCGTTCATAGCCTGGTTCATGGATTTGTCGCTGGATGGT
>CAMYKC010000078.1:17742-19687 GCA_947258865.1 uncultured Lysobacterales bacterium
TCGATGGATGGTTACGTCGAGGAAGAGTATGCGGTTTCAGGCCTGGCCAACATCTATGGATACGTCGATGACGCAGCCCAGTCACCAGAGGTTGAAGTGATCGAAGCCGATGTTCCATATACCACCAGGATCCTGGTGCGACGGCCTGTAGACCCCAAGAGGTTCAACGGAACCGTTATCTACGAGATCCTTAATGCGACAGCCGGCTGGGATGGTGACCCGATCTGGCAGAGCAATTTTGATTACATCACCCGTTCAGGGGCGGTCTATGTCGGCATGTCGACCAAGCCGAATACTGTCGATTTTCTGAGGGACGGCTGGGCTGCATGGCCAGTGGTTACCAGGAATGCAAGCCGTTACCAGTCCATGTCCATGCCGCATTTCGGTCAAGTCTGGGACATGCTCAGTCAGACCGGATTGCTGCTTAAAACGCCTGGATCCGCTGACAACCCGCTGGCTGATTTCAACGTTGAGCGGATTATCATGGTCGGATATTCCCAATCCGCCGGCTACCAGGTGACCTACGCTAATTCCATTGATCCAATGGCAGTGACGCCAGGGGGTGATCCGATCATCGACGGCTATTTCATATCCGCCGGTGGAGATAACGCCAAGCATGTAACCGGTCCTACGGCCTCCACTCCCGAAAGCCTGCCCAACGATGACGCGCGCAACAAGCTGCTCGGTTCCGCGCCGACGTTCCGCTTTCAGACCCAGACCGAAGTGATTGGGTTCAACGCCTACGTGGTGCGTCAATCCGAGCAGGATAATCCGGCTCTGCGGTTTTACGAAATGGCAGGCGGGTCTCACGTGGACGCTCAAATCAATGAGGTCGGCGGCCAGGCGCTGGTCAGGGACCTTGGCCTGCCACCGAGTTTCTGTCCGGCACCGCTGCTGCCCTACAATCCGATCCTTATCGGTTATGTTCAATCAGCGCTGCTGGAAGGGCTTGGCCAGTGGATCTCGTATGGAACCGAGCCGCCCGCCAGCCGGTTCGTGGATCTGTTGTTTCCAGGTGGAGTTGCGGAAATATCTCTGGATGCCCACGGAAACGCGATTGGTGGTGTAAGGCCACCGCAGATCGATGTACCTCTGGGCACCTACATCCCAAACAATTCCGGGCCGGGTTTCTGCTTCCTGTTTGGCGGTTTCGATCCCTTCGGCGATGACACATTGAATTCCCTGTATAGAAACCATGGGCAATATGTCAACCAAATGACGAGGGCGATAAAACAGTCGGAGAGAGATGGCTTCCTGCTGCGCGAGGATGCAGCGACTCAACGGAGGAATGCAGCAGCTTCGGATGTTGGTAAGAAATAAAGCAATTTCGAGGTCAGAGTCAAGTCTCAGAGAGATTACTCTGGCACTTGACTCTGACCCCACTGCCTACAGGGAATACCGCTGCCGGACCTCTGGCCCCAACGCTTCCTTGAGCGGATCGAGGTGCGCCTCGAAATTACGCCACTGCTCCAGACCCTCTTTGTAGATCGGTTTGCGGACCTGTTCCGAGCTGGGTGTCCGCACAGCCCGGTCGGTTTCGTAAAACCTCAGGCACTGTTCCTCGAATTCCAGACCACAGTATTCCAGCAGTGCGCGAATCTGATTTTCGGTGTCGGTCACCATTTCTTCGTATTGCACGAGGTGGACCCGGCCGGGCAGGACCGAGTCCCAGTGGTCCATCAACCTGACGTAGTCCCGATAGTACTTGCCGATATCTTCCAGGCCGTAAGTAAAGGTCTGGCCATGGGCAAACAACTGCTTGAACCCCGAAAAACAGCCGCCCATGGGGTGACGTCTCGCGTCGATGATCTTTGCATTGGGCAAAATCAGGTCAATCAAGCCGACATGACGGAAATTATTGGGCATCTTGTCGATAAAAAACGGTGTGTCGCTGCGTTGAATGCGAGTGGTTTCCAGGTAACTTTCACCCAATTCAAGGAATTGC
>CAMYKC010000079.1:0-5142 GCA_947258865.1 uncultured Lysobacterales bacterium
CGCCGGAGCGCGGATTAACGGAGATCAATTGAAAGCAGATCTCGTGCAAACGGTCCGGGGCCAGGTCGGACCCATCGCGACGCCGCGCGATATTGTGATCGTCGCGCGCTTGCCCAAGACCCGATCCGGAAAAATACTTCGGGGCACGATGCGCAAAATAGCCGATGGACTTGAATACACCGTTCCAGCGACTATCGAAGACCCTGCGGTGTTACGGGAAATATCGGAGTCTCTGGGCCTCTGAAGCAGATTTCAGTCGGCGTACTGAACGGCAGCCAGTTTTTCGGCTTCACGCTCAACATAGAGCTTCAGGCCACGCAATCCGGCACGCATTTCCCTGCGAACGACAAAGCGCACTAATAGCCAGTCGATCGTTGTTCCGATAAAACCGAGTTTCATGCCGTAGTTAACTCTTGTGGTGACCGTTGCAAAGCCATTGTTGCGGCCCGTGATCCAGGATTCCGTGACATTGTTCATTGGAAACGGGGCTCGAAATACGTGGAAGGAATACCCCTGTTCGTCGTTCCATTC
This sequence comes from uncultured Lysobacterales bacterium, assembly GCA_947258865.1. Classification (GTDB taxonomy): domain Bacteria; phylum Pseudomonadota; class Gammaproteobacteria; order Xanthomonadales; family SZUA-36; genus CAMYKC01. Next base: position 532 of record CAMYKC010000079.1, read on the forward strand.
CGTAACCTCTTCTTCGAAACGGAAACCCCAGGAATGGCGCATGCTGCGGCGAGCACCTGTACCCGATTCCTTTTGACCGACGAGATGCGATTCCTTCATGTACGGTGCCCAGTCGGCCACGGCTCCAAAATCGGCCAGTGCGTCCCACACAGCCTGGCTTGTCGCGTTTATTTCGATTTGTTCGGTAAGTTCACGCATTGCAAGAAAAAAATCCCTTTCAATTGATCTAGGTCCAGTTGAATTTTTACACTGACAACGTAGACTATCAGAACATCGGACACAGCAGAAGGGAGGGACATGGGGCTCTCGACGCAAGCGTCCGTAGCGGATTCGTTCTCGCGCATCATCGAAGACGAGGAAAAGGACTTCGCCCTGCGGGATGGTTCACGTATAGCCGTGGTCGGCAGTGGCCCGGCAGGCTCGTTTTTTTCCTATTTCCTGTTGAAGATGGCCAATGCCATCGATCTTGAAGTGGAAGTGGACATCTTCGAACCCCGTTCTTTCAAATACTGTGGTCCGGCCGGTTGCAATCATTGCGGCGGCATTGTCTCAGAATCCCTGGTGCAGATCCTGGCGGCCGAAGGCATTGTGCTGCCCAGGCGTGTAGTGCAACGGGGTGTTGAATCTTACGTGGTGCACATGGATGTTGGGAACGTGGCGATTGAAAGTCCGGTGCATGAGCAACGCATAGCCGCCCTGTATCGGGGTAACGGGCCGCGTGACGGCGGGGATGCGCCGATGGAAAGCTTTGATGGTTACCTCCAGGGCATGGCGACGCAGCAGGGCGCGGAAATCGTCCGTCAGTTGATTACCGGCATGGAATGCCGGAATGGGCTTCCCGAACTGAAATTCGCCGATGGGGAAACGAAGACTTATGATCTGGTCGCGGTAGCCACAGGCGTCAACAGTAATTTCATCCAGTTGCTCGATGATTTACCCGGCGATTTCGAACCGCCAAAAACAACGCGTGGTTACATCTGTGAATTTCATTCGACTGAAGAGGAGATACTGAAAATATTGGGGCGGTCCGTTCATGTTTTTCTTCTGGACATCCCCCGCTTCGAGTTCGCTGCGATCATTCCCAAGGGTCAGTTTGCAACCGTCGTAATGGTTGGCGAAGACCTGGACCAGGAACTGGTGCACACTTTCCTCAACGATCCCGTGGTGCGGCGGACATTTCCCACCGACACCGTGCCCTGCGTGTGCAGTTGTTCCCCGCTGATCAACCTGGGGGCCAGGAAACGGCCTTACGGCAATCGCGTGGTGATGATCGGCGATAGCGGCGTAACCCGGCTCTACAAGGATGGTATCGGGGCTGCTTTCCGAACAGGCAAGGCAGCCGCGACAACCGCGGTATTTCATGGCGTTGCGGCTGAAGATTTTGAAAAACACTTTTGGCCGACCTGTAAGAGCATCGCGAATGACAATGCGATCGGCAAGGTCATGTTTGCAACGAATGCCGTCATGAAGAATTCCAGGATCACTCGCCGCGCCATGCTGCGAATGGCGCAACGCGAGCAGGACAAACCGTCGGCGAAACCACACATGAGCTCTTTGCTCTGGAACATGTTTACCGGCAGCGCACCCTATTGGGAAATGTTTCGCGGCACCCTTCACCCCGGCTTCATCAGCAAGTTATTGTATAATTTGGCTGCCGGCCTGTGGCCAAAAACGAAAAATGCTAAGGTAAAAGAGAGAGTAGCCTGATCATGGTCAGAGGTGCACTCGGGAAGTTATACAGGGATGGCGAAGATATCGTCCGGCAAGGGAATAGCGGGGACAGCATGTACGTCGTCCAGGCGGGACGGGTAGAAGTTGTCCAGCGATCCGATAGCGGAGGAGAGCAACATCTCGCATTTCTCGAGGCAGGAGATTTCTTTGGTGAGATGGCCGTATTTGAAAAAGAGGTTCGTTCCGCCACGGTACGGGCTTCTGGAGAGGCGAGGGTGCTGAAGATCGATAAAAAAATGTTACTGAGGCGCATTCGCGAAGATCCTCTTCTGGCGGTGAATCTGCTTAAAACCATGTCCCATCGTATCCGTGATCTCAATGCCGAGATTTCCCATCACAAGGAAATTCACCTGTGAGCACCAAGGCAGGCAAAGCCGGAGCGAGTGCAGCGGAACGGATCACGCCGGCCTACCGGCCAATCCAGTCGGAAAAAACAGCGCCCTGCCAAACCGGTTGCGCCAATTGCGGTGATATCCGCGGCTGGATCGGGACCGTTGCACAACGTGGCAAGACCAGAATGTCACGCGAAGAAGCCTACACAAGTGCGTGGCGAATCATCGCGGACGTGAATCCATTTCCGGCGACCCTGGGACGGATCTGCCCGCATCCCTGCGAGGACCACTGTAATCGGGCGGAACTGGATGAGCCGCTGGCCATCAATGCCATGGAACGATTCCTGGGCGATTTCGCTATCCGGGAAGGACTGCCTTTACCCCGTAACCGAAACCGGGAATGCAGAGACTGGGTTGGGGTCGTCGGTGCAGGCCCATCCGGGTTGTCTTTCGCCTATCAAATGGCCCGGCGCGGTTACCGCGTGACCGTTTATGACGCCCGTGACCAGGCCGGAGGTATGCTGCGTTACGGTGTGCCGGATTATCGCCTCCCGCCGGGGGTGCTGGATGCCGAGATCCAGAAAATTCTTGATCTGGGTGTCGATCTGAAACTGAACACGAAAGTCGGGGCGGACGTCAGTCTGGAAGAACTGAAAAAGCGGCACAGCAGCCTGTACCTCGGGATTGGCGCCCAGGAAGGCAGGGGTCTGAGCATACCGGGGGCATCAGGTCCTTCGATGTGGACCGGCACTGACTACCTGGCGCACATGAACTGCGGGGAGCGGGTGGACACAGGTCAGCGCGTGATCGTCATAGGCGGTGGAAATACTGCCGTCGATGCAGCTCGTTGCGCCAGGCGCAACGGTGCCCGGGTAACCATCCTGTATCGCCGGTCCCGCCACGAAATGCCGGCGATCGCGCATGAAATTGAAGATGCATTGGAAGAAGGCATCGAACTCATATTGCTCGCTGCGCCCGTTCGGGTCGAGCGTCAGGCCGACGGGCGGATGACCGCTGTGCACGCCCAACGCATGCGGCTGGACGAACCCGGACCATCCGGGCGTCGCCGGCCCGTGCCGATTTCCGGTTCGGAATTTTCGCTCCCCGCGGATTCGATGATTGCGGCGGTTTCCCAGGTGCCGGTTCTCGAGGGCCTGGAGGGCCTCGATCACGATGGCGATTGGCTGGTAGCGGATTCGGCCGGCTCAATCGGCGAAGACATCCTGGTGGGCGGTGACGCCCTGGGCCTGGGTATCGCAGGCGAGGCGATTGTCCAGGGCAGGCGCGCAGCCGAGCAATTGCACGCGAAAAGTCGCGGCCTGGATCTATCCAACAGCCGTGACCCGGATCTTCCGGACCTGTCCGTGGAACGGATTTTGTTCGCCACGAAACCCAATTCAGAGGCCGTGCAGCCGCCTCAACTACCCGGCGATGAGCGGATTGCACTCGGCATGACCGAAGTCGTCCAGACCATCAGTGAAACTGAATTCCTGGCCGAAGTGGAGCGATGCTTTTCTTGTGGGTCCTGTTCCGGTTGCGAGCAGTGCTTTATGTACTGCACGCCGGGATGTTTCACCCGAGTGGAAGAGGCACGCCCGGGCATGTATTTCACGCTCAACCTGGATCAGTGCCATGAATGCGGCAAGTGCATCGAGGTATGCCCCTGCGGTTACCTCGAAGTGCAATAAGAGAGGGTCATACCCGCGATTTCCTTTCTCTCAGTATTTCCAGCAGCCAACCTCAGCATCTTTGCTGATGATGGTGTGCGGGAGGGCTGACATCAGGTCCCTGAAGTCTTTCCTTTCGAGCCAGATCAGGTGTTCGTGGTCGCCCGCCTCGATGTAGACGTCCGCCGTATACTGCAATTCGTCGTCCCAGATGACCTGGATCCCGTAGGCGTCACCCAGGGCGGGCACTGCACCCGGTTCACAATCCTCGAAAAGTGCCTTGAACTCTCTTTCCTCAGCGAGTTTCAGGTTTCTTTTCAGTTCTTCGTTGACCCAACTGATCTCGAGCGAATGATTGGCGGGTAGCACGCTGACCACATATCCTGCATCGTCGCGTAACACTACGGCCTTGGCCACCTGGTGGGCCGGCAAGTGGGACGCACGAGCCGAAGCGATCGCCGTGGCGGTATGCTCGTGTTCCACCAAGCTGTAGTTGACACCGCGTTCCTTCAGGTAATTCATCAGTGTTTGCGCGATAGCCATGTTTATCAAACCCTCATTGTCTGTACGTGTATAAGTTACAAAATCCTAATATAACAGCTTTTTCTAACGCTTTCTTGCAAGTTGTCGACGGGCGGTCGATAGCGCGCTTTTTCGTTCAGGCTGCTACATAGGGCCTGTATTCCGGGTGATACATGCGATCACGCACATACTGCCGGATGTCTTTGGGCTCTGCGTATTGCGCCAGCCCCTGTTCCCAGGCGAGCCTGGCGACCGCGGCAGCGATCGCAAGCGAGATCTGCCGTATCTTGCCCAGGTCCGGATATATTGTTCCGGCCGCCAACTCCTCCTCGGTGACCATGTGGGCGAGGGTCTTGGCG
>CAMYKC010000079.1:5177-15785 GCA_947258865.1 uncultured Lysobacterales bacterium
ACGACTGCACCCAGGCCAACCCCCGGGAAAATAAACATGTTATTACCCTGTCCAGGCACGAAAATTTTGCCGTCGTATCTCACGGGGCTGAAGGGGCTGCCACTGGCAAAAATGGCTTTGCCTTTGGTCCACCGGTAAGCTTCTTCCGCGGTGCATTCAGCTTTTGACGTGGGGTTGGAGAGCGCAAATATTACGGGTTGCTTGCAATACTTGTACATTTCCTTCACCACGTCCTCGGTGAAGGTGTGTGCCTGGCCGCTGGCACCGATAATTACCGTGGGCTTGACCCGTGTCACAACTTCCAACAGTTCAGCCGCGGGCTCTTCATCCCGTGCGTAAGGAATCTTGTGCTTATCCAGAACACCATCCCGGCTTGTGGTGACCAGTCCTTTGGAGTCGCACATCCACACCAGTTTACGCGCCTCCTCTGTCGTCATGCTGTGCTCATCGGCGATACCGGCACAAATCATATCGGCGATCCCGACTGCCGCAGATCCTGCACCGCAAAAAACGATTCGCTGGTCGGAAAGATGTTCTTTCCTGACGCGCATGGCGGCGAGTAAACCCGAAAGCGCGACAGCGCCCGTGCCCTGGATGTCATCGTTGAAGCAGAGCACTTTATCGCGATAGCGGTTCAGTAAGGGGAAGGCCTTATCGTTGGTAAAATCTTCCCATTGAATGAGTACATTCGGCCACCGTGCGGTGGCGGCCTGTACGAATTCGTCTACCATTTCGTAGAATTCATCACCATGGACCCGGCGGCGAGTGATGCCAAGATACAGGGGGTCGTTAAGAAGATCTTCATTGTCGGTACCAACGTCCAGCAAAACGGGCAGCGTGCGGTCAGGGTGTAACCCGGCGCCGGCCACATAAAGCACCAGTTTACCGATCGGAATGCCCATTCCATTAGCTCCCAGGTCGCCGAGACCGAGAATGCGGCTGCCGTCGGAAATCACGATGATGTCGACTTCGTCGCTTGGCCAATTATCCAGCACCTGCGCGATGCGGCCCTTGTGATTGAGGTTGATGTACATTCCGCGGTTCTTACGGTAGATGTGTCCAAATTGCTGGCAGGCATGTCCGACGGTGGGTGTGTAAATGATGGGTGTCATTTCCAGCAGGTTTTCCATCAACACGCGATAATAAAGCGTGACATTCCGGTCCGCGATGCCGGTCAAAAAAATGTACTTGTCGAGTGGGTCAACATGATGCCGGTAATTCTCCATGATGCGCTGGACCTGCTCTTCCATGTCGGCCCGGAATGGCGGCAAAAGGCCGCTTAAACCCAGGGCCTTGCGTTCTTCAAGGGAGAAGGCCGTTCCCTTGTTCAACCAGGGATCATTGAGTATTTCGAGCCCTCTGCCGGTTACGTTCAGGGGGTCTGTAGCTCTTGGCAGTTGAAACTTAATTTCCTGTAACATGGCGGGTATCCTTCCTGCGCTTCTGTTTCGGAGATGACGACTGTCATGGGCGAAACGCTGTTGATTTGGATACCTCAATTATCGCCCGATGTGCTCATAAGCGAGGTGACCTTTGTCATTGTATTGGCATCAAAAGAAAGACAGAAACGGCGCAAAACGAACGATTGGATTAGCGGTTGTTTTCCTTACAAAAGAAACGGGGAGCGGGATAGCTCCCCGAATGGTTTCAAAAACTAGGCTGCTTGTATCGAAATGTGTTTGACCTTCTTTTGGGCCTCTTCGGTTTTCGGGAGTTCGATATAGAGAATTCCCTTTTCGAACTTAGCCTCGATCTTGCTTTCGTCCACATCCACGGGAATAGGCAATGAACGGCGGAATGAGCCAAATGAACGCTCACTGCGATAATAGCCCTTGCCTTTTTCCTCCTCTTCGCGCTTTTTCTCACCACGAATTATGAGTACGCCTCCGGACAGGGTGACGTCGACGTCATCCTGGTCCATGCCGGGCAGTTCGACTTTGACGTGAAAAGCATTTTCGTCTTCCGTTTCGTCGACGCGCGGAGTGAGGTCGCCGTGGCGCAACGGCCGAGTCATGAAGGTATGAGTTCCGGAACCTTTCCAGAAATCTTCAAAGAGACGATCCATTTCCTTGTGGAGTGAATCCATCTCCCGGAGGAAAGATTCGTACGGACGATCTTCTTCATCCCAATGCCGAAGGCCTCCCCATCGCCAGGGGACGATATCCTTCAGTGTCATGGTTTTCCTCCTTTCCACTATTCGCGGAATATATCACTGACGGGATGGAACCCCGCCGTCTCGGAGGCGTAGATATTTCGAATAGGTACGCGCTAACCGGCAGTTTCCCACCTCGCAGTCTAACTATAGGACTTCTGCATTGGATCGACGTTGATTTTGGTCAAGCCGGCGTCAGCTAAAAAGGAGTCTCGCAATGTGTTTGAATCAAGAAAAAGCCCCCGGACGGGGGCTTTTGTTTTTGGTGGAGGCGGCGGGAATCGAACCCGCGTCCGCAAGTACTCCGCCTTCGGCTCTACATGCTTATCCGGTCAATTGATTTAGTTGAAGGCTACCCGATCGGCAGGGAAGGCCAGCAACGAGCCTGGATAAGTTTTAACGAATCCACACCAGGCGTGCTTCATCGCGATCCCATATAGGGTGACTCCCGTGATCCGGTCGTATGGGCACGAAGCCGGGCGGAAGGCTCTACGCAGGTTTTTAAGCTGCTAAAGCGTAGTTGTCGTCGTTGGCAACTAAAGTTTTGCAGTCAGTTTAACGAGTTAATTGCAGCTCGGCATGCACCTCGGGTTTCATTACCCACGTCGAAGCCAGGTCGCCCCCGGGAAATTTTAATGAAGCCTATTTTAACAGTTATAGACGTTCTCCATGGGGCAAAGTTCATGTGGGAGGGATGTATCACCCACATCACCTATAATTGGTACGAAGCCTGAGATTTTAAAGATTCGATGTTTGAGTCATCGCCGTCAAGTCCAAGCGAACAGGCACCGGCTGATATCGCCGAGTGCGCAGCAATCGCATTTATTATTCCGGCCAGGAACGAAGCCGAGACCATTGGGTCCGTGACCCAGGCCTGCATGCAAGCCGCTGACAGCCTGAAACGCACGGCCGAGGTCATCGTTGTTTCAGATGGTTCTCAGGACGCTACAGCAGACATCGCGCGGGTAGCGGGTGCCCGTTGCGTGGAATTGCTCGGGAGCCGCGGCTCGAAGGCGCGTGCTCTCGAGGCGGGAGTGGCCGCAACCCGGGCCGGACTTCTGGTGTTTGTCGATGGCGATTGCCTGGACTTGACCTCGAACCACCTCACTCACTTGCTAGCCCTTTACCGCGAACATGAATCACTTCCCGTCGGGATGGTGGTCGGTATTTTCGACTATAAACGGATAGGCCGCCTTGTGCAGATTATTCCCTGGTCAACCGGACAAAGGGTCATTCGCAGGGACGTCTTCGAGAACGCGGTACTCAAAGCCGATAACTACGACATCGAAGTCTCCATTAACGAGACTATCGGATCGCTCGGTCTGGCGACAGTCTCGCTCTTATTGAAAGGCGTACATCACCGATCCAAGATGGATAAGATTGGGCGCATTCGCGGCATCAAAGCCACTCTGCGAATGTGGCGATCCATCGCGGCAAGGACGGTCAATCATGACTGGGCTGCCTACAGGCGATATGCGACGAACGTGCTTCTCGCGGACATGTCGTCGCTTCGGATCGAGCGTGCTCCGCATGTTCTGACGTATTTGGGGGCTATTGCCATCAAACCCTTTTTTCGCCTGTTGAGCGCCGGGTCGGTGGCAAGATAGCGTGTTTTGAGCGGTAGTGAAGTAATTATGCCTTGTGAGTGAAAAAGCTGATTCCAATCAATGCCCGGGAATCTGATCCCGGATATGCTTTGGCTGCGTCAAAAAAAGTCAGCACAATGATTGAAATCAGGATTCACGGACGAGGCGGGCAGGGCGGCGTCACGCTCGCCAAGATTCTTGCGGCCTCCGAGCACTGCGAGGGTAATTCTGTACAGGCATTTGGGGTCTATGCCGCGGAACGTTCCGGGGCCCCGGTCCAGGCCTACCTTCGCATTGACGATGAACCCATCCACAATCCCAACCAGATTTACGAACCGGACCACCTGATTGTCCTGGACCCGACTCTGATCTCCCCGGCGATCCTTTCCGGCCTGAAGCCGGGAGGATGGATTCTGCTCAATTGTGAAAAATCGCCGGAATACTATGCCGCCCAGGAACGGGTTGCGACATTTCGGATCGCAACGATTGATGCGACCTCGATCGCGGTAAAAAACGGGCTTGGGTCGAAGACGGTACCGATCGTCAATACCGCCCTGGCTGGTGCCGCTGCGCAACTGCTGGGAATGAATCTGGAGTCGGTCATCGAAGCTTTCGACGATTTCGGCTTCCACGGAGGTAATATCAAAGCCGCCCGGGAAGCCTGGGATGCCGTTCGGGTCCAGCAACAGGCGCCCCGGCCGGGCGAGCGCCACCAGCAGGTCATGCCGCATGAGCGTGGACCGGGCATCCTGGATGGGAACACCGGCGCAGCACCAGCACTCCGGACCGGGCAATGGGCTAACCAGCAGCCAGTCTGGCAAAACGCAACACCGCCTTGCAACTTCATTTGCCCGGCTGGTAACGATGTGCAGGGTTTCCTGGCTGCGCTGACCGAAGAGGATGTGAACAGTGCACTGGAGATTCTGCTGCAGACATCTCCTTTACCCTCGGTCTGCGGCAGGGTTTGCCCGGGGTTTTGCATGACGCAGTGCAACCGCTCCGAATTGGAGGGACCGGTGAACGTTCGCGCGCTCGAGCGATATGCCGGAGACCATGGTGAAACACAGATAAGCGTAACGGGGCAGCGACTCGAGAAAGTTGCCGTGGTCGGCGCGGGACCCGCCGGCTTGTCCGGAGCCTACCACCTGGCCAGACTGGGCTATGGGGTGACGATCTTCGAAGCCGGGTCTGAACTCGGCGGCCTCATGCGAACAGGAATTCCAAGCTATCGCCTGCCCCGCGAGGCGCTGGACCGGGACATTGGCCGCATCATGGCTTTGGGCGTGCAAGCGATCCTCGACACGCGCATCGATCACCACCGGCTCGAGCAATTGACGCATGAATTCGACGCCGTTCTTGCCGCCACGGGTCTGCAAAAGCTGACCTCGGTGGACCTCGGTGTAGATCTCGGATCGGGGAAAGGTCAGGTCATGCAGGGCATCGAATTCCTGGACCATGCGCGGCAAGGCTCCATTAACGTCGAGGGCGAAGAAGTCATTGTCATAGGCGGCGGCAACACGGCCATCGATGCCGCCCGCTCGGCGTTCCGCCTGGGCGCCAGCGACGTGCGCATTATCTACCGGCGTACCCGCGATGAAATGCCGGCAATCCCCGAGGAGGTCGACGACGCCATCGACGAGGGAATCCGGATTGATTTTCTTTGTTCACCGATCCGCATGAGGCGGGACGACGGCAAACGCCTTCTCAGCTGCCAGCGAATGGAACTCGGTGAACCGGACAATAGCGGCCGACGGCGGCCGATTGCAATTCCGGGCGAAGAATTTGAAATTCCCTGCGGCCGGGTGATCCTGGCCATCGGCCAGGCGGCGGATTTTTCGCTTCTGCCGCATGACGCGGTACTCTCAAAAACTCAACCCATCGAAACGGACGGTGAAGCCCCGGTTTACCCGGCTGGAGATCTTCTGACCAATGAGGGCACCGTAACTGCTGCAATCGGATGTGGGCGCGACATGGCCTTGATGCTGCATGAACGATTCAGTGGCGAGAAACTGTACACCGATCCACCGGCTGCAGAAACTGTGGTCCGGGCAGACCGAATCCGCTTGCAGCATTTTGATCGGCATCACCGCCATGACGAAAATGTGCTGCCTTTTGCTGACCGAAAAAGTTCCTTCGATGAAGTCAGGCAGGGGCTGGAGGATGTCGTGGAGGCAAAACGTTGCCTGAGTTGCGGCGTTTGCAATACCTGTGACCGTTGCGTGACCTATTGTCCGGACGGCGTGCTGAAACGCGTGGGGAGAGAAATCGTCTTCGATTATGACTATTGCAAAGGCTGTGGGGTCTGCATGAGCGAATGTTCGCGGGCCGTCATCTACATGAAAGCAGGATAGGGAAAGCCAACTGAATATGAACATGCAATTGGGTACAGGCAATCACGCGGCAGGGTACTCAATGAGCCTGGCCGGTGAAGCCAACCGCGGCGCCCGGGGGGCGGTTTGCGGCATCTACCCGATCACGCCGCAAACTGAAATCGTTGAATTCGTCGCCCGTTTTCCATTCACGAAAGGGCGGGTCATTCCGGTCGAAAGCGAACACAGCGCCATGGCCGTGTGCATCGGTGCCGCGCTGAACGGCGCACGCACCTTTACCGCGAGTTCTTCCAACGGCCTTGCCTACATGGCCGAAAACGTGATGGTCGCGGCGTTTTATCGCCTGCCGATCGTGATGGCCGCCGTCAATCGAACGCTGGGGCCGCCGTGGAACATCTGGGCGGACCAGGGCGATTCATTGATGTTTCGTGACTTCGCCTGGATTCAGTTGTACTGCGACACAAACCAGGACGTGGCGGATAGCGCCATGCTGGCGTTCCGGATTGCCGAAGACCCGCGGGTTTTATTACCGGTGATGGTTTGCATGGACGCGTTCATCGTTTCGCATACTTCGATGGAAATTGAACTGGCGACACAGGACCAGGCAGATCGCTTCCTGCCGCTCTGCGACGTGCCGCATCACCTGGATCTCGAGCATCCGGTAACCATTGGCGGAATGTCGTTCCCACAGGAAACGCTGACCCACCGCCTCGAACTGGATGAAGCCATGAGACGTGTACCCGCTGTCATGGAGGAACACCGAGTGACATTCAGGGAGGTGTTCGGCCGCGAAGTCGCAGGGGACCTGGAGGCTTATCGAACAGAGGATGCCGATCGGATATTCATTGCTTCGGGAAGCATTTCAATCACTCTCAAAGATGTGGTCGATGAATGGCGGGAGAAGGGTGAGAAAGTCGGCATGATCCGGATCAAGTTGTTCCGGCCGTTCCCGGGCGAACGCCTGCGCGACTTATGCGGTAATGTGGAGAAAATCGGTGTGCTGGACCGCAACTACTCAGCCGGCACCGGCGGAATTTTCTGGCAGGAGATCCGCGCTGTGCTGCAGGGGCAGGGCGATCGCCTGGTTCAGGGATATTTGACTGGTGTGGGTGGCGGGGACGTGGTTCCTGAAACCGTTCGCGAGGTGGTAAGGGATCTCAGCCAAAGATCAAAAGCCGCCGCTCCCATCTGGAAAGGGATAGATCAATGAGCGCCGCAAATCCACCATCGACCCGGACATCCACACATACCGATTGCTTGCTGCGGCCGGGAAATACCAACTGCGGTGGTTGTGGTATGAGTACCGGCCTGACCATGCTGGGGCGGGCGCTGGCAGACGAGGACTACTCCCTGGTTATTCCAGCCTGTTGCGGTATTGTCACTGCCGGAGCCTTTCCGACCACGAGCTACACCGTACCGGTGGTGGCATCGACGTTTGCTTCTTCGCCAGCGGTCGCCAGCGGTGTTGCGGCCGTCAACGAACTGAACGCGAAGCCGGATGAGAAACCCAAACACGTGATCTGCTGGGCCGGCGACGGCGGCACCTATGATATTGGTATCGCCACGCTTTCCGCAGCGGCTGAGCGCAACGAAAACCTGATCTATATCTGCTATGACAACGAGATCTACGGCAATACCGGAGGACAGCGCAGTTCGGCCACGCCGGCGGCGGCAAAAACCACAACGACACCGGGCGGCAAAGGTGAACGGAAGAAAGAAATCATCGAAATCATGGCGGCACACCGCATACCATACGCGGCGACGCTGTCCATTGCCCACCCGGAAGATTTCCAGGATAAAATCCACAAGGCATTGAACATCAGGGGATTCCGTTTTTTCCTTGTCCACGCGCCTTGCCCGACCGGGTGGAAAACTGAGCCCGCCGAGTCGATCGAATTGGTGAGTCTCGCAGTCCGCAGCGGCGTCTTTCCGCTTTACGAGGTTTTCGACGGAATCGATTACCACATCAATGCGGATCCCGATGACACTGATCCGGGCGAGTATTTCGGCATGCAGAAACGATTCAGCGGGCAGGACTTCGACCTGCTGTCTGTCACGCGAAATATTCACGAAAGACTGGACCGGCTCCGCAGACTGTCAGGAATTTCGGTTGATCGGATTTCTGAGTTGTGATGAACTCGCACCCCTGGTCTTTGCTCGAGCTCCAATGTTCGAATCGATATCAATACTGACGCATGAATCCAGCACGGAGGTGCGTGGCGCCCGCTACTACCTCTCAAACTTGATCGAGCTCTGGGAAAATCAGGGCATCCAGGTCCATATCTCCGGCGGAACCAATTATTTCCCGGCAGACGTTGCCCTGTTGCACGTGGACACAACGGTGGTGGAAGATGAATTCATGGAATTATCAGCTCGCTATCCCGTTACAATCAACGGCCGGGTACGGGATATTTCCAAGCGCCAGTTCAGTAGAGTCCTGTTGAATCAGAACGATGTTTACCAGGGACCGGTCATTGTGAAGACGGACGCCAATTTTGGCGGCATCCTGGAATTCAGGGCCGCGGTGGAAGCGGGTGAAAAGGAAATCCTGCCCCAAGACATTCAACGGCCTTGGCGAAAAATCGAATATCTTGACTCTAATAAATATCCAGTTTTCAATCATATATCGCAGGTTCCTCAGGGTGTTTGGCGTAATCCAAAACTCATTGTGGAAAAGTTTCTTCCGGAACGCACCAGTGCAGGGGAATTCAGGATACGCACCTGCCTGTTTCTGGGCGAGCAGGAAGTCGGATTGTGGTTCGCTTCGCCAGATCCCGTGATCAAGTTCGTCAACGCCACTTCCCGGGGATTGCTGGATTCCATCCCGGAAGCCCTGAGAGAAGCAAGAAAAGAACAGGGTTTCGATTACGGCCGTTTCGATTACACCGAAGTGGATGGTGAAGTCATCATCTTCGACATGAACAGGACTCCAGTTATCGGGGCCCATGGTATGGAGCTGATACCAGATGAGCAGCACCTGGCTTTGGCCAATGCGATTAATGAATATGCGTGAGGGAATTTCTTAATGGAAAGCAGCCGCGAAACAGAAGGAATGATCCAAAAAATTGGTGAATACAAGGACAGCCTGCATGCGGAGGTTCTGGACGACCTGCAAGTCGGTGACCACAACTACAAATACCGTGTGCTCGATGGAGTTGTGATGCCGCCGTATGTCACGCCGGACCGCTACAGGCTCTCCAGGTCGATCGAGACGCGGCCGGAAGACATCTGTTACATTTCATTCCCCAAGTCAGGTTCTTCCTGGCTGGCCAATGTCATCTATCTGCTCGTGAACAGAGGACAAACACCGAAGGGGCGGACCTTGAGAAGTTGTCTGTACTGGCTTGAAAGTTCCTGGCCCTATCCCTGTGAAAAAGAGACGGTCGACAGGGCGCCCTCACCGAGAATTTTCAAGAGTCACATGCCCTATAAAATGGCTTTGGGCGGAGGTCCTGGCAACAGTCCCTGCAAATATGTTTACATTGCGCGCAATCCCAAGGATGTCGCTGTTTCTTATTACTATTTTGAAAGCGAAAAAGAATGGTCCGGACGTTATTCCGGTCCGTGGGACCATTGGCTGGATATGTTCCTCAACGGCCGGGTGCAGCGAGGTGACTGGTTCGAGCATGTCCTGGGTTGGTGGCGTCACCGTGATGCTGAAAATCTGTTGTTCCTGACTTATGAAGAGCTTTTACAAGATTTTGACGGAACGCTCGAGAGGCTTATTGATTTCATTGACCTCCAGAGCGATCCGGAAATACTGGACAGAGTGCGTGAACGTTCAACCTTTGATTTTATGAGAAAGGACTCGTTCAGTGATCACAAGGAAATCGCCCAGCTTGAGGGATTCTTCCGAAAAGGCCGTATTGGATCCTGGAAAGAAAAATTCACGGTGGCTCAGAGTGAGAGGTTTGACCGCATTTATGAAGAACGCATGGCGGGAAGCGGCCTGGATTTCGTTTTTGAGAGTCAGGCTTGAGCAGGGTGTCCGAAACGGCAGATAAAAAAGGCGGTTCAGGGTCCGTGAGTTTGGCGCTCAGCTCGAGCGAGGTCCTGCAGTTTCACAGCCGGGGCTATCTTGGCCCCTTCACATTGTGCTCCGTATCCGACATGAAGCAGCATGGAAAGAGTATAGATGCCATGCTGAAGCCACGCGACAGCGAAGCCTTGCCGGAAAAGATCCAGAAGCTGAACCCTTACATGCAACGCGGATTTGGTTTGCACAAACGTCAGCGCCTGATTTTTGATCTGGTATCTGACCGGGCCGTTGTTGATCGAATTGCATCCCTTTTCGGCGAGGATATCCTTTTGTGGCGCACGATGTTTTTCAACAAGGAGCCGGATGAGAAGCCGATACCCTGGCACCAGGATTTCGACGACTGGCCGATCGAGCCCTATCTCGTCATCAGCGCCTGGATCGCAATAGATGAGGTTACGGAAGAAAATGGTTGCATGCGTTTTATTCCGGGTTCACACCGCCAATACTACCCGATGGTTGAAACCGGACCTGATGTGCTGGATGGATTTCCACGCATGGCAG
>CAMYKC010000080.1 GCA_947258865.1 uncultured Lysobacterales bacterium
GGCAGCCGCGAGGCCAGCATGGTTTTTCCGGTGCCGGGCGGGCCGGTGAAAAGGATGTTGTGGCCTCCGGCAGCCGCGACTTCCAGTGCCCGGCGTGCCTGATGTTGACCGCAGACATCGCCCAGGTCCTTGACATTATTGGCGCGGATGCAATCGGGGAATCGCGCAGAGTGCAATTTTTCCCGTCCGTTCAGCCAGGACACCACTTCCAGCAGGCTGCCGGCACAATATTGCCTCTGCACCCTCGCCAGCGCGGCTTCCGGGCCATTGGCTGCTGGTACAACCAGCCCGCGGCCTGCCCGCTGTGCCTGGATGGCTGCGGGCAGGATGCCTTTTACCGGATTCAGCCCGCCGCTCAATGAAAGCTCGCCGATAAATTCGTAGCTCTCGAAGCGGTGGTCTTCAATTTGGCCCGAGGCGGCCAAAATACCCAATGCAATAGGCAGATCGAACCGGCTCCCTTCCTTGGGCAGATCAGCGGGCGCCAGAGAGATCGTAATATGGCTGGCGGGAAACTGGAAACCGGCATTCAGCAGTGCTGCCTTGACCCGGTCTTTCGACTCCCGGACAGCAGTTTCCGGAAGGCCGACCAGTGACATGCGGGGAAGTCCGCCACCAAGGTGTACTTCGACGGTTATTTGCGGGGCAGCGACGCCCACACCGGCGCGACTGTAGACCCGGGCAAGACTCATGACCCCTATGCTCACCCAAGCGGAGCATGAAAATTGTAGGATTTATCTGAAATTCAGCTAGGAATCGGCTGAAATCTCCTGAAGCCGTGACTCCAGCGCAGCAAGCCTGTCCCGTGTTTCTTCGAGAACAGCACACTTGGCATCGAATTCTTCACGACTGACCAGGTTCATGCGCTCGAAGGCACCGGTAAGGACATGGCGAAACTGGCTTTCCAACTCCTGCTTTTTTTGCGTCAGCCCCGGCGGAAGGGATTCGCCCAGTTTTCGCGTCAATTCGTCAATCGTCCTGAGGTCTATCATGGTTTGTTCCTGTCTGCTGTCCTTTCACTTGCGGCCTGATTATGCTCACATTAAAGTCCAATGATCCACCTTCCAAAAGGAATAACACATGAAAATGATAACGGCGATCATCAAACCCTTTAAATTGGACGATGTCCGTGACGCAATTGCGGAGGCTGGAATCCAGGGTATGACGGTGACCGAAGTCAGAGGCTTTGGGCGCCAGAAAGGGCATACTGAACTCTATCGCGGAGCTGAATACGTGGTCGATTTTCTGCCGAAGCTGAAGCTGGAAGTCGCCGTGCCGGACGAAAGGGTTGAAGCGGTTGTCGAAGCGATAGCAGATTCAGCGGCTTCAGGACGTATCGGGGACGGAAAAATCTTTGTCCACCCGCTCGAACAGGCGGTTCGGATTCGCACGGGGGAAGAGGGCGATAAGGCGCTTTGAGTGTTTTTCACGATAAATCGAATAGAATTGAAGAAACTAAAATCGTTTCCGAAGCGTCTATCAGTTGTAACCGCTGAGGCAAAGAAAGGCTGAGAAAAAACCAATGGACGAAAGCCATTCATTCATATCGGCTACTCTTGCCGAATTGACCCGGCGTAAAGTGCTGCGGACGGTGGGTGCCTACGCGGTCGCTGTTTTCGTTCTGCTGCAGTTGATGGACGCGGCGGTCGAGCCGTTGCGTCTTCCGGACTGGCTGCCCACGCTGTTGGTGCTGCTGGTCATCCTTGGCTTTCCACTGGTTTTCCTGCTCGCCTGGTATCTCGAGATACGGTCGGACGGTGTCCACAGAACCCGCTCTGCCGGTCTTTTGAGCCGTTCCCAGAACGCTTTTCTCTTCAGCTTCATGCTGCTTGCCATGGCGGGGCTCGGTTATGTCTTGTTCGAATATTATTCGGGTGTCTTCGAAGCGCCCGCAGTGGCCCAGGTCGAACCCTCGCGAGCCTTCAGCGCACCCGAGAATTCAATTGCCGTATTGCCGTTCGCCGATTTGTCGCAGCAAAAGGACCAGGGGTATTTTGCTGATGGCATCTCTGAAGAAATCCTGAACCTGCTGGCACAGGTTTCGGGCCTGAATGTTGCGGCAAGGACTTCTTCGTTTGCGTTCCGTGACAGTACCTCAGACATCCGGGAAATCGGTCGCCTGTTGAATGTCAGCGCGGTGCTGGAGGGTAGCGTGCGCACTGCGGGGGATCGGATACGCCTTACCGCCCAGTTGATCAATGTGGAAGACGGTTATCACATCTGGTCGAAGTTTTACGACCGGGAATTGACCGATATTTTTGCGATACAGGATGAAGTTGCCAGCAATATCGCCAGTGCCCTGGTGGATTCATTCGAAGGGCTGGTGACGAAACCGGAATCACGCACCGACAGCCTGGCCGCGTCACAGGCTTACCGAACCGGCCGCCTGCACTGGTGGCGAAGAACGCCGGCTGAATTGAAACGGGCCATCGAAATGTTTGCGACCGCCCTTGAACACGACGCACAATTTGCACCGGCATACGCGGCAATGGCCGACACCTGGCTCCTCCTGTCCCTCTATGGAAACATCACGACATACAAGGCCACCGAGAAAGCCCAGGCAATGATCGATAAAGCACTTGCTATCGATCCGGAATCGACCGAAGCCTTTGCAGCCCTGGGGCTGGCTCGGTGGCAAATCGGGCAGATGGATGCCGCCGAATCGGCACTGAGGCAGGCTGTCGAACTAAACGAGGACTATATCCCCGCCCAGTTGTGGCTGGCGGGTGTGCTGGGCGAACGGGGAAGATATCCGGAGGAAAGTCTGGTTCTGGAACAAGCCATGCTGCGCGACCCGCTCAACGAGCTGCTGATGGTTAACTACGCAGGCAATCTTTCCACCCGTGGTGACTGGCACAGGGGCAAAGAGTTGTTGGCTGGATTACTCGAACTTCGCCCCGATTCAACCATTTTGCTGCGCTTCATGGCGCAAATGGAACTATACAATGGACACCTGGTCGAGGGCTGGAAATTAGCCAACCGGGCTTTCCAGTTACAACCCGATAATCCGGAAGATATTGCATCGCTGGCCAGGACATGGGTAGTGCTTGGCGACACGGAAGAGGCTGAGCGCCTCTTGCTGGACGGATTGGAGAAGGCCGGACAGAATGCCAAACTGCAGAATGCGTACTGGATGGTCCTGATGGCGACGCGAAGGTTCGAGGAGGCAGAATCCCTGGTGCGCGAGCAGATGGGGCAATTCGGCGACCAATTACCCGAGGCCCTGCAGCGAAATTTTAATTTCCAGCTGGGTATGATCGCCCTGGTGCGTGAGGATTTCCCCCGGGCCCGGGAGTTGCTGATGTCCGCGGTCAGCAGTGAGGATGATCCGGCCTGGAATGATAGCGAGATCATGATCTTGACGCTGGCTTCGCTGGCTTCCGAAATTGTTGGCGCATCGGATGACGCGGCCGGCTTACTGGATAACGCCGAGCGAAAGATCAGGCGGGCCAGGCTGAACGGGGTCGATAATTCTGGCATCTACTACAGCGAGGCGGTGATCCTGACTTTGCGTGACAAATCCGATGAGGCTCTGGAAAAACTCCAGGAAGCGTACAACCGGGGATTCCGTGAACAGTGGGTGCTGGAGATTGACGGGCGACTGGATCCACTCCGCGAGCGAACGGAATTCCTCGTGTTCAGGGATCGAATCCAGGAAGACTTGAACCAGGCCCTGGCGGAAATCCGCGCATTACCCCTGGCGTTCCGATAACAAGACGGTCTTATCAGACAGCAGCAAAACGGGAAGTGTCACCAATCCATCTGCGGATCAGTTTGTCGACCTGTTGCGGATTTTCCGACAGCAGGCGGTCGGCGACAGGTGGAATGGTCTCGAGCAGTTGTTGATCACGGGTAAGGTCGGCAACACGAAACTGCAGCATGCCGGTTTGCCGCGTTCCCAGTACTTCGCCAGGACCCCGTAACTCCAGGTCCTTTTCCGCAATTCGAAACCCATCGGAGGTCTCGCGCAGGATGTTCAGCCTTTCCTTGGCCAGTGTCCCGATAGGCCGGCTGTAAAGCAATACGCAAGAGGCCTGTTGATCACCTCTGCCCACCCGGCCCCTGAGCTGGTGGAGCTGAGCCAGCCCCAGGCGTTCCGAGTTTTCGATGATCATCAGCGAAGCATTGGGCACGTCAACGCCCACTTCGATCACAGTCGTTGCGACCAGCAGCTGTATCGCCCCGCTTTTGAACGCGTCCATGACCTGCTGTTTTTCAGCCGGCTTCATCCGCCCGTGGACCAGGCTTACCTGCACCCCGGACAGGCCGGCTTGCAGTTCCCTGGCCACGTCTTCGGCGGCCTGGGCCTGAACTGCATCGCTTTCTTCAATCAGAGTGCATACCCAGTAAGCCTGTTTACCCGCGGCGCAGGCTGCGGCTACCCGTGAAATCACTTCGGCGCGTCGTTCATTCGAGATGGCAACGGTTTTTACCGGTTTTCTGCCCGGTGGAAGCTCATCGATTACCGAGGTTTCCAAACCGGCATAGGCTGTCATTGCCAGCGTTCTCGGAATCGGTGTTGCGGTCATGATCAGCTGGTGCGCATGCAGGGATTCGGTGCCTGCTTTGTCCAGCAGCGCCAGGCGTTGATGAACACCAAAGCGGTGCTGTTCGTCCACCACGACCAGGCCAAGCCTGCCGAATTGGACGCCTTCCTGCATCAGCGCGTGCGTTCCAATGACCAGCGGGGCGCCCGCTTCTATTGCATCCAGGGCCAGTTGCCTTTTTTTCCCGGTGACTTTGCTGCTGAGCCAGACCGGGTCGATGCCCATCGGGTCGAGCCACTCACGAAAACTCCGCAGATGTTGTTCAGCCAGCAACTCGGTCGGCGCCATGATTGCAGCCTGGAATCCATTGCCAACGGCACGCAGGGCGGCCATTGCCGCAACCACGGTTTTACCTGATCCTACATCTCCCTGGAGTAATCTCTGCATGGGATGGGCGCGAGCCAGGTCAGCCTGGATTTCTTCGATAACGCGTTGCTGGGCAACGGTGAGAATGAAAGGCAACCTGCCGACAAACTCCGATTCCAGGTCCGGTTCCAGTTTCATCGCCGGGGCGCGGAATTTGCGCTGGCGTTGGTGCAGTTGCTGCATGCTGAGGTTATGCGAAAGGAGTTCCTCCAGCGCCAGTCTCTGTTGCGCAGGGTGCCTGCGTTCGACCAGGGCAGCGACGTCGGCGCCGGCCGGCGGCCGATGAATGTAGGCCAGGGCCTTCGCCAATGAGGTCACACGCAGGTTGCCACCCAGGTCAGTTGGCAGCAGTTCCTCCAGTTCGAGTGATCCGTTCTTCATCAGTGCGAGAGCCTGGTCCGTCAACCTGATCCAACTGGCCTGGCCGAGGCCTTCCACTGAGGGATAGACCGGGGTCAGGCGGTCTGAAACGGCCTCATCCCGCTCGTTGAGAATACGCTTGTAGCTGGGATGAACCATATCCAGGCCGCGAAAGCCGGCACGCACTTCGCCGTAGCAACGCACCCGCGTGCCCTTTGAAAATTGTTGTTTCTGGGCGGCGCGGAAATGAAAGAAACGCAGGTTGATTCTGCCGGTTCCGTCGAAAATCACGACCACCAGCATGGCGCGACGTCCGCGCACGATGGCCGAGTGCTCTACCTCGCCCTCGATCTGGACGCGGGCGCCGGGGTAGAGACTGCCGATGGGGTAAATCCGGGTTCGGTCTTCATAGCGGAATGGCAGGTGGAACAGCAGGTCCTGAACGCCATGGATGCCCAGTTGATTCAGTGAAGATTCAAGCCGTGGACCGATTCCGTGAAGGTCTCGCAGTTCAGAGACCAAGAACGGCTTCCATTTCAACCTCTGCGCCCAACGGAAGCGCGGCCACGCCAACGGCTGCGCGGGCGGGGAAGGGTTCGGAAAAATACTCCGTCATGATCTGGTTTGCCGTAGCGAAATTTCCCAGGTCGGTCAGGTAGACATTCAGCTTCAGGATGCCGTCCAGGCTACCCCCGGCGGCCTCGCAGACTGCCCTGAGGTTCTTGAAAACGCGGTGAATCTGCTCCCCGATATCTCCGTCGACAATCTGCATGGTTTCGGGGTTCAGTGGAATCTGGCCCGACAGGTAGACGGTGTCGCCGTGCCTTATGGCCTGGGAGTAAGGTCCTATTGCAGCCGGGGCGTTGTCGGTTTTGATGGCTTGCCTGGTCATGGCGATTCTCTCTTGATTGTGTGCTAGCCGACGCGGTGGACCCGGCGCACGTTGCTGTTCCGTTTCAACTTGCGCATCAACCGCGCCATGTGATCGCGGTCCTGGACGCTGAGATTAAAAAGCAGAGTGGCGGTTTCCGGGTTGGCTTCGGGCTGCGCAACCGTCTCGATATTGCTGCCGGCTTCACCGATGCTGGTGGAAATATTGGCCAGTACGCCTGGCGTATTTCTGGCCTCGATGCGAACCGCGACCGGAAACATTCCTTCTGTGATCGGCGCCCAGTTTACGTCAACGCAACGATCGGGATGTTTGCGGAATTCCCGAACGTTCCTGCATCTCATGCGGTGAACGACCAGGCCCTTGTCCGTGGATACGTAGGCCATGATCTTGTCCCCCGGGACAGGCATGCAGCAGGCTCCGAAGCTCAATGCATTGCCTTCGGAACCGGCGATCGTGATGGCTTCGCCATAGCCCGGCTTGCCGCTTAACCGGCCTGTTTCCGGCGCGAGTTTGGCAGCAACGACGTTGGCGAGTATCGCTCCGAGAGCCAGGTCATGAAAAAGGTCTTCCTGCCGCTTGAAATGGTTTTTCTTGAGGAATTTTTTCCATTTTCTTTTTTGGATCTGCTCGACAGAAGTACCGCGGGCATTGAGTGCTTTTTCGAGAAGCCTGAGTCCCAGTGCGACAGTATCTTCCTGGCGCAGACTCTTGAGGTAATGCCTGATTGCAGTTCTGGCGCGCGCGGTTGCCGCAAATTCCAGCCACTCGGGTCTTGGCTGGACAGCCTGATCCGTAATGATTTTCACTGTCTGACCATTTGCCAGGCGGGTAGAGAGCGGAACTTCGACGTTGTCGACCAGCGTGCGGATCGTGTGATTGCCCACGTCCGTATGAATCGCATAGGCGAAATCCAGGGCGGTTGCATTCTGGCGCAGATCAATGATCTTGCCCTTGGGCGTGAAGACGAAAATTTCGTCCGGAAACAGGTCCGACTTCGCATGGTCGAGGAACTCGAGTGAATCCCCTGTATGCCGCTGAACATCGACCAGCCGCATAAGCCACTCCCTGGCGCGAACCTGTGCAGATCCGGTGGGCAAGTCTGATGTGAACTCACCATTCTTGCTTTGCCAGTGCGCGGCCGCCCCCTTGCTCGCCATGATGTCCATTTCCTCGGTTCGGATCTGGATTTGTATTGGCAGACCGTAAGGACTGCTCAGAATGGTATGCAGGGACTGGTAGCCATTGGCCTTCGGCAGTGCGATGTAGTCCTTGAATCGGCCTGGTTTAGGCTGGTAGAGACTGTGGACGGCGCCGAGTGCGAGGTAACATTGAGATTCGTTTTGCGTGATGATGCGGAAGGCATAAAAATCAGTCACTTCGCTGAAAGACAAGTCCCGGGCCAGCATTTTTTTATAGATGCTGTAGGGAGAGGTTTGGCGTCCGCTTATACGGCAGGGCACACCGGCTTCGGCCATCTTTTTACGCAGGACTTCCAGAATATTATCAACAATTTCGAGCCTGTCGCCAGTCGTCGACTGGAGATGTTCGGCGATTGTTTTGTAACGCCAGGGGTAGAGGTTGGCGAACCCCATGTCCTCCAGCTCATGCTGCATGCTGTTCATGCCCAGCCGGTCCGCGATTGGAGCGTAAATATCCAGTGTCTCACGGGCGATTCGGCGCCTTGAATCCTGCAACATGCCGCCGAGCGTCCGCATATTGTGCAGACGGTCGGCGAGCTTTATGAAGATCACCCGAAGGTCGCGTGACATGGCAAGCATCAGTTTTCGGAAACTTTCCGCGTCGGCTTCCGTGCGGGTACGAAACTTCATTTTGTCCAGCTTGGTGACGCCATCCACAAGATCGGCGATTTCATCACCGAATTGTTTCTTGATGTCTTCCCAGGACAGAGGTGTATCCTCGATGGTGTCGTGCAGTATTGCGGCGGCAATACTGGGGTGATCCATCCGCATGTTCGCCAGAATCTGGGCAACTGCCACGGGGTGGAGGATGTAAGGTTCCCCGGTTTTTCGAATTTGACCTCTGTGAGCGACTTCACCGATGTCGTAGGCTTTCAGAACGAGGGCTACTTTTTCGGGCTCCAGGTAGGTGTTGAGCAGGTCCCTCAATTGCAGGACGGGTTCCGGATATCCTGTTGCTGCTTGCATGGGCCTGCTTCAGAACCTGTCTTTATCGATCGCCGTTGATCAGGGAGTGAAGTCGTCTTCCTCGAGAGGGGTATCGAACGCTTCCGCCGCCTCGATTTCCGCTTGCAGAACATCGACGCGTTCGCCATCAACCAGGCCGTCGGCGATCTCGCGCAAAGCGATGACCGTCGGCTTATCATTTTCCTCTTCAACCAGGGGATCGGCGCCATTAGCAATTTGACGGGCTCGCTTGGTCGCGGTCAGAACCATCTCGAACCGGTTGTCAATTCTATCAAGACAGTCTTCAACTGTAATACGTGCCATATTCGTTATTCCAAATGATAAAAATTATCCTTTTGCCTCTGTATCTGAGGCATCGGGCTGAACATACCATTTTATCCAGTTTCAAGCAGTTCCGCCAGAATTTCGCGTTTCCTTTCTTCTTTGTCAATCCGCTTCGGTTTTCCGTAACGGATGATGGAATGCAGATCAGCCAGCGTTTCCTCGAAATCGTCGTTGATGATCAGGAAATCGAATTCATCCCAATGCGAGATTTCAGCACGTGCGTCACGCATGCGTCTTCTGATAACTTTCTTGCTGTCCTGACCGCGTCCTTTGAGCCGCTGACGCAACACTTCGATCGATGGCGGCACGATGAAAATCGTGCGACAGGAAGGAAAAGTCGTCCTGATCTGGCGGGCGCCCTGCCAGTCGATATCCAGTAAAACATCGAAGCCGGCCGCCAATTGACGTTCCACTGCTTCCCGGCCGGTGCCATACCAATGGTCGTAAACCCTGGCATGTTCCAGGAACGCGTCATGCTGTACGAGATCCTGGAAGACGGCTTCATCTACGAAGTAGTAGTGCCTGCCGTCCACTTCACCAGGCCTGATCGGCCGCGTCGTATGCGAAACGGAAAGGGTGACCCGCTCGTCCTGGCTCAACAGGGCGTTGATAAGGCTGGTCTTGCCGCCTCCTGAGGGTGCGGCCACCACATAAAGCCTGGGTTCATTCAATATTCTGAACCTGTTCGCGCATCTGTTCGATGGAAACCTTGAGTTCCACGGCTGCCTGGGTCGTCCTGTTATCAACCGACTTCGAACTGAGCGTATTGGATTCCCGGTTGAACTCCTGCATCAGGAAATCCAGTCTGCGACCCACCGGATCGTCCCGTTCGAGTACCCGCCGGGCTTCGTTTACGTGTGCCGCCAGCCGGTCCAGTTCTTCGTCCACGTCTATTTTCTGCGAAAGAAAAACGATCTCCTGCTCGAGCCGACCGGGTTCCAGGGGTTGCGCCAAGTCTTCGATTCGGTTCAACAGTTTTTGCCTCAGGGCTTCGCGGATTTCGGGCAGCCAGCCGCGGACTTCCTCCACGCGCTGTTCGATACTTTCCAGGCGTTCGCGAATGGCCGCTTCCAATTCAGCGCCTTCACGGCTGCGTGCTGCTTGCAGACCTCGCGCTGCATCGCCCAGCAGATCCAGGGCTGCATTGTGAAGCGGCTTTGGATCCAGTGCCCGCTCCTCAACAACACCCGGCCAGCGCATCAGGGCCTGCAGGTCCGTTTCCTGCTGCACTCCGCTGGTCTCTTTAATGTCTTCATGAAGCGAGAGCAGGCGTTTGAATATATTTTCATTCAACACGAGGTTTGAACTCGTGATTTCCGCGGCTGGCGTGAATCTAAGCGTCGCGTCAACTTTACCCCGGCTCAGGTGCTCGCCAAGGATGCGCCTGATGTCTGGTTCCAGTACACGGCAGTCCTCGGGAACCCGGAAACCTATTTCGAGATAACGGTGATTTACCGACCGTAGCTCCCAGGTCAGACGGCCGAAATCGTATTGCCGCTCAGCACTGGCAAATCCTGTCATACTGCGGATCATGAATTGTTGTCCCGTGGTTTGCTTGGCACAATGGTACCGGCAAACAGGAGTCGCGTCAGCGCTGTTTGACGGCAGAAAAAAATGAATACAATCGGGGAATCACCATGAGACCGAGCGGCAGAGCACCGGACGAATTGAGAAAGGTTGTGATTGAGCGGAAATTTACCCGTCACGCTGAGGGATCCGTATTGATTTGCTGCGGGGATACCCATGTTTTATGCACAGCCTCCGTGGAGGAACGCGTGCCGGCTTTCCTGCGCGGCAAAGGCGTGGGTTGGGTGACCGCTGAGTACGGGATGTTGCCGCGTTCCACCGGAAGCCGGATGTTTCGCGAAGCTGCTCGTGGAAAACAGGGCGGTCGCACGCTTGAAATCCAGCGCCTGATTGGCCGCTCATTGCGTGCCGTGACCGATCGGGAGGC
>CAMYKC010000081.1 GCA_947258865.1 uncultured Lysobacterales bacterium
CCTCGGGCGATCTCCTCGGCGAGTTGAGTCTTACCGGTGCCGGGCTCACCCTTGATCAGAATAGGGCGGCCGAGGGTTACCGCTGCATTCACGGCAGTGGTCAGGTCCTCGGTGGCGACATAGCGGTCGGTTCCGGAGAAGCGTTGATCGGTCATCAGCAATATCTCGAAATTCAAAAGGCTATTCTACCTGCAGGAGCGAGCCATGCGCGGGATTTACCAACTGTCTCACTGAGAGGTAGCGGCTACCGGTATACAGGACAATCATCTGTCGGGAACAGATGATTAGTGCACACGGACGTCTCGAGCGTGTCCTGCATACCGGTAGCCACTACCTCTTGCGGACACGGCAACTCATGCGCTCGCAGTACTTTTGTGCAGAATTTGTGGCGATTAGCCAAAAACTCGGCTATGTTTTTTTAAAACATCAATAAGGAATCCTTGCTATGAAACGTCGCCAGTTTATTCAATCTTCCATCGCAGCCACCGTTGCCACCTCCCTTCCCACTGCTCAGGCGATTGCCTCCGCTCTAGCCGCCATGAGCGAGGTCAGCGGTGATGTGAACGCCGTGACCGGCGCAGGCGCCCAGGTCACCCTGGAACAAGCTGCCGTCAAGGAACTGAGCGACAGCCTGCGCGGCCGCCTTTTGTTGCCCGGCTTTGACGGTTACGAGGCCGCCCGGCGCGTGCTCAATGCGAGCATTGATCGCCACCCCGCGCTGATCGTGCAGCCCAGTGGCGCGGCCGATATCATGCAGGCGGTGACCTTCGCGCGCGAACGCGATCTGCTGGTGGCGGTGAAGTGCGGCGGCCACAGCTACGGCGGCAAATCGACCTGCGACGGCGGTCTGCAGATCGACCTGTCCACCTTCCGCAGCGCGCGCGTGGATCCGGCCAGCCGCACGGCTTACATAGCTGGCGGCAGCCTGTTGGGCGAGTTGGATCATGAAGCCATGGCGCAGGGCCTGGTCACGACGGCCGGCACCGTTTCGCACACCGGCGTCGGCGGTTTGACGCTCGGTGGGGGCTTCGGCCGGCTGGCCCGGCGTTTCGGCCTGGCGCTGGACAACGTCAGGGCCTTCGAAATCGTCACGGCCGACGGCCAGCTGAGGCGTGCCAGCCCCACCGAAAATCCCGACCTGTACTGGGCCCTGCGCGGCGGCGGCGGCAACTTCGGCGTGGTCACCTCCTTCGAGTTCGCGCTGCACCCGATGCAGCGGGAGGTGATCGGCGGCGGCATCGTCTTCCCGCTGGAGAAGATGCGTGATGTGCTGGCCTTTTACGCGGACCATGTCCAGGCAGCGCCCGACGAGCTGTACCTCGACTTCATGGCGACCTCCTCTATCGGCAAGACCGACGGCATGTGCATGCTGCACACCTGCTGGTCCGGCGCAGCGGCGGATGCCGACAAGGTCCTGGCGCCTATGTACAAGATCGGCAAGCCCATTAATGAGGACATCAAGGCGATAAACTACGTGGCCATCCAGAGCTCCTGGGACAACACCGATCCGCGCAACTCCGGCGAGTACCTCAAGTCCGGCTTCATTAATGAATTCCCCGGCACCCTGGTCGATGCCATAGCGGATAACTTCGAGACCTTCGCCGACCGCGGAACCACGTTTTTCTTCCAGCATTCCGGGGGCGCCATCGGCCGCGTGCCGGCGGATGCGACGGCATTCGCCCACCGCAAGTCCATTGCAAACATGTTTGCGATCGTCGAATGGCCGTTGTCCGAGCCGGCCGATTCCTTCATCGAATACGGTCGGGCCAACTGGAAGAACTATGCACCGTTCACGGACGGCTGGTATACGAACGAGGTCGACACGCACTCGGTACAGTCGGTCAACAGCAATTACCAGGGCAATTACGAGCGACTTGTGAAGGTTAAGAACCGGTACGACCCCACAAACCTGTTCCGCCTGAATGCGAACGTGAAGCCCACCATTTGAATGCCCTGCGGCTATTGCCTGTCATCCTGAGCTTTCTGCTGCTGGCAGCCCATTTCTACAGGGCGGGGAATGTCATACTGACCGGCCTTTGCGTTCTCTTGCTGTTCCTGCTGTTCCTGCGCAAGCCCTGGGTCCCCCGTTTGTTCCAGGTCCTGTTGGTCCTGGGTTCGCTCGAGTGGCTTCGAGCGCTGTATGTCTTCGCGCAGATGCGCATCGCTTTTGAGCAGCCATGGACCAGGCTGGCCGTGATCCTGTTAGCGGTGGCGTTATTCACTGCGCTGTCCGGGCTGGTATTCGAGGGCGCGGCACTGCGCGCTCGGTACAAGCCCGAACGGCCTTGATCCTCGCTGTACTCAAACTGTCTGGTAGTACAGGTTCTGCGGATGGTTCGCCTGGGCGAAGAAAAACCAGCGCTCTGCCAGCAAACCGACATACTGGGTGAGAAAGGCCGCGAGCAGCAGGCCGGTGCTTTCAGCCGCGATACCTGCTGAAGCCAGCGCCAGCGGAACCGGGAACACCAGCAACAGGAACAGCCACTTTACGAAGAGGAACTTGCGCGGGCTTGCGCCATGGAAAAATTCCCGGGTATTGAACGATCCCGTCATGAAACCCTGGGATTTCTGCTCAAGCTTGCTATGGCGAACACCGATGGCGGTCCCCAGTGTCGATTTGGGCTTGAGACGAGCATTACGGATCAGGCTGGCCGCACGCGTAACGAAGGCGACGACGGTCGCGAAAATCGCCCAGCCGCCCAGGAAATCAACCAGGCCGGCGCCGCGTGAATTGGCAAAGGCGGTCGCCAGCAGGAAACCGGAAGCCAGACCGAACAGGGTGTAGTTGAGCACGGTCAGCGGAGTCGCCCACTCCTGGAGTTGCTTGATACAGGCGTAGATCATGCCGGTACACAAGTAAAGGGCGAAGGCCAGCAGCGTCCCGACTGCGCCGATCACCATGGACAGGTCTATCCCGAAGGTACCGCGAAAAGAAAACAGCAACGGATTCCAGGCAAGGTAATGTAACAAACCCCAGGCTGCGACCGTACCCATGAAAGCCGGCAGAACAATCACCTCGCGGGAAAGCCAGGAAGTCCGCCACCGGGCTGCTGAGCGCCAGGCACGTTCCGGCCGTCCCAGGTGGAGAAATGAACTGATCAGGCCCGCCACCAGCAACAGCAGTGCGATCAGGCTGCCCAGCGCGTAGAAGTTTACCGGATCCTGGACCGGCAGAACGTCGAAGACCGCATACACCTGGCCGGTGTAAAGTGCCAGGAAGAGACCCTGACCGGCCCCGATCAGGGTGGTGAGAAAGATGACGGAGAACGCAGGGTGCATTTCTTACTCCGGTTCAGAAACCTAAGATTTCTATGAAACCTATGTTTACCAAGGATCTTCTGATCCAATCTTGGGCGAAGTAGATTTTGATCTAAAATGTTCAGATTCAAGGCGCGAATCGCGCGTAATAGCCAGCTATTGCGAAGATTTGGAACGCAGAATCTGGGCAGTTTAGACGCAAGATACGAGTTCATGATTGGATCAGAGGTTCCTCATTACCAGCTGGTCGTTTCATCGAGGGTCGGATCATCGGCATCCGGCATGGGTAGATGACGCTCCTTCCTGAGCGGATTGTCGGCACGGATGAGTTCATCCTCGTGGATCGTGATCCGGGCCTTGCGGCGCGGCAGATAATGGTTCGCCGGCTTCGTACCCCATTCAGGCATCAGCTGGTAGCCGCCTTGCTCACGTATCGCAGCCGAAACTTCCGACTCCGGATCGTTGACGTCCCCGAACAGGCGCGCGTTGGTGGGACACGCATTCACACAGGCCGGCTTGCGTTCGTTTTCCGGCAGCGACTCATCGTAGATGCGGTCCACGCATAACGTGCACTTCGTCATGATCTTCTGGTGTTCGTCGAGTTCGCGAACTCCGTAGGGACACGCCCAGGAACAGTACTTGCATCCGATACACTTGTCGTTGTCAACCAGCACGATTCCGTCTTCCTCGCGCTTGTAACTGGCTCCGGTCGGGCAGACCGGGACGCAGGGTGGATCTTCGCAGTGCAGGCAGCTTTTGGGGAAGTGCACGGTTTCGGTATTGGGGTAAGTGCCCACCTCGAACGTCTGTACCCGGTTGAAGAAGGTACCGGTCGGGTCCTTGCCGAAGGGATTCATGTCCGCCATCGGACCGGCCGTTCCGGACGTGTTCCATTCCTTGCAACTGGTGACACAAGCCTGACAGCCCACGCAAACGTTGAGGTCGATAACCAGCGCCAACTGGGTCATGATCGGCTCCCCCTGCCGGCCAGGTAACTCAGCCAGCGCCCCGGGTTGTTTTCCACCGACTGCCCGGATACCGGCCGCAACGCATCGAACTGCGGTGAACTGACCTTCGGTTCGCCCTCGGCGGCCGGATAGATGCGGACTCGCACGTCGTACCAGCCGGCCTGGCCGGTGACGGGATCCGAATTGGAGACCTGGCCGGTCCCTCCGGACGACGGCAACTCCTCGCTGATCAGGTGATTGAGCAGAAAGCCCTGTTTCGACTCGTTTGCATCGCTGTCCAGGCCCCATGCGCCGGATGCCTTGCCTATGGCGTTCCAGGTCCAGACGGTTCCGGGTTCCACGGCCTCCGAATGACGGCACTGGCAGCGAACCTTCCCGTGCATGGATTCGACCCAAATCCAGGCGCCGTCCTGGATACCGGCCTTGCGCGCCGTCTGGGTGTTGACGTACAGGAAATTGTAGGTGTGGATCTGCCGCAACCAGGGATTCTGTGAATCCCAGGAGTGGTACATCGCCATGGGCCGCTGGGTGATGGCGTTGAGAGGGTACTTGTGCAGATCGGTGATTTTCGCTTCCAACGGCTGCGAATAGAACGGCAGCGGGTCGAAATTGGTCGCCACGCGCTTGCGCAGGTGATCGGGCGGTTGCCTGCCATCCGACTTGCCCTGCGCGGCCAGGCGGAATTTCTGCAGAACTTCGGAATAGATGTGGATGTTGATGGGTTCAGCATATCGCGTCAGCACGTGGCGCTTGGCCCATTCCAGGTACCCCTGGTTCCAGTTTCGCATGTACTGATAGGACTTGGGGAGTTCGTAATGGAACACGCAGTTGTTCTTCTCGTACATCTCCCATTGCCTGGGATTGGGCTCACCCTTCATGAACTTCTCGCCGCCCTTGCCGCGCCATCCGGCCAGGAAACCGATGCCGGAACCGGGGCTGGTTTCGTAGTTGATCACGAAATCCGGGTAGTCGCGGAACTTGCGGCTGCCGTCGTCGTTGGTGAAGGCCGGCAATTTGAGGCGGGAACCCAATTCGATGATCACTTCCTGGAAAGGTTTACTGTCGCCGCTGGGCGGCAGCACCGGGATGCGCACCGAATCGACAGGCCCGTTGAACTCGGAAATCGGCCGATCGAGGATGGACATGCAGTCGTGGCGCTCCAGGTAGGAGGTATCCGGCAGAACCAGATCGGCGAACGCGACCGTTTCCGACTGGAAGGCATCGGCCACGATCAGGAACGGGATCTTGTACTGACCGTCCTCGTCCTTGTCATTGAGCATCTTGCGCACTTCACTGGTGTTCATGGAAGAGTTCCACGCCATGTTGGCCATGAAAAGCATCAGGGTGTCGATCGGGTACGGGTCGCCGCGCCAGGCATTGGTGATAACGTTGTGCATCAGGCCATGGACCGCCAGCGGGTATTCCCAGGAGAACGCCTTGTCGATACGCACCGGGCTGCCGTCGTCGTTGACAAAGAGGTCAGCCGGGTCTGCCGGCCAACCCAGGGGCATGCCATCCAGGGGTGTATCCGGCTGTACGGCCCGCGGACTGTTCGGTGGCTTGGCACATGGCGGAATGGGCCTCGGGAATGGCGCCTTATGGCGAAAACCGCCGGGGCGGTCGATGGTGCCGAGAATGCTCATCAGGATGGACAAAGCGCGAATGGTCTGGAAACCATTTGAATGAGCGGCCAGGCCGCGCATCGCGTGGAAGGCCACCGGGTTGCCCGTCACGGTCTCGTGCTCGTTGCCCCAGACATCGGTCCAGGGAATCGGCAGCTCGATCTTTTCATCTCGTGCCGTGATGCCCATTTCGTGGGCCAGGCGCCGGATGGTGTCCACGGGTATCCCGGTAATGCCGGACGCCCACTCGGCAGTATATTTCTTGACGCGATCCACCAGTAACTGGAACGAGGACTTTACCGGCGTGCCGTCTTCGAGGGTGAATTGACCCAAAAGGAAGGGATCAGCGCCGGCCGCATGGGTGGCGACAGGCCGGTCCAGCGCTCGGTCCCACCAGAGTTTGTTCTGCGGTTCGAAACATCCCTCCTCAACCAGTGCATCGGAGCGCACGAACATCCCATACTCGGATGAACCCTCATCCTGGTTCACCAGTTCGGCCGCGTTCGAGTACTGCACCAGGAAATCGCGGTCATACAGTCCCTGCTTGATGATTTCATTGATCAGGGCCAGCAACAATGCGCCGTCGGTGCCCGGCCGGACGGGAACCCATTCGTCGGCAATCGCTGAGTAACCGGTGCGCACCGGGTTGACGGAAATGAACTTGCCACCCTGGCGTTTGAACTGGGAGATCTCCTTTTTCAGCGGGTTGGAATGGTGATCTTCGGCGGTGCCGATCATCACGAACAGCTTTGCGCGCTCCAGGTCCGGACCGCCGAATTCCCAGAATGACCCACCAGTGGTATAAATCATTCCGGCAGCCATGTTCACGGAACAGAAACCGCCGTGGGCCGCGTAATTCGGCGTGCCGAACTGCTTGGCGAACAACCCGGTGAGCGCCTGCATCTGGTCACGGCCAGTGAACAAGGCGAACGTCCTGGGATCCTTGGAACGCAAGCCGGCCAGTCGTTCCTCCATGATCTCGAATGCCCTATCCCAGGAAATCTCCTCGAATTCGTTGTCACCGCGATCGCTCCCGGCTTTGCGCAGTAACGGCTTGGTCAGGCGCGCCGGCGAATATTGCTTCATCAGCCCGCTTGATCCCTTGGCGCAAATCACCCCCTTGTTTATCGGATGGTCCGGATTGCCCTCGATGAACCGAATTTCGCCGTCACGCAAAGTGACTCGAATGCCGCATCGGCACGCGCACATATAACAGGTCGTATTCTTGACCTCTAAGCGGCTTTCCTCGTCTAGCTTCTTCGACAGGGGGTCATGAACCGGGTTGGACATGGGGGTATCCGCGCAGAAACTCCTGGGAATCCTAAAATATCATGTTTTCCTAATATACTAAAGCCCGCCGAGGGGAAGCTCACCGCCTGCTTGATCCACCCACTGAATCCACGCCTGCGCGAGGGCGGCGCGGTTCGCCGAAAGAGCGGAAGGGAGGCTGTCTTTCGCCGCTTGGTTACAGCCGGTCAGGACAGTCCGGCGTAGTACTCCCTCAAAATCTCGATCACCTCGGGGCGTCCGAACTCGCGGGGCACCGGGGCACCCTCGGCGAGCATCGCCCGCTGTTGCGTGCCGGAGATATGTATGCGGTCTTCGTCGCCGTGGGGACAGGTTTTGCCGGTCGCCATGCCGAAGCACTTGTTGCAATAGAAAGTGATGTCGATCTTCAGCGGCCGGGTTTCCAGCGCCCCGTCCCACAGGGTTTCGAAGATGTGATGGGCATCGAAGGGACCGTAGTAATCACCGACGCCCGCGTGGTCGCGCCCGACGATCAGGTGTGAACAGCCGAAGTTCTGGCGAATCAGGGCGTGCAGCAGCGCCTCCCGTGGCCCGGCATAACGCATCTCGATCGGGTAGCCTGCCTGAATCACCGTGCCGGGAACGAAGTAACTGTCGATCATCGCCTGGATGGCCCGTGTGCGCACGTCCGCCGGAATGTCTCCGGGTTTCAGCTTGCCGAGGACCTGGTGGATGAACACCCCGTCGGTGACCTCGATGGCGATCTTTACCAGGTGTTCGTGTGCGCGTTGCATGGGATTGCGCGTTTGAAAGGCGGCCACCCGCGACCAGCCATTTTCCAGGAACATGGCCCGCGCCTCGGCCGGGCGCAGATACAGGTCCGGATATTTCTCGGGGTATTCCCCCTCTGACAGGCAGGTTACCCGCCCGGCCAGGTTGATCTCGCCCTGGTCCACCACTTTCAGGACACCGGGATGGGCCGTGTCCGTGGTCCGGTATACATGCTCGCATTCCAGGTTCCTGTCCGGCGCGTACTTTTCCGTGACTTCCATGATGGCGAGGATTTCGCCGCTGTCGCCGTCGACCAGCGCGACCTCTTCCTCCACATGGATGCTGTCGGCCAGTTCCCTGTCGCAGGAGAGCGTAATCGGAATCGGCCAGAAGACTCCGTTTTCAAGTTTCATGTCGAGGCAGGAACCGCGCCAGTCCGCCTCGCTCATGAACCCGTCGATCGGCGTGTAGGCGCCCATGGCCATCATCAGCACATCCGATACCTCGCGGCTGGTCATCGGCACCCTGGTCAATCCTCGGGCACGGGCCAGTTCCTCCGCCCGCTCCGTCTGGGGCGCGAGCAATGCGTTCAGACCATTACCGCCGTGCGGCTCCACCAGCTTTGACATGTTTCTTATCTCCTTCAGGGATTGACGGGTTCAATGAGAGCAGGGGTCAGAGTCAAGTGCCAGAGTCATTGAGAGCAGGGGTCAGAGTCAAGTGCCAGAGTGATGAGAGTGAGAGCAGGGGTCAGAGTAATCACTCTGGCACTTGACTCTGACCCCTTTTTCTTGACCCCTTTTTCTGTTTCGCGAGAGTAATCACTCTGGCACTTGACTCTGACCCCTTTTTCGCGGACCCCTTTTTCGCAAGTATTTCTGCTTGTGGGGTATGACTCCGCGCACCCCGCCACTGGGGTCCTCCATGTCACCTATGTACCTCGGGATCATGTGGATATGGAGGTGCGGTATCGACTGGCCGGCAGCCGCGCCGATGTTGACGCCGACGTTGTAGCCGTCCGGGCTGAAGTCGCGGTCGATGATCGGCTTGACCTCATCCACCAGTTCCCAGATGGCCGCTTTTTCCTCGGCAGTGGCCTCGAAGTATCCGGCAAAATGCCGGCGCGGAATAATCAGGCAATGACCGTCATTGATCGGGTAGCTGTCATAGTGGGCGAATGCCAACTCGTTTTCGATGATCATTTCAGGGTTGCCGCAAAAGGGGCAATTGTCGATTTTGAACATGCTTACGCCTCTAATCCGATCGGCCGGTCACCCGGTAATTGACATCTGACAAGGCAAACTCACCGAACGGTTGTTTTCTCTTTTGAACACTGGGATACTGAAACATTAGTAATTCATAATGTTCGGCAAAATGTGTCGCGAATGATATTGCTCCAGAATCAATAATTCAATGATTAACCCCTGAGGAGACCCGATTACATGTTCACCATCAACCCGTTCTCCGAGCTTGCGGGGCTCATCCCTCCCATCGCGATGCAGATCTACGTGGTCTTAATGGCCCTTCTGGTCGTCGGCGGCACACTTCTGGATACCATCCACAAAAAAAGTGCGAAGTACTTCTTCGAGAATTCGGAAAAGCAGAAGAAAATGGCCAGCCGCCGGGTATCCGGCGGGGAAAAGGTTGGCATAGCCATCAAAACAGTGGCGGAAGACGTGCTGACTTCGGCCGAATTCTGTAATCAGCGCCGCCGGGTTGTACACCTGCTGACGATGTACGGCTTCATCCTGTTCGTCCTCAGCACGGCCGTCTTGATCTTCGGTTATGCCAACTCGTCTTCAGCGGGGGTCTGGCCATTGTTGTGGCACCTCGGTGCCCTGATGGTCTGCATCGGCGGTTACTGGTTCTGGTTCGCCATCCGCGTCGATGTCGCGGCGGAGGGCAATGCCTGGTACCGGGTGGTGCGGGCCGACCTGTTCATCCTGGCGCTGCTCGCGACCACTACGTTCGCACTGCTCTGGTCCGTTTTTGGGGCGATGTTCTTCTTCGTCCTGTTCATCGCCGCCACTACGGTGCTGTTCGGCACGGTTCTCTGGTCCAAGTTCGCGCACATGTTCTTCAAACCAGCCGCCGCTTTCCAGAAACGGGTGACCAAAGCCGACGGTTCGATGGAGAATCTGCCGGAAGTACCCGATTTGACGGATCCTGCCGTACAGCAAAGGTATCCGGATATTCCGGAATATCTGGGCAAAAATCCGCCCGACATGGGCCTTGGCATCAAGCGCGAAGCGCCAAGCCACTACTGAGTCGTTTCAAAGACCAAAATTTTCAAGAGAAAACCAATATGCCTACTTTCGTATACATGACCCGTTGTGACGGCTGTGGACACTGCGTTGATATCTGCCCTTCAGACATCATGCACATCGATCCGACCCTGCGCCGCGCCTACAACATTGAACCCAACATGTGCTGGGAGTGTTACTCATGTGTCAAAGCCTGCCCAATGAACGCCATTGATGTTCGTGGCTACGCAGACTTCGCCCCACTGGGACACTCGGTACGAGTCCTTCGTGATGAGGAAAAGGGTGTCATCGCCTGGCGCATCAAGTCCCGTAACGGCGAAACCGACCTGAACCTGTTGGCGCCGATCACGACCAAACCCTGGGGCACGGCCATTCCGCAACTGAAGGACGAGACCGCACCCACCCAGGATGAGCGTGACAGCCAGCTACTGTTCAACGAGCCGAAGTATATCCGCATGGATGAAGGCGACATTCATA
>CAMYKC010000082.1 GCA_947258865.1 uncultured Lysobacterales bacterium
TGCGCCCGGGCTGGGACGTGCGCGAGCGGCACGATGCGCGCGTAACAATGAGCCAGGTGGACCTGCCACGCATTCGCGAAGGCGGGCTCGACGCCGGCTTCTGGGCAGTGTTCCTGCAACAGGGCGAACTCACGGCAGCCGGCTCGCAGGCGGCGGCCGCGCGGGCCGAGCAGATCTTCGCCCGCATCCGCGCGACGGTGGCGGCCAACCCGGCGGAGCTGGCGCTGGCCACCACGCCGGATGAAGTGCGCGCCGCGGTGGCCGCCGGCAAGCACGCGGTGCTGATTGGCGTGGAAAACGGCTACGCGCTGGGCGGGGACATCACCAACGTGCAGCGCTTCTACGACCTGGGGGCGCGCTACATCGGGCTGCTGCACACGGCCAATAACGACCTCGGCGATTCGTCGACAGACAGGAAAGGCCCGCTGCACGGGGGCCTGAGCGATCTGGGCCGGGAGGTGGTGGGCGAGATGAACCGACTGGGGATTATGGTGGATGTGTCCCACGCCTCCGACCAGGTGTTCTGGGACGTGCTGGAACTGTCCACCGCACCGCCCATCGCGTCGCACTCCTCCGCGCGCGCGGTGCACGACCACCCGCGCAATCTCAGCGACGACATGCTGCGCGCCATTGCCGCGCGTGGCGGCGTGGTGCAGGTGAACTCGCTGGGCAACTACATCGCCGAGCTGCCGCAGCATCCGGAACGCCAGGCGGCCCTGGCCGTGATGGGGCGCGAGTTGGCTACCGGCCCCGGTTCGCCGGATGAGAAGCTGGAACGCTTCTGGGAAGCCATGGGCGACATCAACGCCAGGTTCCCGCCGACGCTGGCTACCGTGAGCATCGTGGCCAACCATCTCGACCACCTGATCGAGGTGATGGGCATCGACTATGTTGGTATCGGGGCAGACTTCGACGGCGGCGGCGGCGTGGACGGAATGATCGACGTCAGCGAGATCCCCAACCTCACCCGCGAACTCCTGCGCCGCGGTTACAGCGAAGCTGACCTGCGCAAGATCTGGAGCGAAAACCTGCTGCGGGTGATGACGCAGGTGCAGGCGCTGGCAATTGGGGGACAGTGACCACAACTCCCACAGGAGCGACACTGGCTGACCGAATTAAAGTCACTGTCCCCTGTTTAGCCACTACTTTGCATAGCCTTAGAATCGCGAGCCTTAGAATCGAGTTCGGCAATTGAACTACTTGTTGCTGTTGATCGGAGTGATCCTGCTCACGGCAGGCGGGGAGGCATTGATTCGCGGCTCTTTGGCTGCTGCTTCGAGGCTGGGGATATCTCCCTTATTGAGTGGTCTTGTGATCGTCGGCTTCGGTACTTCCGCTCCAGAACTCGTCGTCTCCGTCGATGCCGCAATGAGTCAGCGGCCGGACATTGCGATGGGAAATATTGTGGGCAGCAATATCGGCAACATATTGCTTATCCTGGGAGTATGCGCCCTTATCAGACCGCTAAGCGTGAAACCGACAGCACTTCGACGGGACGCGGTGACTGGGCTGGCAGCAAGTCTGCTATTTCTCGTGTTGGCTGCAGGAAGTGCTCTAGGTCGGGGTGACAGTGCGGTCTTGTTGACGGCTTTTGTAGCCTATCTAGGATGGGCCTATTGGAGCGAGCGCTTCCACGCAACCGCTTCGGCAGAAGTCCATAAAGCGGAAGCCGAAGAATTCTCTGCCATGCCCCAATCAGTCGTGTGGACAGTGGCCAGCGTAGCCATCGGCTTGATTCTTTTGATCATCGGATCGCGTGTACTTCTCGGCGGCGCCGTTGGCATCGCGCAAGACCTTGGCCTTTCGGAGGCGGTGATTGGCCTAATCTTGGTTGCAGTTGGAACATCTCTTCCGGAGTTTTCAATCTCCGTAATTGCGACCTTACGTCAGCACGCCGATGTAGCTGTTGGAAATGTGCTCGGGAGCAACATATTCAACTTGCTGGCCATTCTCGGCATATCTGCGCTACTTCAACCACTCCCCGTCCACGAACGGATCCTGAATTTCGATCAGTGGGTTATGCTCGGATCCTCGTTTCTGCTCTTGGTATTTCTGTACACAGGGAATCGATTGAACCGATGGGAAGGAGGAGTTCTCGTAACTGGCTACTTGGCCTACTGCGGCTTGAGTTTTTCTGTGTTCTCCGGCTAAGCGACATCCAATTGATCTGCGGCCGGCAATTTGGGGACAGTGACCACAACTCCCGCAGGAGCGAGACCGGCCGACCAAATTAAGGTCACTGCCCCCTGTTTAGCAGCGTCTGACAAATTCAACTGGCTTCAAGTAGTCGCTATGGTCAATTTCGCGAGCAGTTAGACATGGAGAATATAACGTCGCCCGATACCCTCGAGTTGGGCCTGCTGGTCACCCAACTGGGCGGTGGGCTGGCGTTGTTTCTGTATGGCATGCGGCAGATGACCGAGTCACTCAAGACGGTTGCCGGCGGCGGCATGAAAAACTTGATGGCGCGGTTGACGGCCAACCGTTTTACTGCGGCATTCGCAGGAGCGGTTGTTACCGCGGTGATCCAGTCCTCCTCCGTCACGACCGTGCTGGTGGTGGGTTTCATCTCGGCCGGAATCCTGAGCCTCGGTCAGTCGATAGGCGTGATTTTGGGTGCCAATGTCGGCACGACGGTCACTGCGCAAATCATCGCGTTCCAAGTCTACAAGTATGGCCTGCTGATGATCGCTGTGGGCTTCTTCACGGAGATCCTGGCCAGGCGCGAGCGCATCCGGCAGTGGGGCACCGTACTGATGGGACTCGGGCTCATATTCTTCGGCATGGAGTTGATGAGTATCGCGACGGGACCGCTGCGTCAGTGGCGCCCCTTCATCGAGTTAATGCAAAATATGCAAAACCCGTTGCTCGCGGTGGGTCTCGGTGCGGCATTTACGGCGA
Source organism: uncultured Lysobacterales bacterium (assembly GCA_947258865.1). Classification (GTDB taxonomy): domain Bacteria; phylum Pseudomonadota; class Gammaproteobacteria; order Xanthomonadales; family SZUA-36; genus CAMYKC01. The sequence goes on from CAMYKC010000082.1 coordinate 2,902, forward strand.
TCGTGCAAAGCTCCTCGGCCACGACCGGCATCGTCATCGTGCTCGCGAGTCAGGGCCTCATTTCGCTCGAATCGGGCATTGGACTCATTTTCGGCGCCAATATCGGTACCTGTGTCACCGCCTTTATCTCTGCTATCGGCCGTCCCCGCGAGGCGTTGCAGGCGGCCTGGGTGCACATCCTCTTTAACGTTGCCGGTGTGTTGCTGTGGGTATTCTTTATCGCGCAATTCGCCGACCTGGTCCGCGCGATCTCGCCGGTCTCAGAGACAGCGGATGCCGTAACTCGCGCCGCAGCCGATACGCCGCGTCAGATTGCCAATGCCCACACCTTGTTTAATGTCGGCAACCTGTTGGTATTTGTCTGGTTCACCGGACCGTTGAGCCGCCTCGTGGACCGGATTGTGCCGCCGCGGCCAGTGATGCCGGGCATTCAGCCGATGTACCTGGACGAGTTTTTCCTGGAACAACCGGCCATGGCGCTCGACCAGGCGCGCCGCGAATTGGTGCGGCTCGGCGGATTGGCCCAATCGATGCTGCAGCGCTCATTGCAGACAGTCACCGGCGGAACTGAAGAAGACATCGTCGCGCTGTCGCATGCCGATGATGAGATCGATACCCTCTACGAAGAAATTATTCGCTACCTCGGCAAACTCTCACAGAAGGATTTGATACAACCACAGCCCCAGCAACTGAATCAGTTCGTGGGCATCGCCAACTACCTGGAAAACATCGGCGACGTCATGGAAACGGACCTGCTGTCCGCCGGCAAAAAGCGACGGAGCACGGGACTGGTAATTAGCGCGTCCACGCTGGAGAAGCTGCAGCCGATCCACGAGCAGGTCTGCTGGTCATTTGAAAAGGCCCTTGCTGGTTTGGAAACAGGTGACCAGCAGGACGCCGTGGACGCAATCAAGACTAAGGGCGTTGTCAAAGAGCTCGCCGAGGCAGCAACGCAACACATCGCCAAGCGACTGGTAGTCGATGAACCCAATCGGATGGAGGCCTTTCAGATCGAGACCGATATCATCGAAAGTTACCGGCGAATCAATACCTACACACGCAGAATCGCCAGGCTGTCTCTCGAAATTAGCGCCAGCAGTTGATTCGCACCAAATATTGTCCGGGGACCTGCACTGAAACTGATCCGCCCGATTGGAGCGATTGCAATTGGGGGACAGTGACCACAACTCCCACAGGAGCGGCACCGGCGGAACGAAATAAAGTCACTGTCCCTGCTTCCCGAGTGTCGACCTCGTTGTCAATCCGCATATTCCTTGTATTGCGCTGTCAAATCACAATGGGGAATCTCCCGGCAACCTCGGTTACAGCCGTTGGCGCCTGCGACGGGATTCGCTACCGGCAAACATCGACGTCGTCGCCTGCCACCGGCCCGGGCTCGATCTTCTGGATGAGATGTGACGGGAAAAGGTGCCGGGTTTATTTCTGCCTTTTCTAAAGAATAATGCCGGGAAGATCTGCTGTGCGAATGCGTTAGAGCGCACCCAGAGATTCGAATTTCTTGAACACCCGCACAGTACCCACGCCCGATCCACGAAGACAATATCGGCTGTGATCAGGGCTCTGCCCTGCTTAGACAAGGAGAGTTCTGGTAATGGACACGCTGGCGACACCGGGAAAGACCACCACGAGCAAAGCCCTGTTCGAGGACTTGTCCGAGGCCCTCCAGGGCAGGATAGAACTACCGGGCTTTCCCGATATTGCGATGCGCCTGAACAAGGCATTGCGCGATGAGAATGTCGAGATAAAGGACATCGTAAAGCTGATCAACTCGGAACCGGCCCTTGTAAGCCGCCTGATGAACCTCGCGAATTCCGCCGCACTCAACGCGCGCAACGTACAGATCTCCGATCTGAAGACCGCCGTCGCTCGGCTAGGCTTCAACATGGTGTGGAGCTCGGTCTCCAGCTTCGCGATCATCGAAATGCAAAAGCAGGAATGGCTGCAGCCGATTCGGCCCTGGCTGGCAGAGATCTGGCTGAGCAGCAACGGTACGGCGGCAATTTGCTACGTAGTCGCCAAAAAAATCCGCATCGTTAGCCCGGACGAGGCCCTGACGATCGGCCTGTTTCACCGGGTCGGCAATCTCTGGTTGCTAACCTATGCTCTGAAGCAAGGCATTGACTTGCAGGACGCTCCGGCCTGGGACAAGGTGGTCGGTGAATGGCAATCGACCATCGGCGCAAAAATTGTCAGGAAATGGGGCTTGCCAGACCATGTCGCGGACTGCATCGATCAACAGGACTCGCTAACGGCAGCCAACTCAGAAAAACCCTCGCCCTACGTGCAGCTGCTGTCTGCTGCCAAGCTATACAACGGTATTCGCAATTTGCAGGGCACCGATCAGGCCGCAAACGCCGCCGCGGCCTTGGAGGGAACCAACCTTTGGGGCCACTCCTTCCTGGAGCTCGTCGCCGAGTGCCACGAGGACATCGAGGTTATGCGGCGCACGATCTCCTGAAAAGCCGGATCTTTCAGGCCACGAACCGGTTCCTGATCCAGATAATAGTGACTCTCTAAGAAGGCATTTTTGCGGGCGGAATCTACCGCCCACACAACCAGCCAGTGAGCCCGCGGTATCAGTGCGTTCGGCCCCGACGCGCAGCGTGGAGCTACTGAAGCAACTGCGGGCTTCCGGCTGAAGCGATGCGGAATTTGCGGCAATTGAGGGACAGGAAAAGGTGCCGGGGAAAGTCCAGTCAGCGCACTCGTCCCTCCGGCTTAATCGTGGCCATATCAACTCGGCTAAGATTTTGATATTCACGGTGCAGATAGACCAGGACAGCACCCCAAATGATGCAGCCAAAGATGATCACGACGCTCAGCTCGCCATAACCGGCAGCCCACGCGGTCCACTGGGTCAGCAGTATGATCAGCAGAGAACCAAAGACTTTGAATATTCGGTAGCCAAACATATCGATCCAGGCCTTCGCCTGATACATGATTTCCGGTGCGACCGGGATATATAACAATTCCTTTGCCGCACGATTGATGGAATAGGAAAGCCCACGATCACTGATTTTCATGATCGCTGCGGGGATGAATGTGGGGTGGAGATAAAATCCATAACTGGCAGTCGCCAGAACCAGCGGCTGCACCACAAGCCCTGCGAGCACACCAAGGTAATTCAGAATCAGCGGCGTTAATACGACATTGATACCAATACTGACCATGTTCAGGACACTGAAAAATGCGGAGAGGATGGCCGTGCGGGCCTCTCGCTCCCGATACAGATCCTCAACGGTGCGCATGAATTGGAACTCAACCAGCGGTGACACCAACTGGGCAAGCAGCAGCGCCGCCGCGATGAGCAGCAGATAGCGGCTATGGGTCAAGACGCGCCAGCCACTCGCCGGGGGGGCTGTCGGGGCAGGCTCGGCATCCTCGTCATACATATGGAGCCGCCCCATCAACCAGGTCAAAGCCACAATGACAACCAGAATCCCCGCGGCAACCAACAAGAGATCCGCCGTCTGCAGCGGCGTGTAGTTGATAATCAGGGCCGCAGCTCCGCCACCCGCCGCGCCACCCACCAATCCGCCCGTGCCTACCAGGCCATACCAGCGCCTGCCTTCCTCTGTGGTGTAGATACTGTCCGTCAAACTCCAGAACTGTTCGACCAGCACCACACCGAACAGATCCACGAAGATATAAAAAGCGATGGGGGCGATCTCTCCGGGCGCTTGCAATGCAACCCAGAAAAGCACCAACAGCAGCACGAAGAACGCACATGTGCCCAGCACTATGTTAAGGCGCCTGTAGCGACTGACGATGTTGTTGTATAGCGTGATCGCAATCAGCAGCACGAGCGCGGATCCAATCCAGATGTACGGCAGGGCCGACGTGCCATGGGACTCCAGAATCAGCGAGCGACTGGCCGGCTTGAGGTGGTATAACGCCATGATTATTAGAAAGAAATTAATGAACAGCACCACCGATCTCAAAATCGTTCGAGGGGCGGCTGATGCGTCCCCGTTGGGCGGTTCTTCTCTCTGGATCATGAAACTAGCGATTAACCCGTATTTACGCTTTCGCGTTTAATAGTAAAATTAAGGATATATGTGCTTGCTCACGCGAAAATACCTTGTTTTCATTGTCTTAGCCGTCTACTGGGTCATACCAGCGGCGGCCGACCCGCGCTATCCCGCACTAGCTGAATCCAGGGACCCCGCTCTCCAGCTGAATCTCGAGCAGACCGTCGACGGATTTGGTCTCGCTTCGGCCGCACGAGAAAACGCGCTCAGCGTTGCCCTGGTGGACATCACCGAGCCCCAACGCCCGCGCGTGGCAGCCGTGAACGGCGATCATATGATGTACGCCGCGAGCCTGCCAAAGATCGCCATCCTGCTGGGCGCTTTCAAGCACATCGAGAACGGCGAGATGGCACTCGACGAGAAAACCCGCGATCAGCTGACCCGGATGATTCGCTTCTCGTCCAACCGGGCCGCGACCACTATGCTTAACCGCGTGGGCAAGCAATACCTCGCGGACCTGCTGCAGTCCCCGCAATATCTGCTGTATGACCGCGATAACAACGGCGGCCTGTGGGTCGGCAAGGAATATGGCAAGCAACCAGCCTGGAAAAGAGATCCCTTACACAATCTTTCCCATGGCGCCACCGCCTTCCAGGTCGCGCGCTTCTACTACCTGCTTGAGACCAGCCAGCTGTTGTCCGCCGAGCTCACACGGGAGATGAAGGCCATGTTGGGGCAGCCCGGGATCAGCCACAAGTTTGTCAAAGGCCTGAACGAGTCCCGCCCCGGTTCAAACATCTTCCGCAAATCAGGCAGCTGGAGGCAATGGCATGCCGATAGCGCCATTGTCGAGCGTGACGGTCGACGCTACATCGCCGTGGCACTGGCCCAAAGTTCGCAAGGCGGAAAGTGGCTCGAGCAGCTAATTGTCGGCCTCGACAATCTCATCTTCGACCACGTGCAGGTGGCGTCGCTCTAATAGCTCGTGCAAGCGGGTGGCCAGCGACCGGTGCGCCCACGACGCATTTTCCTTCAGCACGTTCGACGTCAACACGGCCATATAGAACAGCGGTCGATCGCTGCCGGCGGTGGCCTCGCTGGTCGCCACAGAATTCAAAACATTCAGCAGATTACCCTGGTATTTCCTGCACTGAAATCCCGGCTCGGGACCACAGCGATACATCGATCCCGACTTGAAATAGACCGCCGCCTCATACAAGGCCGGTGATGATGCATAGCGGATACGCCGCTGGGTCATGTACATCAGGCGCTTGATCTCGCGACTGGAAAAGGGATCCACCACCTTGCCCTGTTCCAGGTGAAGCAGAAAGCGCATCAATTCCCGTGGCGTGGCATAACTGCTCGTTCCCGGCACCCGGCGCTTGCCCTCGCGGGTGAAGAAACCGCCCTGTCGAAAACTCCCGGCATCCAGGCCGCTTGCATCAACACCATCCCGAAGACCCGTTTCGAGCAGCGTACTGAGTTGCGTCCTGGGAGTTTGCTTAAAAAAAGATTCGGCCCGAGCCTCTGAGACTGGATAGTCTCGCCCAAAATGCTTTAACAACACCAGGTGCCTCATGCTCATGGAAGCAGCTGCATTGGAACTCGCGGACATCATCCAATCCAGATAGGTCCAGAGACTGGCGCTGTCCCCCTCCCGGATCGGGCGATGGGTCAGTTGCTGGCTCCCAGGATCCCACAGGGGCACCTTATGGTGATCATGGACGATGAAACCATCGGCAACCACCGGGCTGTCCCGCAGCACGCTTTCGCGTGCCCCGATATCTTCAGGGTAGGCCTCGGCCAGCGCCTGAAATATGCCCATGGCCACCGCCAGCTTGCCCACACTGCCCGGATTAAAGAATTGGTCCGCACGATGCTCGGCATAGCGGGGTCTATACAGATCCGTCAGATCCAGTACGGCAATTCCATAACGATCCGCATCATCACCGAGCAGTGCAACCACTTCCGCAGTGAAGTTTGGGTCGGCTGCGGGCATCTCCAGATCGGGTCGCTCGGCCAGGCGCAGATCGACCTGTTCGGTCTTGAGCAGGGCGCCTGCGGGCAACCGCAGCACCCCCGCCACCTTGCCTTCCTGGCCCAGGCGGTAGCCTTCGAGACGGCTGATACCAGTGTACTGATCACCATCCAGGGGATAAGCGCCGACCATCGCGGCAGGCAATATCGAGAACAGCACCGTCAGATTGCGAAAATATTTCATCGGACCTGATTCCCGGGCGTCGCATGCATTTGGACCACGCGCCTGTCCATCTGCTCCAATCCGGCATCCATACGGTTCAGATAATTATTTTTCAGTGCTCTGCGGCTCCCCACATAGGGTCGTATCTGAAACAACACCAGCCCGCCCTGGTAAAACCCGAATTCCACATCGGCTGGCGCCGGCTGGCCCTGATCATCGCGCTGAGGAAAGCGGGTCGGCAAGGCCTCGGCCAGCGTCAGCAACTGCGCAATCTCGTTTGGCTCCAATACCTGTTTCCGGTTGGAAACCGGCACCAGCTGTAAGCCACCCTGCTGGCTCAGGACACGCTTAGTGGGCGCTGTCGCCTCGGCCAGCAGGCGCACTTCTCCCGTTTGGGAGTCGAGACGCAACTCTTCCGCCGACTGCCCCGCTACCGCACCACCGATACCCTCATTCACCGCGACCGAATAGCGATCTCTGCGACCGGTTTCCACATCCACCGTCATCATCACACCGGATTTTTCAACCGGCACGCTCGGCATCAATAGAACAGAGACATAGACATGTTCCGGCTGCTCCATGCGTTCTTGCCGCCACGCAGAGGCCCTTTCGCCAAAGGGAGAGGCCCATATTTGCGAGATGGCCATTAGCACGTTTTCAAAACCCACCACGTTCGGTACTGTCAGATTCAGGCCCGCGCCACTGAATCCTGGCAGGTCTTCAATATTGGTGTCACTGCGGACAAACAGGGCATAGCTGCCATCCGCACCGAAGGTTTGCTCCAGGACCCGGCGCAATTCCGTCCTGAACGCCTCGCCCGGATCGGCATTGATGATCCAATTCGTCAACCGGGCCAGGAAGGCCTGGCGCGCCCTGTCTTGAGCCTCTGGCTGGCCGGCGAGCTGGTCGATCGCCCGATACTGCTGCCGCATCCACTCGAACACCGTCTTTCCAGCGGGCACCATCTCCTGCTCCAGCAATTGGCGGAACACCCCGAAAGGTACAACGATCCCCGGCGGCACCCGACCCGGAAAGGCCCACTTCAGCTCACCCAGATTGGCCGCCTTGGGACCGGCCAACCGACCGGAATCGGCCGCCCCCAGCTGTTCCAGGCGCAGCAACGCCGTCACGTTGAGATCCAGTTTTTCGAGGTTCGGCTTGATGCGATCCGCGATCACCGCATCCTTGCCCCCAAACACCTCATCCCATTGGGGGCCGTCGTCTGCGATCAGCACCCGCCCGCCGGGACTGGCCGCGAGCACCACGGGTCGATTGAGCTTCTGCTGAATGGGTAT
>CAMYKC010000083.1 GCA_947258865.1 uncultured Lysobacterales bacterium
TACCTGCCGGACTAGCACACAAGCAAATAGCCGATTTACCTCAGGTGGTGTTTGCTACCTCTGCGCCAGCATCCACTTGCGCAGGCGGTTGGAATCGCCGAACGGCGTGAGCTTGCCGAATGAATTCAACAGCACAATCGAAACCGTCTCACCTTCGATGTTTGCCTGCATGACAAGGCAGCGGCCGGCCTCGTTGATGTAACCGGTCTTGCTCAGGGCGATATCCCAGCTTGCATTTTTCAACAGACGGTTGGTATTGCCGTAGACGAGCGGGCCTCGCCGGGCGTATGGGCGTACCTCCAGTCGGGTGGAGGTGCTGGCTTCGTGGATCAGCGGGTAACCTCGCGCCGCGGTGACCATTTTGGCGAGGTCGCTGGCATTCGACTTGTTTTCGACCTTCAGCCCGGCCGGGTCGGCAAAATGGCTGTTGTTCATACCGAGATCGGCTGCTTTCCTGTTCATTTGCACGACGAACTTCGCCATGCCGCCCGGGTAGGTCCTGCCGAGCACGGCAGCAGCCCGAATCATTTCGCGCCGGGACAACCTGGCGCCGAATTCAAGCCGGGATCCGGTCATCTGAACCTGGTCGCGGTCGTCCCGGGTCACGGTGATTTTCTCATCCAGATCAATACCTGAATCAATGATCACCATGGCGGTCATCAGCTTGGTGATGGAAGCAATGGGGCGGACCGTCTCGACATCTTTACCGTAAATGATGTTGCCATCCGCGCCGACAACCAGTGCCGAGGCCGAGCGCAATTTGGGATCGCCCTCAAGGTTGTTGAAATTTGATGCTTGCGCGTCAAAAGCGACGCCCGAATACCACATCAAAGCCAGGATCAAGGCCATCCTCTTGAAAATGCTCAGCGCGCGGTGTCCATCCATGGTCAGGGACCCCTTCATTGATCCAAAAATTTGAGTGTGGCCGTGGAAATCGGCACCGCCCCGGATTCGAGGGCAGGCTCTTTCACGTCCGGCATTTCTTCCAGCTGGCAATTCCGCATCGCTGCGGCCGCTCGCCGGCTCGGTTCCGCCAGGCTGGAGTCCGTGGCGATGACCAGGCTATCGTGCTTAACGGACCGATAGCGTTTCTCGCTTTCGTAACTGAATGCTGCAACAAAGCCGCCAACCGCCCAGTCCTGGCCCAACATTTCCCGACGGTCGGCCGGATCGAAATACGGCACGTCAACCTGCACCAGGCGATGAACCTCGGAGGGAAATTGCAGCGACATCTCGACCGCGACAAGACAGCCGGTATGAAATCCGAAAAGGTCCGCCGGTCCATGTGTATCACGTCTCCGCAACACGTCGATCATGGCTTCGGCGTAGACCGCAATGGATGGTGTTTCCGGGTACCCATCCGACCTGCCGTATCCCGGGTAGTCCGGAGCGATCACGGTTCGGCCGGCTGCCAGGAAAGGAGCGATCACGGTGAAAAAAGCCCCGTCATGCGGTATCGGGTGCAGCAGGAAGAGGTCGGGAGCTGCCGGCCCCACCAACGCCTCGTCCTTGGGTTTCCACTCGTACCAGTGGATTCCGCCGTGACGGGAAGGCGAAGCCCCTCTGATCAGTCGCAGATCTGACATTGATGTTCTCCGTTGATTTGCCTACACCTGTCCTGTGGCCTCGTAATTCAGAAACACATTCATGTCGCGTCGCCGAATCAGTCCGGCCATCACCGCCATAATCCGTTGGTAATTACAAACTCCCCTCAGGTGGAGAGGAGCGGTATCACTCGACGAACTGGTTCAACTCGATGAAATAGCCGTTGGGATCGAAGAAACTGATGCCCATCACCCGGAACACTCCGCCATCAGCCTTTGGAAATTCGGAGACATGAGGCTCGGCGACCATCTCGATGCCCTCAATGCCCTGCAGTTTCTCGTAGGCGGCTTCCACATTGTCATTGTGCATGACGAAAACAATTTCGCCGGCCTTGACCCGGTTAGGTACAGGACGAGGATCCGGTTCCGGCAGTGGTGGATCGAGGTACTGCATTATCCCCATCATGCCGATATACGGGTCGTTGCATTTCAGAATGACCAGCCGGGTCTTGGAGTCCGGTTCCCCAGCCGGCAGACCTTTACCCGAGACGACGATTTCCTGGTCGTAGTAAACGTCCATGCCCAGAATGTCGCGATAAATCGTCAACGCCGGTTCCATGTGGTTGACCATCATGGTGACGCGCCGGAAATCCGTGGGTACCTTGTTCATGCCTGTTCCTTATAAAGACCTGATGATATAGCATTTATTGAGGGACGACATCGTGTCCTTCACAGAAAATCCGGGTACGGGCCAGCTCCACAAAGGAGAGGAATGAGCACCGCCGGCTTCCTCAGAACATGGACGAACTGTCGATATCCTCCTCGGTGGTCTTGACCCGTTGGGGAATGAAATCACCGGTGATCATCTGGTCGTAAGTCAGGCCCGGGCCCACCATTGGGTAGACACCCGCATCCCGGTCGATTATTACCTCGAGAAACGCGGGACCATCAAATTCCAGCCATTCGCGCACGGTCCGGTGCATGTCTTTCTTTTCGTCCAGGCGCACTGCGTACTCGAAACCATCGGCCTGCGCAGTCTTGATGAAATCCTTTTTACGCAATGATTTGTCACTGGCTGACAGCCGGCCCTTGTAATACAGCTTCTGCCACTGCTTGACCATGCCGTCGCCAAAGTTGTTCATTACAAGGACCTTGATCGGAAGTTCGTAAGTTGTAGCTGTCTCGAGTTCACCCAGGTTCATCCTGATGCTGGCATCACCATCTACATCGATGACCAGATGGTGGCGGGCGGCGAACTGCGCCCCGATGGCGGCCGGCAAACCAAAGCCCATCGTGCCCATGCTGCCGGAGGTCAGCCACAGGCGCGCATGCTTGTAGTCGAAATACTGCGCGGCCCACATCTGGTGCTGCCCGACTCCAGTCGTGATGATGGCGTCACCGCCAGTGATGTCGTTGATGGCCTCGATCACCGCGTAGGGCTGGATCAGATCGCTATCGCGATCATAGTTCAGGGCGTAGGTTTCTTTGAGTGCAGCGATCTCGCTGTGCCAGGCGCTGAAATCCGGTGTGATCCGGTGCTGCATGCCATATTCGTAAATGGCCCGCAAATCCTGCTTGAGGACGCCCACGTGAGACCAGTCCACTGCCTTGACTTTGCCGATCTCGGAGGGATCGATGTCAAACTGGGCTATTTTCCTGGCATTTGGTGCGAACCGTTCCGGGACGCCGGCAACCCGGTCATCGAAGCGCGCGCCCACAGCTATCAGAAAGTCGCAATCCTCGACCGCGTAGTTGGCGCTCGCCAGGCCGTGCATGCCCAGCATGTGCAAGGACAGGGGGTGTGTGGTGTCGACTGCTCCGATCCCCATCAGCGTGGTCGTGACTGGGATACCCAAGTGCTCCGAGATCTGCCTGAGTTCATCCGCTGCATTACCGTTTATCACGCCCCCGCCGGCGTAAATCAACGGGCGTTCCGACGCCTCCAGCATCCCGTAAAACGACGCGAGTTTCTTGTCGTCCAGAATATTGTCCCGGGCTGCATGAAGCCGCTGGCGGTAGCCTGGAACCGGTAAAAGCCCTTTCCCATGAAATGTTCCGACCCAGTTTTGAATGTCCTTGGGCAGATCGACGACTACCGGCCCCGGGCGACCCGTGCGGGCGATCTCGAAGGCAGTGCGAATGGTGGCTTCCAGCTTTTCAGGATCAGTCACCAAAAAGGTATGCTTCGCCACAGGCCCGAGGCAGCTGTTGACCGGCGCTTCCTGGAAGGCGTCGGTGCCGATCGCCTGGGTGGGCACCTGCCCGCAAATTACGACGATCGGCGTCGAATCAGCCATGCAGTCGCGGACCGGAGTGACGGTGTTAGTGGCGCCAGGGCCTGAGGTCACCATGACGACGCCGACTTGTTCGTTGGCGGGAACGATCAACGGCATCGGCTCGCTACCGTCCTTCGCTTGATGATCAGCGTTGTACCGGAATACCGCATCATAAGTCGGCAAGATGGCGCCGCCGCTGTATCCAAAAATAACATCAACGCCCTGGTCCGCCAGGACCTGGACGATCATTTCCGCCCCAGTCATGGATCGACCGGCCAGGGGGTGGCCTGAGGCGGCCAAAGTGTTCGCTTTTTGAGTCATCACAGGTCGAAGTGTCGGACAAGTCCTGGCGCATTGCAATAGCCTTCGTTCTGGGCCAACATTGCAGTCACTATGCGTCACATCATATCAATTCTGCTGCAGAACGAGGCCGGGGCGCTGGCCCGGGTCTCCGCGCTGTTTTCCACCCGTGGTTACAACATCGAATCACTGAGCGTTGCACCCACCGAGGATGCGTATATTTCGCGCCTGACCATGGTCACACGCGGCTCGGACGAGGTGATCGATCAGATCAACCAGCAACTGCTCAAACTGGTTGATGTGGTCAATACCGCCGATATGACCATGGACGATCACATCGAGCGGGAATTATTACTGATGAAGGTTAAGGTTCCAGCGGACTCTGAGGACCGCCTTCCGGGAATTATCGAGGCAGCGGGCGCCCGCGTGCTCGACGACAGCCCGGAAACCTACACGCTGGAACTGACCGGCGCCAACGAGCGGATGGATGATTTCATTTCCCGTGTGGGCGCCTGCTCGGAGATTATCGCCGTTGTGCGCAGCGGGGCCATGGCAATCGCGCGGGGGCACAACGTTTTGAGTGCAAGCTCATGAAAACCAGACCGGAAAGCTGCCATTGGGCGAACGGTGAGCCGATGTATCACTTCCTGCCGGAGGCAGGCTTACCCAAGGGCTTTTGATCCCGATGCGTCGACTCCGGTCACTTCTCCCTGACCGCCCGGTACAACGCCAGTGTGCCGAGAATGGTGCTGAAAGTCCGCTGCTGTAAAACTTCGGTAAAACCGGCTTCTTCAAAAAGCACGATAAGTTTGCCCGCCACATTGTCCTCGGTGTTTCCGAAGCCATCGAGAAGCTGGACCGGTAAAAAGAGGCCCCGCATCAACTTATTGGTGGGAGGGCCCCAGTCTGCCACATGCAGTTCCGCTCCGGGCTTGAGGACACGAGACAGCTCCGCCGCCGTGCGCTGCTTGTTTTCCCAGGTCAGGTGGTGGAAAAACAGACTGGACAGCGCCCGGTCAAAATATGCGGCGGGATAGGGCAGGCTGAATGACAGGGCGCAATCGAATGGTACTTCGATGTTTGCCCTGGCGGCTTTGCGCCTGGCGATGGAGAGGATTCGAGAGTCGCCATCCACGCCCCTGATGTTGGCAAGTGGTTCAGACTGTTTCACCCAGATGGTCAGCGTGCCCGTGCCGCATGCCAGGTCGAGAACCTGTTGCCCCGCTTCGATGCCGGCTTGCTCAATCAGGGCGTGCTTGAACGTACGCTCGCGCGTGGTAATGGCCACTACCGCATCGTAGAAAGGCGTGAGCCAGTGATAGCTCAGCGCCGGAATGTATTCGGATTTGGATGAGTTGTGCATGGCATCATCGCTGTTCTAAACCCAAACGTCGTTTTCGGCGGTCAGTTCGCCACCCGTCTCGCCGGTATTGACGACCCCCCTGGGTTCGATGAGCATGACGTGGCACTCTTCCCGTGCCTGCGGTTTATGCTCGACCCCTTTCGGCACCACGTACATCTCACCTTCGGACAAATCGACGAGCCCGTCGCGGAACTCGATACTCATCGAACCCTTCATTACGATGAAGGCTTCGTCGGTATCCTGGTGGTCGTGCCAGGTGAATTCCCCTTTGATCTTGACGAGTTTGAACTGGTAGTCGTTCAGTTCGGCCACGACTCGCGGGGACCAGTGTTCGGAAAACCGCGAAAACTTGTCTTTGAGGTTTACTTTTTTTCCGGGCATCGGGAGATCCTCATGAAGGAGTCTCGTTTCCCTGCTCCCGCCTTTGGCGGAAGGCGGCTGCACTCGACGAGGTGTTATGGGCGCACGACCCTTCTGGTACCGCTCGCTCCGCTCGGCTTACCCAACCAGGGTCGGCGGGTCGCCTGCGGCTCCCAAGTAGCCCGGCGCTGCCGGGCTACTTCTCAGGCCGCCTGGCGGCCTCTTGCAGGCTAATCAGAACTGGAAGGTAGCTTCCACGCCATAAGCCCGCAGGGCTGACGGGTGAATAAACGAGCCGCCGAATTCCGGTGCCGGGATCACTTCCTGCAGGTAGTCTTCATCTGTCAGGTTGCGGCCCCAGAGCGTAAACACCCAGTTATCGTTGCTCAGGCTCAGGCGGGCATTGACAGTCTGGTAAGCATCACGCTTGGCGCGTGACATATCCGAGGTGATACCGGGTCCGAAAAATACCTGCCAGATCGTCGGGACCTGTTCACCCTGAAGGGTGTGGAACCACATCTCGCCGATGTACTGCCAGTCCACGCGCGCCATCAGGTTCCAGTTATCACCCACCGAGAAATCGAACTGTCCGCCGAGGTTATAGGTCTGGTCAGGCGCCTGCGGAACGTCGTTGCCGACGGACAACGGCCGGTTCCTGTTCTCCTTGATTTCACTGTCCAGCAATCCCAGGCCACCGTAGAGGCGGAAGTTCTGACTCACGGCCCAGTCAAAATCGGCTTCGAAGCCACTGATCTCGGCCTCGTCGATGGTAGTGACCACGCGCATCAGCCCGAACGGGCCGGCAAAAAACTCGAAGAACTGGTTGTCATCGATCGTGGTTCTGAAGATAGCACCGTTGATGCGCAGACGGTCCTCGAGCCACATGGTCTTCAGACCGAGCTCCCAGCTGTCCGTCACTTCCTTGTCGTACTCGTCCTTGATGATCAGATTGGAATCGACCACTTCACCCGGCCCGCCGAATCCGGCGTTGTACCAGAAATCGATGGTCGCTTCACTGCCGATCGAGTTGAATCCGCCACTGCGGAAACCACGTCCCCAACTCGCGTATACGTTAATATTGTCGGTCGCGGACCAGCGCCAGCTGATTTTGGGTTGCCATTCACTGAAGTTCGCGGAGCGATCGGGTATTTTGCCGGGAAACTGGTTGTAAGCCGGATTGATCGGCTGGCCGGCCAGGTTGCCGTTGAGGCCCGAGGACATCACGTTGGGCACGTTGTTCGAGACTTTGCGCTTTTCCTTGTCGTAACGCAGCGCGAGCGCGAGTTCCATCGTATCGCCCAGGTCGAATTCCAGCTGCCCATAGGCAGCGTACACATCGGTATCGAAATTATCCCAGAACAGCAGGTCCGTTGGATTGGGGCCTGACGGCGGAATATACGGCTGGCGCAGGAAACCCCGGCCGGTATCCGCACCGTAAGCCACAACCACTTCGCGGTCGATCTGCAGGAAGTAAGCGCCCCCAATCCAGCGGAATTTCTGATCCTCGCTGGAGGTCAGGCGCAGCTCGAAGCTCATGTCTTCCTGGTTGCGTTCCTGGTACTGGTAACCGTCGCATGCGGTCGCTGTGTAGGGTCCGTAAACTCCCATGAATTCAGCACCACCGGCAGAAGCCGGGGGCAATACCAGGAATGGCGCCAGCGGGTCACCGAACAGGTCCGGGCGGGTGAAGCTGTTTATCGTCAAGCGATCCGTCTGGCACTGGTCGGTCAGCTCATAGCCGTAAAACGTGGCGCTGGTGCCGTCGGAAAGCAGGTACTCATCCAGGTTGTTGTAGGCGAGAATCGCCGTGACATCGAAAGCGCTCCCCTCCCAGTCCGCTTTCAGCGAGAGTTCATCGGTCGTCTGCTTGTTCTCGCCCGGCACGTTGAATCCAAAAACGAAATTATGATCGTTCACATCCGAGAAAAAGGCCGGGCTGCCGAGGAAACTGACGAAAGCGGGAATGGCGAACACCGCGTTGAAGTTGATCGCGCCTCCTTCGACCCGGGTCGTGCCGGCACGAAAATCGAGGGTCGTGCGGTCATTGACCGTCCAGATCATCCGGCCCTTGACACCATGATCCTCCAGGTAATCCACCTGGCCGTCCCGCTCGGTGAAGGCGTTGTAGTAATCGCCATCGGTCTTGTTGGAGTAGCCGGTCAGGCTCGCAGCCAGTGTGTCCTCGATCATCGCGCCGCTGATGATTGCCTGGACATTGCTGGAATCGTTGTTGCCGACGCCCACCTTGACCTTGCTGTAGAAGTCATTGGTCGGGACCCGGGTAGTCACCAGTACCGCACCAGCCACCGCGTTTCGGCCATACAGGGCGCCCTGTGGACCTTTCAGCACTTCGATCTGCTCAACGTCGATCAACTGTTCGTTGAAGGCATTGGGGTTGGTGGTCAGCACGCCGTCGACCACGTAGGCAAAGGTGCCCTCGGCGTCCCGGGTCGATACGATGCCCCGGATACTGACCTGCGTGTCACCCACGTTCGCGGTATCGACAATGGTCACATTCGGAATCAGGGATATGTAGTCTGCCGGCCGCTCGATACCCGCTGCCTCGATTTCTGATTTCGTGAACGCGGCGACCGCGATCGGAACTTCCTGCAGATTCTCAGCACGCTTCCGGGCCGTCACGACGACCTCTTCCAGCATGGTTTGCGCCACGGCGCTGTTTATGGATGCAATTGCGATGACGCCAGCGATGCACTGGCCAGTGAACCCGAGTCTCATACCGTCCTCCACGTTAGATATGTTGATGGTTTTTATTATTGTTGCAGCGGGCCATGCCCGCGATCGGCCGCATGGCGGTCTCCTAAAGCAATTCCAGCACTTTTTTTAAATTTAGCACATCCGCGTATTTGGCGTTCAGATCGAACAGGTTCGCGCGGTGCGCCTCTTCATTGCGGTCGCCGACGGCCTCGGCCGGGATAACGACCCTGTAATCGTGTTGCAGCCCATCCACCGCGGTCGCCCGAACGCAACCGCTGGTAGTCAGGCCGGTGACCACAAGGGAATCCACATTGACTGCCTGCAGGCGTTCGAGCAAATCGGTTTTGAAGAATCCCGAGGCCCATTGTTTTTCAATGACAGCTTCTCCTTCCCCAGGACCCAGTCTTGGGTCTACCTTCACCCAGTGGCTGTCTGGTTGCAGAACGTCAAGGGCAGGCACACGGTCTCGAAAAACTCTTGCCTCCTCCTTTGAATGATAGACGACTGTCGTGAAAAACACCGGCAGAGCACGGCTGCGAAAAGCCGCCAGCAATTCCTGGTTGGCCCGAACCACCGAATCGGCATCGGACCCGAGCGGACAAGCCGGATCGGTGAAGCCGTTGATCATGTCGACCACCACCAGGGCCGGGCGGTCGCCCAGGCCCTGTGATTCTCGATCGAGATCCGCCATCAGCCCGTCTGGGCAAAGGTGGGCGGTACAGGCGGATCGAGGTGCGTTTCAGCCTTACAGCGAGCCTTGATTTCCTCGATCGTTCCGCCGAAGTCGAACAGGCCGGGTTCACCGCGCTTCTCGCGCAGATCGGCCCGCAGCGCTTCGGTTGCAGCTTCATCAACGGATCCATCGACGGCAATCACGACTCCGTAGCGTTTGGCGCCGTCAGCGCTGACCAGGCTTCTGGCCACGTCGGCACGCACCAATTCCGGATCGCGGTCGTAGGGGTCGCCCCAGCCACCGCCGCCCCAGGTATTGAAATACAGCATATCGCCCTGCTTAACCTTGATGCCTTCGGACTTCGCGCCCAGCCACTGCTCGCTGCCGTCCGTGCGGACCAGGCGCTTGGAGGACCGCATGCCGGGTTCGCCGCCATTGACGCCCCATGGGTAGGTCAGCCAGCGCTCGTCGTGTACCGAAATGGTGCCGTCGGCGAGGAAGCGATAGGCAACCGTCAATCCGTTGCCGCCGCGGTGCAGGCCGGCGCCGCCAGAGTCGGCTATGGTCTCGTAGCGCTCGATGCGCAACGGGAAGTAGGCCTCGATGAACTCGTTGGGCACGTTGGTAAAACCCGGCCACAGGGAATGGCCGTCCGGGCCATCGCCCACCGGCCGTCCCGGGATACCGCCAAACCCGATCTGGAACAGCTGGAAGTACTCGCCCTTCTCGTCGTAGCCAGCGTAGAACAGGTGCGGGGAGTCGGAAAACCCGGCCGCGTTCATGGCTTCCGGGGCGCCCTGGCCAAGCAATCCACCCATCACGTCGAAGATACGGCCCAGGGCGTGCGTGCGGCCGGACAGGGCCGCGAGATAGCTCGGCTGCAGCAGCGTGCCCTACGGAATGCGCAACTCGACCTGGTCGTAAAAGCCGTCGCTAAAAAGAATATGCGGGTCCACCAGGTTGATGGTGAACGAGCCGAAAAACATCTTGAACATGTCTTCGTTCAGGTAGAAATTGATCGAACTCTGCGCTTGTGGATCGGTACCCTCGAAATCGAAGATGGCCTTACTGCCCTCCCGCCACAGCTTGCAACGGATCTTGTAAGGGCCCATGCCGACGCCGTCGTCACAGACGAAATCCTCGAAAGTGCGTGGTTCCTCGGGCACCAGCATATTGATGATGGCTTCCATCGCCATGTGATTGCGCTCGAGCATGATTTCCATGGTGGAATAGAAAATATCGTCACCGAAGCGCGTGGACATCTCGATGCAGCGCTTGGCTGCCGTGTTGCAAGCCGCCACCAGTGCGTTCAGATCAAAGCGGTTCCATTGCGGCGTGCGCACATTGTGCAGGATCAGTTCCAGCACATCGGACTGCAATTCACCTTTCTTGTACAGCTTGGTCGGAGGAATCCGGATGCCTTCCTGGAAAATGGTCTCTGCCTGGATCGGGATAGATCCGGGCACCATGCCGCCGTTGTCCGACATATGGCCGAACATGGCCGACCAGGCGATGTGCCGGCCGTCCTTGAAGATCGGCACCAGCACGATCCAGTCGGGCAGATGGGAGACGGCCGCATTACACAGGTAAGGATCGTTGGTCAGGATGACGTCGCCCTCTTCGAGCTCGGCGTCGTAAGCCTCGGTAAAGCCGTGGATGAAGGAACCGAACTGGCCGACCACCATCTTGCCATCCTTGTTCGCAATCATCGGGAAGCAATCGCCCTGTTCACGGATTCCGGGGCTCATCGCCGTGCGGAATAGCACCGCGTCCATTTCCTCGCGCGCGTTGCGCAGCGCGTTTTCGATAATATCGACCGTCACCGTGTCCACGTCGATGCGCTGAAACGGTGCGGTGTTGGTTTCAATTATTCTAGCTGGCATGTTCTTTCTCCCTCAGGCGGCCGGGCCACTGGAAACTGAATTGATCAACAAGTTGCCGATCTCATCCACGCGGGCTTCGTATCCAGGCAGGATGACGGTGGTGGAGTCCATCTCACCGACAATGGCCGGTCCGGGCACCACCAGGCCCGTGTGCAGCAGATCGCGATCGTAAATGATCGCATCGTGCCACTCGCCTTCGTAATAAAAGCGGGAATCGTGAATTTTGCAGTCCGCGAGGCCCGCATCCGCCTTGCCCACTGCCACCTGGGCAATGGACCGTGCTGGCGCCTGGACAATGGCGCGGATCATCACGAGCTCATGGTCTTCACCCAGTGCAAAGGTAAAGAGATGCTCATGTTCCTCATCGAAGCGATCGGTCAGGAGCGCCAATCCTTTCTCCATCAGTTCGTCACCGGAGAAGTCCATCGTGATCTGGAAGGCCTGGCCAGCGTAACGGACGTCAGCCTGGTAGATCACGACCTGGGCGTCGCGGGGGATGCCGTCTGCGTCCAGTGACACGGCGGCGCGCTCATGAAGTTCGTCCAGGTCAGCCATCAATTGCGTGGGCGTCAGGTCTTCCGCCATCGATACATAGGTGCGCGAAGCTTCATCCTGAACGGCTGTCGTGGCATCGCCGTATGCGCAGAGCACTCCCGGGCCGGGGGGAATGATCACCGGCCAGGAATCGGTCAGGATGCCCATTGCGTTGCCATGCAACGGGCCCGCTCCGCCAAAGGCCACGAGCGCGAAGTCACGAGGGTCGAATCCCTGCTCCACGGATACCAGCCGCAGTGCACCAAACATCGATTCATTAACGATTTTGATGATGCCCTCGGCGGCTTCCATCAGGTCGATACCCATGCGGTCGGCCACTTTCTGAACTGCAGCTTCGGCGGCGGACTTGTCGATGGCCATCTTTCCACCCAGCTGGACATCTGACGGCAAATACCCCAACACTACGTTGGCGTCGCAAACCGTGGGTTCCTCGCCGCCCATCTTGTAGGCGGCGGGCCCAGGCACGGCCCCTGCGGATTCTGGGCCGACACGCAGCGCCCTGGTCAATTCAGGGACGAAGGCAATGGAGCCACCGCCCGCGCCCACCGTACGAACGTCGACCGATGGCGCCCGAACGGTGACGTCACCAACCCGGGTTTCGCGCCGAATCCTGGCTTTGGCGTTCTGGATCAAGGCTACGTCGGTTGATGTTCCGCCCATATCGAAGGTGAGGACATCGTCGTAGCCTGCGCCGCTGGCAAAAAAGATCGCGCCGGTCACACCGCCGGCCGGGCCGGACAGCAGCATATTGACCGGAGATTCCGCGGCGCCGCGGGAGGAAGCCAGGCCTCCGTCGGACCTGAGTATCGACAACTGCAGCCGGTCACCCATGGTTTCCTCGAGCGACTTCTGCAGGTTGTTGATGTATTTGGACACCTCGGGCCGGACATAGGAATTAACCACCGTGGTCTCGGTGCGTTCGTATTCCTGCATTTCGGGGACGACTTCCGATGAAATGGAGATCGGTACTTCGCCGAACACTTCCCTCGCAACCTCCCTGGCTTCGACTTCATGCTCACCATTGACATAGGCATTGATAAAGCAAATGGTCAGCGCCTCGACTTGACCGGTATCTTTCAACACCTGGAGGTCGGCCTTCAGCGCGGCCTTGTCCAGGCCGGAGACCACACTGCCATCGGCGGCGATGCGTTCATCGGCCTCGATCGTCAGCTCCAGCGGGGCCAGCAGGGGTTTTTTCATGTAACTGACCCAGCCACCGAGGCCACCCGGGCAGAATGAGCGGGCTACCTGCAACGTGTGCTTGTAACCCCGGGTTGTAACCAGCCCGACTTTCGCTCCCCGGCCGGTCAACACCGCGTTCGTGGCGACCGTGGTTCCGTGCATCACGCGGCGGACCTGCTTTGGATCAACCGTGGACTCGTCGCAGATCCGCGTCACTCCGTTGAGTACGCCGATTGAAGAGTCCTCCGGCGTAGAGGGCACCTTCGCGGTAAAAGTCTCGCCGGACTCCTCGTTAATCAGCAGCAGGTCAGTAAACGTGCCGCCTACATCCACACCCAAGCGATAACTCATCTCGTTCTCCGTCTTTCCGAATTCAAATCAATTACCCGTTCTTTTCAAATAGCGTTTCAACCAGGCGCTGGCCCTGCCACCCGGCGCGGTGCCGGTGAGTTCCTGCGCCAGCTCCGAGGCATGCATCAATCCATCCAGGTCGATCCCGGTATCGAAGCCCATTTGCTCCAGCATCATGACCACGTCCTCGGTGGCAACGTTACCGGAAGCGCCCGGCGCGAATGGGCAACCGCCCAGGCCGCCAATCGAGGCATCGAATTTTCTTATGCCGGACTCGACGGCTGCAAAAACATTGGCCAGCCCCATCGCGCGCGTGTCATGGAAATGACAGCTGATCCGTTCCGGGCCATGCTGGCCCACCAGTGATGCGGTCAATGACCGCACCTGCCGGGGATTGGCGGCCCCGATGGTGTCGGCAATACACAATTCGTCTGTTCCCAGTTCCAGAAAGCGGCCAGCAATATCCTCTACCAACGAAGGCTCCACCGGACCGTCGAAGGGGCAGGCGAAGGCGACCGCGATGGTTGAAGTAACCCGCACACCATCAGTACGCGCCTGCTTGAGAATATCAGCGGTGGCTGATTCCGCCTGCTCCCGGCTCATCCGGGCATTGGCCTGCGCCATCGCATCGCTGCCGTAAAGCACCATGCACACGCTCTTTGCACCGGCCGCAGTGGCCAGCTCGTAGCCTTTGTAATTGGGTATCAGCACCGTGAATACAGCGCCGTTGTCTTCGCCATTCGCCAGCCCAGCCAATACTTCATCAGCGCCGGCCATGGCCGGTACGGCTTTGGGCGACACAAAAGCGCCCACTTCCACATGGCGCATGCCGGCCTTCAGCAGCGCCCTCACCAACGCCACGCGCTCGGCCGGAGCCAGGATTTTCGGCTGGTTCTGCAGCCCGTCGCGCGGGCCTACATCATTGACCGTGACGGAGACCATCAACCGGCTGCTCCCTGTTCTTTCAGGCTCGCGATCCGAGCCTCGTCATAACCCAGGATGCCACGACCATGTTGCGGTGCAGTACCTGCCCGTCATTCAGCGCCTGGCTGAAGCGATTGACCGGCGCACAGGGAATCCGTTTCTCTTGCAGCCGCCACAGCCAGTATTCGGACGTGTTTTTCCTGAGTATTTCATCCAGGCGCCGGTTGATCATTTCCCGGTCTTCCCAGCGGCCGGGCTGACCATCGTACTTCGTGTTGCTGAACTCGGGACAGTCCACGACTTCTTTCAGGTTGTGCCAGAAATTATCGGTGATCACTGCAATGACGATGAAGCCATCGGAAGTATGAAAGGTGTTATATGGCACATGCACAAAATGCGAGTTGCCAATGGGATACGGGTCATCGCCTGAAAGGAAATACATGGTCGCCATATAATTGAGCATCGAGACCTGGCAGTCCAGCATGGAGATGTCCACGTGCTGACCTTCGCAGCTGCGCTCCCGCTCCATCAGCGCGGTCAATATACCCATGACGGCAAACATTCCGCCGCCGAGGTCGCCGATGGGAATGCCGGAGCGAACCGGGTGATCGGGGTCGGTTCCGGTAATGGACATGCCGCCGCCCGTGGCTTGTGCGACCTGGTCGAAAGCCGGCCGCTTCGGGTTCGGCCCGTCGGAACCAAAACCGGTGACCGTGCAGGTGATGATCCGCGGATTGATTCCTTTCAGGGTGTCGTAATCGATCTTGAGGCGCTCCGGCACACCCACACCGAAATTACTGATCACGACATCCGATTCACGGACCAGGTCGTAGAAAACGGCCAGGCCTTGTTCATTTTTCAGGTTCAGCGCCACGCTTTTCTTGTTGCGGTTGAGGGTGATGTAGTAGGCGCCCATTCCGTCCAGCGAATTCTTTGGATCGCTGGCCAGTAACTTTCGAGTGCCCTCACCCTGGAGCGGCTCTACCTTGATGGTCTCGGCGCCGAGGTCCGCAAGGATCATCGCGCCGTATGGACCGGACAACATGTGAGTCAGGTCCAGGATGCGAATGTTACTCAGCGGCTTGTTCATGTTCCATGATTCTCAGTCCCTGCGTAGATCGACCAGTCCCTAATGGGATGGCATGTATCCGCCAGCGCCTGCCCGCAACAAAATGTAGTCTTCGTCAGCAGCGCATCGCCGCAATAAGTATAAGGGGAATAAAGATAAAACGAATCCGCTCATCCATCGGCAGCTTCCGGTTTATGACGTTGTAAGACGTCTGGAACACACCCCATTCGCCTGGCAGCCAGTACACCATGGCCGGGAGCAGAGAAGCAGCTATCCAGCGAATTCAATATCTCCCGGATCACCGCCAAGCGTACCTTAGATGAACTCGCGGAAGAAGGGCTGGTTGAACGGCACCGCGGTAAGGGCATCCACGTCATTTATCGGTACAAGCCGCAACCTGTCCACGCGCCGCTGAATGTAGCCGCGAACTGGCGGCTGCCGACAATCAGATCATTGCAGTGATCAATGGCGTGCATCATCCGGTCACGCGAATCCCTTTTGTCCGTGCAAGGCAATTCGACGACACTCGTCCCAATGAGACTTCCTGGACCGTGATGAGGAAAATCATCGAAAGCAGGCCGAAGGAAGAACCCAAGAGTGGCCACTAAGGAGCTTCGACTGAGAAGGAAAGCGGAGGAATTTGCTCTCCTTGCTGAAGTAGGCCCTGAACATGCTGGTCGATAGCTTCCCGGGTCAGAGGAGCAATAGGCGACCCGCCGACCGCAACACGTCCAGGCAACTCAGGAACGTGTGCTCCGGAGGAAGTTTAATCCACCTGTGGCAGTGTCGGCAGCCGCTATATGGCGTATGCTTTGGGGATTCAGGGTTACAGACCCCTGGTCCGAGGAGAAACCATGACTATCTGTCCAGTAGCCATCGCTGTGGGTTGCAAAAAATGTCCCGTATTCAAAGTGTGCCCCGCCAAGTCAACGCTGGGTGACTTCCGCGAGGCTGACGAACCGCCTAAAGGTTCCGCTGCTGCGGATAAATCCAGCGACAAAAAGGACTGAAAGGAGTTTCGTTTCCCGGCTGTTCGAATCGGAACCTTTCAGCTACTGCAGAACATGAATATTCCGTTCTGCGCAGATATCCCTGAGCTCCCGGGGCCATACCGTCACGCCCACTTCTCCCAGGTGCGCCTTGCGTAACAGCAGCATGAACACCCGTGACTGGCCGATGCCGCCACCGATGCTCAGGGGAATCTGGTCATTCAGTATCGCCTGATGGTAAGGCTGGTCTACCAGGTCCATCTGACCACTCAATTCGAGTTGTTCGAGTAGCGTATCTGCTGTAACCCGCACTCCCATCGAAGTCAATTCGTGGCGGCGTTTGGTGACGTGGTTCCAGACCAGGATATCGCCGTTCAAGCCGTGCATGGGCCGCCCGTCCTTCGAGGTCGTTTCGGTGACCCAGTCATCGTAATCAGCCGCACGCAACTCATGCGGGTATCCATCTGCCAGCGGCCAGCCGATGCCGTAAATGAAAACGGCCGGGTATTCCTGGATCAGCTTCGTTTCGCGTTGCTTTCGGGGAAGATCCGGGTACATTTCCAGGATTTCCTCGGCATGGATGAAGGTCAATTCATCGGGTAGACCCGGATACCTGGGATCATTCAATTGTGGAAACATGTCCACCGCGTAATCTTCAGCGCCCTTGATCACTTTCCAGATTTTCTTGACCGTCTCCGTCAGGTAATCCAGGTTGCGCTGGTCCGCCGTGATGGCTTTTTCCCAGTCCCACTGGTCCACGTAAGCGCTGTGGTCATGATCCAGGAAGTAGTCCTTCCTTATCGCCTTCATATCGGTGCAGATACCTTCGCCGGCATCACAGTCAAAAGTTCTGAGCGCCATGCGTTTCCACTTGGTGGCTGCCTGTACGATTTGCGCGTCGATGGGTTTTTCCAGACCCAGGCCACAAGGGAATTCCACGGGTGTGCGTGATCCGTCGCGATCGAGCATATCGTTGACACCGCTGTTCCGGTCGACGATCAGAGGTACCTGGACCATCATCAGGTTCAGTTCCCTGCACAGATTTTCTTCGATGTAGTTTTTGACCCCGAACAGGGTTTTCATGGTCTCTTTGGGGGTGAGCAGCGATTGATAATCCCGGGGCAGGATTTTGGCCACTTCTTCGTAGGTGCTGATGCCCGGACCCGCGAGGTCCGCTTGCTTGTCGCTCATTGTTGTTCTCCGGTGAAAACGATATACCGGAGAATTCTGCCTATTTTGCCGCTAACTCCGCAATGATGTTCGTCAAGGTTTCGTATCGTGCTTCCGGAGTAGCCTCACATGGCACCATGCGTATATTGTCGGGCCATTCAAAAGGATCGAGCCGGTCTGTGTCACGCAGCGTATCAAGGTCCGGCGTCATTAGTTCATTCCCATTGTATTCAGTGGAGAACGGGCCCGCGGTATGATCGTGGCCTTTTCCTCGGTGTAGAATTCTGCGCACTGGCGGGGTCGCGCAGTAGCGGGGTATTGATCCAGATGGTGCCGGCACGTATCGATTGCTGCAGTTTGAGGCCCAACGCCATGTTTTCAGTCCAGGCGTAACCGACCAGGCCGAATTCCGAATCATTGGCGATCGCTATCGCTTCATCGGCATCGTCGCATATCTGCAGGGTCGCGAAGGGGCCAAAAATTTCCTCCTGGCAAACCCGCAGGCTGTTGTTTTCAACCAGAACCACGGTCGGTTCCACAAAAAAGCCTGGAGCCAGCGAGTCGACCCGCCCGCCCCCGGCGAGAATTTCCGCACCTTCTTCGCGGGCGATGCCGGTATAGGAAAGCACCTTGTTCATATGCGCCTCGTAAGCCAGCGGACCCACCTCGGTTGCCGGATCCATCGGGTCACCAACCCGGATACGGCGGCTGCGGTCAACAAAGCGCTCAATGAATTCCCCGGCGATGCGACGCTGGAGCAGGATCCGCGAACCTGCGATACACATCTGGCCGCTGTTGCTGAAAATATTGATCAGCGAACCGTCGACTGCCCGTTCGAGGTCTGAATCGTCGAATACGAGGTTGGCTGACTTGCCCCCGAGTTCCATGTGAACGGGTGTCAGGTTCGATGCGGCTGAGGTCATGATGGCCTTGGCGGTCGCCGTGCCTCCCGTGAATGCGATTCGATCGACGCCCGGATGACTTACCAGGGCTTGCCCGGTAACCGCGCCGCGCCCGTTAACCACATTAACGACACCTTCCGGTAATCCGGCCCGCTCCAGCAACTCGACCATTCGGCCGACTGCCAGCGGCGTGTACTCGGATGGCTTGCTGACGCAGCTGTTGCCAAAAGCGATACTGGAAGCGATTTGCATGCTCGCCAGCGCCAGGGGCGCGTTCCAGGGCGCCACCAGCGCCGCGACCCCGGCCGGTTCGCGCGTCACCAGGGTCAGGTAGCCCGGCTCCTGTTCGAAAGTTTCACCGGCCAGCGTGGCGATGTAGTCGGCAAAAAAGTCAAAATTTTCCGCGGCGCGCGGAATCTGCCGGCCCGTGAGATGACTGACCGGCAATCCGGCGCACAGTGTTTCGAGCACGGCCAGCTCATCCCGGTGCTCGCGAATGATCGCGCCGGCACGGCGCAGCAATTGTTGCCGCTCGCTCGCCGGAAACCGCCGCCAGGGGCCTGACTCGAAGGCTTCGCGGGCGGCAGAGACCGCGGCATCGACATCGGCCGCCGTATCTTCACGAAAACAGGTCACCAGCTCGGCAGTTGCCGGATAAATGACAGGAATGGTGTCACCCGATTTGCCGGCGATTTTCGGAATGACTACCCCGGTGTCGGAAAGGATCTGAGCAATTCGTTTTACAGCCATGGCGCCAGCCTACTCGATTTCCCGTTCCCGCCACCGGGAGCGAATCATCGAAGAGTCGAGCAGGAAGTCCCGGGCTTGCTCCGGGTCATTGGCGATGTTCTGCAACTCCTGCCAGATCTCCGCCCGCTTTGCGGGATCAGTCTCCCGATGCCAGCGATAGTTCCTGGCTGACAGGCGCTGGACTTCCTCCAACGCGATAGTCCTGCGCCTGCGCGAATAACGATCCAGCAGGCTGTCTTCCGCCCCCTCGAGAACGGGGAGCAGGTGCTCAACAAGACATTGAGCGTCGTGAATTCCGCTGTTCATACCCATGCCTCCGG
>CAMYKC010000084.1:0-10105 GCA_947258865.1 uncultured Lysobacterales bacterium
TGTCCTTCTATAGAATATGCGCCCTTCGCCGGCCGCGTCCGGCGTTTACGCGGGGTGTAGCTCAGCCTGGTAGAGCACTGCCTTCGGGAGGCAGGGGCCGGAGGTTCAAATCCTCTCACCCCGACCAGTAAATCAATGGATCGCTTCAGACATAATGAAAGCGATCCTTTTTTTACGCGATACCGGGCATTTGCTTTCTTTGCTTTTTATTCGTGGTCATCAATATTGATTTCCAATAATATGATTCCTGTGTCACTTCTCTCAGGAAACCTGCCATGACGAGCCCATTGCGTCTTCTGACGGCCCTGTGCTGCTCAGCGTTTGTTTTCCTCTCTGCCTGCGGCCAGGAACCGGAGCCGGTTTCGCCGGAATCCGTTGTCGATGAGGCTGAAGAGCCGGCCGGGCCGCGCCTCGATGTCGACGGCGCCCGGATCATCGCAGCAGACTCAGAACCCGGCAACTGGCTCAGCCATGGACGCACTTACGACGAGCAACGCTACAGCCCGCTGGAGCAGATAAACGCTGCAAACGTCAACGAACTCGGCCTCGACTGGTATTACGACTTCGAGACGAAACGCGGCCTGGAGGCGACGCCCATCGTGGTCGATGGAATGATGTTTACCTCCGGCGCCTGGAGTCGTGTCTATGCTCTTGACGCAGGCACCGGCGACCTGCTTTGGACGCACGATCCGGAGGTCCCGGGCGAATGGGCCGTGCACGCCTGCTGCGATGTGGTTAATCGCGGCGTAGCCTTGTGGAAAGGGTCGGTATTCGTCGGAACGCTCGATGGCCGGCTGATTTCTCTCGATGCGAAAACCGGCGCAGTGAACTGGACCGTCCTGACGATAGACAAGAGCAAGCCTTACACAATCACCGGCGCCCCGCGCGTGGTCAATGGAAAAGTGATCATCGGTAATGGTGGAGCCGAGTACGGCGTCAGGGGCTACGTCAGCGCCTACGATGCGGAAACCGGCGCCATAGCCTGGCGTTTTTATACCATTCCCGGCGATCCCGCTGAGCCGTTCGAGTCCGAAGCCCTGGAAATGGCCGCCGGGACCTGGAACGGCGAATGGTGGAAATTTGGCGGCGGTGGAACTGTCTGGGATTCCATGGCCTTCGACTCCGAGTTGAACCTGCTGTATATCGGTGTGGGCAACGGCTCGCCCTGGAACCAGCAGATCCGCAGCCCGGGGGGCGGCGACAACCTGTTCCTGTCCTCCATCGTCGCGCTGAATCCGGACAGCGGCAAATATGTCTGGCATTACCAGACCACGCCGGGCGAGACCTGGGACTACACCGCCACCCAGCACATGATCCTGGCCGACCTGGAGATCGACGGCGCACTGCGCAAGGTGATCCTGCAAGCGCCCAAGAACGGCTTTTTCTACGTGCTGGATCGCGAGAACGGCGAATTGATATCGGCGGAACCCTATGTGCAGACCACCTGGGCCACCCACGTGGACCCGGAAACGGGGCGCCCGGTCGAGGTCGAGGGTGCGCGCTACAAGGAGGGCCCGGCGCTGGTCGTACCGGCACCCTACGGGGCCCACAACTGGCACCCCATGGCTTTCAGCCCTGACTCAGGGCTGATTTACATTCCGGCACAGGACATTCCCTTCGTTTACGGGACTGACGAAAACTTCGAGTTCACGCCTGGCCTGTGGAACGTTGGCGTCAATCCACTCTACGCCTCGTTTTCTGAGCAGCCGCCCGAAGTGCAGGCCCAGCTAATGGAAATGGTAAAGGGCCAGATCATTGCCTGGGACCCGGTTGCCCGCCGTGAAGTGTGGCGCGTCCAGCATGCCTTGCCAGGAAACGGCGGCATGTTGGCGACAGCAGGCAACCTCATATTCCAGGGAAATTCCACTGGCACATTCGCCGCCTACCGGGCGGACACAGGGGATCAGCTGTGGTCAATGAGCGCGCAGACCGGCATAGTGGCCTCGCCGGTCACCTACTCGATCGACGGTGAGCAGTACATCTCCGTACTGGCCGGCTGGGGCGGCGCCTTTCCGCTATTCGCCGGCGATTTCGCAGCCGCCGCAGGGGTTCGCAATGTGAGCCGCATCCTGACGTTCAAGCTCGGAGCCACAGGCGCTCTCCCGTCGATCGAAACACCAAAAATGGTTCTCGATCCGCCACCCCGGGTGGACGACGCAGACGCTATCGCCCGCGGAAAACAACTGTATTCCGATCGCTGCATGGTCTGCCACGGTGATGGTGCGGTAGGCGGCGGCGTCACACCGGACCTTCGCTACATGGATGCCGAGAAACACCAGATGTGGCAGGGCATCGTTTTGGGTGGGCTACACCGTGAACGGGGTATGGTTTCATTCGCGGGCGTCCTTACGCCGGAGGAATCCACTGCCATCCAGGCGTTCGTGATCGAACGCTCGCACCAGATGCTGGAGGCCAGCGGAAGCCCGTGAATGTAAAAAAGCTCAACAAGGCCCTGGACAGTGCATCCAGCTATGACGAATGGAAAAAGGCTGCGATCGCCCATGACGCCAAGACGGGACTGGACCGCTGGAAGTTGATTGACCAGTCCCGCCGATATGACTACGTCTCCATTCGCGTCCGGCTTGACTTGCTGCGGACCATGAGAGCGCGCCACGACAATCGCGGCCTGCTGTTCAGCCTGAATGAAGGCATCCACGGCAACATGGGAGGAATGGGGCGCTCGAGCCTGTACGAAAAGTCGAAGTTCGGAACCAAGCAACTGATCGTCGACTACGTGGATGAAATCGTATCGGCGCTGGAGCACCTGGCCAGCCCGGAAGTGGATGAAATCAGTTTCGAGGAAAAACTGGATTTCTTCCGGCGGGCAGCCCATTGTTTCGGCCGTTCCGCTTTCATGATGAGCGGTTCGGGCTCTCTTTTCTATTTCCATATTGGCGTTGTCAAAGCGCTGTGGAAAGAGGGTTTGCTGCCCAATGTTCTATCCGGCTCGAGCGGTGGCGCCTTCGTCGGCAGCCTGCTGAGCACCCATGACGACAAGGATTTGGAAACCCTGCTGGACCCGGATTACCTGGTGGACAAAATGGAACAGGAAACCGGGCATTTCAGGCAGGGCTCGAAGCTGAAACCCCAGTTGATGCAGATCGATGAAATCCACAAGATCATTCAGAGCATCATCCCGGACCTGACCTTTCAGGAGGCGTTCGAACTGACCGGCCGTGAGTTGAACATCTCGATCGCTCCGGCGGAAACCCATCAGAAGTCCCGCCTGTTGAACGCGACTACTTCGCCCAATGTTTATATTCGCGAGGCTGTATTGGCATCAGCCGCGGTACCGGGCGTTTATCCGCCGGTCACGCTGGCAGCCAAGAACCACCTGGGCGAAAAACAAGCCTACCTGCCTTCGCGCAAATGGGTGGATGGATCGGTCAGCGATGACATGCCGGCCAAGAGGCTGGCGCGACTTTATGGCGTGAATCATTACATTGTCAGCCAGACCAATCCGCACGTCATTCCTTTCGTGGCCGATGGCAAGAAAAGAGACGACACGCTGTCGCTGCTTAAAGACGCCAGCGTTACCACGGCCCGTGCGTGGATGAATGCGGGCGCAACGACCATCGAAAAGCCACTGTCCTACAGTCCTGCGCTGACCCGGTTCACGAATATTGCCCTGTCGGTCCTGAACCAGGATTACATCGGCGACATCAACATCCTGCCGCTGAATCGCTTTTTCAATCCGTTCAAGATCCTGGCTTACCTGTCGGTCAAGGAAATTCTGGATCTGGTTGCATCCGGCGAGAAAGCCACCTGGCCGTGCATAGAGATGATCCGTATCCAGACCCGGATCAGCCGCTCATTGAGCAGGATCCTGGCCGAGTACGATGAAGAACATGTCCAGCACGTCAAGTCGGCCCGCAGAAGAAAAGCCGGTTGACGACATGAGCGGCGCGCCCGCCTCCATTCACTATGCGTTCGAGGCGAGCCCCGAAACGGGCGAAGCCCTGGAAATCGTCCCGGGCCTGAAATGGTTGAGACTTCCCCTGCCTTTTGTTCTGAACCACATCAACGTGTGGCTGATACGGGAGCAAGACGGCTGGGCGCTGGTCGACACCGGGTTGTTCACCAACACCACACGGGAAGTCTGGAAATACGTCTTCGAACATTATCTTGACGGCCTTATGCTCAGCCGGGTTCTGGTCACCCATTTACACCCCGACCACATAGGCTGCGCGGGCTGGCTGGCCCGCAAGTTCGGCCTCGAACTCTGGATGACCAGGGACGAGTACCTGTTGTGCCGGGTACTGGTCGCGGACACGGGTAAACCGGCGCCCCCCGAAGGCTTGCGTTTCTATTCCAGTGCCGGGTTCGAGGCCGGATCGCTTGATCTGTATATGGAACACTTCGGCGCATTCGGCCGAGTGGTGTCACCCATGCCCGAATCCTTCCGCCAACTGCACGACGGGATGAAACTATCCATCGGCGAACACGAGTGGGAAGTCATTGTCGGCCGCGGCCATTCGCCGGAACACGCCTGCCTGTTCTGCAGCGATCTGAACCTGCTGATTGCGGGCGATCAGATTCTGCCGACCATATCGTCCAACGTCAGCGTCTATCCGACCGAACCGGCAGCCAACCCGCTTGCGCACTGGTTCGAGTCCCTGGCCAAACTGAAGGAACTCTTGCCCGAAGATGTCCTGGTTCTGCCGGCCCACGGCAAGCCTTTCGTGGGGGCCCATGCCAGGCTGGATCAACTCCGCGAGGAACACGAGACCGGCCTGGACCGTCTCAGGAAACTTTGCGTGCAGCCGAGGCGCGCAGTTGATGTATTCAGCGCCCTGTTCAAGGCCAGGATTAGCGAACGCAATCTGATCATGGCCACGGGGGAAGCCATCTCTCACCTCAATTACCTGGTCGACAAAGGCGAAGTGACAATGCAAAGGGACGACGCGGGCGTCAACTGGTACCAGATCGGTCAATAAGCTGTCTTTTCAGGACAAGCCCCGGTCTCCGATCATATTTAAAGTACATCCACGTGCACACGGTTTTCTCTCCTACCGACGTGTGCGCACAAGGGGGGGCGAAGGATTCGCCCCCTCGCTTTTTGTACTCACGAGCGGGGTGATGGTCATGAAGTGTGATAATGCTTACAACGGCAGACAGAGAAACGAAATCCGGGAAACCGGCCTGGCGCTTATCCTGATGGTGCTGCTGGCGTTGACTCTTCTGTAGCGGGTCCGGGATTCAAGGGATTCAATCCATTTGCGGCACTCGCCGTCTGCACTTTGTTCTCTCGGAGCTTTTTGAGCCTCGCGGCCAGTTTGCCGCCATTCCATTCAGCCGTTGATCCTGCAACGACGCGGGCCTGCAATACCGCGGCTTCGCGGGCCAGGGACGCATCGCCTCTGGCCTGGGCCAACTGCAGCAGGCCAGTTGCCGATTTACCTTCTTCATAGTGCCCCAGCCAAACCGAGACTGCGTTGTAGGCCTGCATGGCGGACCCGGACCTGCAGGCGGACAACAGCTGCCTGAACGCCCAGGGCTCGCCGGCTTCCTGTTCCCGGCGCCAGCGCTGCCAGCGGTCCGCAATGACACCCGCCAGCCACCGCCCCGGATACAGGATCAAAAAGACCGCGAGCAATGCTGCCGCCAGCGCCTTCCAGCTGAGCAGCCCGTCAATTGCTCCTTTCGTTTGTGCCGCGCCGGCCGCATACGCGGGGTTCGCCACGACCTCGAATTCCAGCGCCGGAATGACCTGCTCCGACAAGACCTCCGTGGCGGGATTCCACCACTGGAAGCGCATCGCAGGTATCTCGAATTTGCCTTCGCGTTCACAGATAAATGTGACAACGTCCGTGCGGGTTCCGGTCAACGATCCCCGGTTGATCCGGTCGTTCACCTGAGGAGTATCCGGGTAGACGCCCAGACCTTCGATACGGAAATCCGGCAAGGGTGCGAACACCATGCCGGGTACGTCCTGTGCGCGGCGTTTGACCTCGAGGGTCAGCGCATCGCCGACTGTGAGATTGAGCGCGTCTTTGCCCGCCTGTGCCGGTCGCCATGATGCCTCCATCTCGAAGGAGGAAGAGCTGACCAGCAGGCCGCCGCGGTTCGCTCCGAGTGGCAGCGAGGTATCGAGTAACAGGTTTTGCGTCCGGAAATTGAGCGCCGCAGGCTCCTTGCCGTAGCCGGTGCTGACCTGGAAACTGACATCGAACGCCGGAACCTCGAGACGCCCTTCCCGCTGCGGATAAAACAAGAAGGTGTAACGCAATCCCTGCCACTGCTCATCGCCCCGGCGCTCCGTCAACTTGACGGTACTCGAATCAGCCTGAAACAAATAACCTCCCCTGACCTCGGGTAGCACCCACAACTGCTTACCGAAGCTGAAGCCGTCACTCCACAGTTCCAGGTATAACTCGAGTTCCTGGCCGACCCAGTTACCGTCCTGCCTTTGAGCTTCAAAACGAATTTCAGCCTGCGGGACATCGCTGGCGCCAACCGGTCCGGACAGCAGGCTCAAAACAAACAGCAAACTAATCAGCAGCCGGATCATCCTGTCCTTCCTGTTCTTCGCGATAAAGCTGGTAAGAGAAACGAGCCCGCAAAAAATCCGCGGGATCGTTCTGTACCCGGCGCAACCACACGGCCCGCATTTCCTCCTCGGACAATGCGTCACCGCCCGTCGTCACCTCCTCGGAACCGGACTTGTTCACCCGGCCGGTGTCGTCGAAAACGATTTCGTCAGCGCCCAGTTGGCCGCCGGTGCCCCCGGCATCGTCCTCCGGCGGCGCAAGCTTTTCCAGGCGCAGGCGCGCTATGGTCAGGTTCTCCTCGGCTTCTCTCCAGGACGGGCGTTGCAGCAGTGCCTGTTCATAGCTCTTGATGGCCTCTTCGTAATTGCCCGACATCAACAGGGCGTTTCCACGATTGTAAGCAGCCTCAGGGCCGCGTATGCGTCCGAACACCGAAGCAGCGTTCTGGAAATCACCGGCACGGAAATAAGCCACGCCCTTGCGGCCGGCGTCTTCGTAGGCCTCCGCAGCCTGGAGGTACTTCTCCTGGTCGAACAGCCGCTGGCCTTGTTGGTCAGGCGTCAGCCACCAGCCCGAAGCGGATACAGCCTGGGGAAAGGCGATGATGCAGACCATGGTGAGGGCCAGCCGTTTCATCGTTGCAGCGCCACCCCGCCACCCGTTCTGAAAAAGGGCAACGCCAGAAATGCAAAAACCAGGACGAGATAATATCCGGCGTCTTTCCAGCGTTCTCCTTCTTGCACGGGCGCAGCCGCGATACTGCGGTCTATGCGGGCATTCAGTTGCCTGACGTCAGAATCATCTGGTGTCATCAGCACCAGCCCTCCCCCACCGGCTTTGGCGGCCTGCCGCATGCCGGCTTCATCCAGCGCCGGTGCCGGCGGGCTACCCGGCGGCGGAACGACCCCGGGGCCGGCAGCAACCGCATAAACGTGGACATCGGCCCCGCCCTCGCTGCGCAGGCGGGCGAGATCGGCCACAGCAACCGGATCGACAAAATCTGCGATCAGAACCACCGACCCGGGGAGCCCCGAAGCCCGCAGCCGGCGGTTGGCCAGTTCGACGGCGCCGACGGGGTCGTCACCGGAAACCGGCATCACATCCGGGGCCAGTTCCGAGGCAAAAAACTCGACGATGGCAGGATCGGCGGTCAATGGCATGACCAGGTGAGCGCTGCCCGCATAGGCGATCAGGCCGGTTTTCGAGCCGGGACGCAAGGCCAGCAGGTCGCCAACCTTCTGAACCGAGCGTTTGAGCCGGCTGGGCTGGATGTCTTCCGCCAGCATTTCCGGTGTCACCTTCAGGACGACAAACAAGGCAGCCTGGTCTTCGGTAAAGGGTGTCGGCTCTTTTTCCCAGCTCGGCCCCGCCATCGCGACAATGCCCAGGAACCAGCCGACGCCCAGCAGGTAAACCGGGCGAAACCGGCTTCGGCGTACCTTATCACCAATAACCAGATGATCCAGAAGTTGCGGCGCGATCACCGCCTTCCAGCTTCTGGCCGGATCCTGGCGGCGCAATACCGACCAGATGGTCAGCGCGGCGGGCAGCAACAACCACAGCCAGCCTGGCCGAAGGAAATGGAACTGCGCCAATTCACTCACTGCCTCAACCCCTCTCCGAGCGGCGCGCTGCGTCGTGACCGGATCCATGAGAACAGTTCGGCAAAACCGAACAGCAGCATGCTGATCAGGAGACCGAACCCCAACGGCCAGTGATACAGCTCATGCTGTGGGCGGTAGCTGGCAGTCTCTACCTGGCGGGGATTCAGCCGGTCAAGTGCGTCGTAAATGCGGTCCAGTTCCGCGCGGTTCTCCGCATGAAAAAAATCGCCGCCGGTCGTTTCAGCGACTGCCCGCAAGGTCGTTTCGTCCAGCGCCTGCTCGCCGGCCGCCTGGGGATCTCCCATGGCGACCGTGTAGACCGTCACGCCGCTATCCCGCGCAATTTCCGCGGCACGTACGGGCGGCACCATGCTGCCGGTGTCATTACCATCGGTCAGCGCGATCAATACGCGTTCATCGACTTCACTGCGCTCGAACAACTGGATCGCTACCCCGATGGCGTCACCCAGCATGGTCCGCGGTCCCAGCATTCGCACCTGGGCCTCGTCCAGCAACTCGCGCACCACGTCCAGGTCTTCGGTAAACGGAGCCTGCACGAAAGCGGCGGAGCCGAAAAAGATCAGCCCCACGCGATCGCCGTCACGCCTTCCCAGGAACTGGTCCAGGACCTGCTTGGCGGCGGTGAGCCGGTCACTGATCTCACCGGTGGAAGCCGTGAAGTCACGAGTCTCCATGGATCCCGAAAGATCCAGGGCCACCAGCATGTCCCGCATCGGCAGCTCGCGAACCACCGGGTCATCCATCCACTGGGGACGCGCCACGGCGATGACGATGACTAGCCAGACCAGGATCACCTGGATCCACTGCACCCGCAGCCGGCTGAGGATTGCCGCCCGGTCCCCCGTCTGACGCCCGCTGATGCGATACAGCAATTCCATGAAGGGCACACGCACAGCCATTCGTGGTTCGCGGTAGGCCGGCGCCAGATAGCGGATCAGCAGCGGCAATGGCAGCAACAGGAACATCCACGGATAGGAAAAAGTCAGCATCGCCTAGCTCCCGGATTCCGGCCGGTGGTGATGCTTCAGCCAGAACTCCGCGGCGCTGATGACATTAACCGCATCAGCTTCTGTGGGCATGGGCGCCCGGCTGCCCGCATAGGCCAAATGGTCCAGCACCTTTCCGGCGCCGGTGCTGAATTGGTCCATGGCGGCGGTTTCATCCAGAAACCGGTGCCAGTCGGACCCGCTCAGAGCGGCCACACGCTCACGCGGCCAGGCATTCAGGGCAGCTCGTTTCAACAGGACCGGCACATCACGCAGGCTGCACCCGGCGTTTCCAGCACGGATCGATGATAAAGCCAGCAGCGCCTCCCTCCGGTAGCGGTCCCGATTCCAGCGCCGCCAGCGGCGCACAGTCAGCCAGCCGATGAGGACCAGCACAATCGCCGCCACCACGTACCATCCCGGCGCCAGCGGCCACCAGGCGACCGGAGCCGGAAGCACGATATCATTTAGGTTCTGGAGACTGGCGGCGTCATTCATCGGGCTTCATGCTCGCTACCGGTGCTGCCCCAGTTCGTCCCTGACCTGCTCCAGGACCGGCGCCGCTGTGTGAACAGGCAACAGGGGTATGGCGTGCCTGCGCGAGGTCCTTTTCATCCGCTCAACCCGTTGCCGGAAATCGTCGCTGTACGCGTCCCGCAATTTGCGTTCCGCTGTATTGAATTCCAGTTGGGTCGCTCCATCTGAAAACACCAGGCGGCCCGCTTCGGGCATGGCCTGTTCCAGCGGGTCATAGATAAACACGGAGATGACGTCGTTGTGCTCGGTCAACCGGGTGACGTACTTGCGCGTATTGTCATCGATGCCGCTGCCGTCCCCGATCAGGCATATGAGGCAGTCGTGCCGGGCCAGAGCACTGATCCGTTTCAGGGCTTGATTGAGCATATGCGGGCCCGGCTCGATTCCCGATGCCGCATTCAGTTTGTGATTTTTCTCAATCACTTTTTTGAGAATCTGTGCGACCCGGTCTTCGCTGCGGTGCGGG
>CAMYKC010000084.1:10200-19244 GCA_947258865.1 uncultured Lysobacterales bacterium
CACCCGGTCGCCCTGGGACAACACCCGCCAGGCAGCTGCCGCGGCAGCCTCTGCCGCGACAACTGACTTCATTTTCCATCGGGAGCCGAAAAACATGGAAATTCGCTGATCGACCAGCAGCCAGACGGTGCGGTCTTTCTCTTCGGTGTAGACCCGGACATAAGGCTCACGGGTTCGGGCGGTGACTTTCCAGTCGATGTTGCGGGTGTCATCGCCGGGAAGGTAGTTGCGCAGTTCTTCGAAATTGAGTCCCCGGCCCCGCAGCCGGGAGGCGTGCCGCCCGCTGAGGATACTGTGAATCGGTTGTCTCGGCAGGAAGCTGAAACCGGAGGCCTTGAAGCGCAGCCGCATGAGTTCGTCGAGACTGGCATAGACCGGTGACCGGTCCGCGGCGGATGTCTTCTTCTTGATGCGAGTGTATTGCACGATGAACCCGGATGAAGGCTTGCTGCTCAGGCCACAGCGACCAGTTTCAATATTTCGTCGATGACGTCATTGGCGGACACACCCTCAGCGCTGGCGTCATAACTCAGGGCCAGGCGGTGCCGCATTACCCCGTGGCAGATCGCCCGGACATCATCGGGCAACACCTGGTCCCGACCATCCAGCCAGGCTTGCACGCGTGCGCATTTGTCGAGTGCGATCCCACCGCGGGGACTGACGCCGACATGGATCCAGCTGGCCAGTTGCTCGCTGTAGCGTTCCGGAAAACGTGTGGCGAAGACCAGGTCGACCATGTATTTCTCGATCGTCTCGCTGACGGCAACTTCGTGAATCTCCTCCCGCGCACTGAAGACAATATCCTGTGCAATGGGCGCAGACCCGCTTACCGGCTTGTCGCCTTCCTCGCCGCGCACCAGGCGGATAATCCGGGCTTCGGATTGTTCGTCCGGGTAATCGATATAGACATGCATCAGGAAACGGTCCATCTGGGCTTCTGGCAGGGGATAGGTGCCTTCCTGCTCGATCGGGTTCTGGGTGGCCATGACCATGAACAGGTCCGGCATCCTGTGCGTCGTTCCGGACACCGTCACCTGGCGCTCTTCCATTGCCTCCAGCAGGGCAGCCTGCACCTTGGCCGGCGCACGGTTGATTTCGTCGGCCAGCACGATGTTGGCAAAAATTGGGCCCGCCTCGAAGCGGAAACTGGGTTGCCCGGACTCGGTGTACAGCACCTCGCTGCCGGTGATGTCGGAAGGCAGCAGGTCGGGGGTGAACTGGATACGGGAGAAATCCGCGTCCATGTTTGTTGCCAGGCCTTTGACCGCCCGGGTCTTGGCCAGTCCCGGCAGGCCTTCCATCAGTATGTTGCCATTGGCCAGCAAGCCGACGACCAGGTTCTTCACCACGCTTTCCTGGCCAATGATGGACGCCGACATACGCCGCTGCAATTCTCTGATGGTCTCGAGTGAACTCATACGATCAGGTCTCCGGTCAAACATCGCTATGGTACAAAAAAAAAGGCTTTGGGTAATGCTTCAGTCCGCATGGCGGTGAACGTGACCGCGATACACCAGGCTGTGAATGATGGTGCCGATAATGACGGCCTGCACCGCAACGATGAACGTTTCGCTCGCCAGCGGTAACAGGCGCTCGGAAAATTCAAATCCGACAATCGTTGCCGCCGCCATGGCGAACAGCGTCAGCCAGGCGGCACGTGTGCCGAAAACCGGCTGCATGATCAGCCACAACATGAGACCCATGCCGAAGCGGTGCAGAATGATGGCGGTAGCGAGCCCGGAGCTGGCCCGAAGTTCGCTGCCGGCCAGGCCCGCACCATCCAGGACCGCGTGCAACAGCAACCCGGCCAGCGCCAGGTACAGGCTCAGCAAGTGAAGCGTCTCCGCTGCCCGCTTGATCAGCTTTTCGAGCATCCCCGGCAAAAGGTAACCAACCAGAATCAATCCGGGAGCGGCCAGTCCCAGCGGTTCTATGATGTCCGGGATCAATAACAGGACGACAAGCGCGATCAAAACCGCCACGATGACCCGCTCGAGTGTCTGGGCGATCGGATGGGAAGCGCTCAGCCACTGGAATAACAGGGGACCGGCGAACAGCGTGATCAGCGAGAGCAAGAGCAAACGGAATCTCCCCGCGGTACCAGATGCGAGCCGCGCATACTAGCACAAGGATTGCTAGAATAACGTTTCTTTGTACCGTCCCGGAAGCCGGTGGATACAAGCGTAATAGAAACCATGATCAGGGAGTCGTGTGCCGAAAGCGCCAGCAGCGCGGAACTGCACGACCTGCTGGCGGTAGTCGCCGAACGCCAGGGCGTCGAGGCCCGGCCGCAAGACCTGGAACAGGGTTCCCGCTTCGTCATCGGCTACATCGAGCAGGTTCCCTACATGATGAAAGTCGCCTGGACAGCCGCTTCGAACGTCGGGCTCGAAAAAGAAATGAATCGCATTCTCCAGTCGGTGAATTCCTACTGGATCGAGGGCGATGATGTCATCCCCGACGAGCTCGGTACGATCGGGCTCCTGGACGACGCCTACTGCTCGCTGACTTCTCTGCAAGCCGTGTCCGATCACTATCGCCTGCAAACCGGCAAGCACCTGTTCCCCGATGACCTGACCGAGGCCAACAAGGCCATGCGGAAAATCATTGGAGAACCCTACTCTTCTGAACTTGACCGGATCGTCATCAGGACGATGACGGACGCCGGGCTGATCGAGGCGGTCAAGTCATTGGCCAACCCGGAAAAGCGGCTGGATTTCGAAGCCAACAGCACCATCTGGAATCACGGCCCGGCGGGTCAGCTTGACATTGGCGAACTCGAAAAACTCGGACTCCTCAAAGATATTTAGAAGCCGGCAGGGCTGCTACTGCACCCCGGCGAAGGCTTTTCGTGTCAGATTGTCGCAGCCGGTTTCCGTGACCACGACATTATCTTCGATCCGCACACCACCGTAAGGCGCCAATGCCTCCACCCTGTCCCAATTGATCATCGATGCGTCGTTCTGATTGCGCCACTGATTGAGCAGGGTCTCGATGAAATACAGGCCGGGCTCGATGGTGAGCACATTATCGACCTCGAGCACCCGGGTAAGACGCAACGCCGGGTGTCCTTCCGGCCTTGGAATTTCTCGGCCGTCATTGTCGATGAAACCTGCCACATCGTGGGTCTGCAGCCCCAGGAAGTGGCCGAGACCGTGGGGATAGAAGACGCTGCTCAGGCCGGATTCCACCGCATCTTCCGCCGATGCGTTGATGATGCCGAATGATACCAGGATGCGTGAGATTTCAAGATGCGACTGCAGGAACAGTTCCTTGTAATCCACGCCGGCATGGACCCTGCCGACCAGGTCGAGTTCCAGCGAATCCATGGCGGAAATCAGGTCGGCAAACTCGCCGTTCTGCCTTGCATAGGTGCGTGTGATATCTGACGCATAGGCGTTTACCGTGCAGCCACCGTCAATCAGAAAGGAGCGTACCTCGGAAGGTACCGAGCGTTCGCGCTCCTGGTAATGCAGCACAGCCCCGTGGGTGTTCAACGCCACGATGTTGCCGTAGGGCAATTGCGCGTCCGTATGCTCGCAAGCTGCAAGGTAGCGCATGTGAATGCCAAATTCCGACTCCCCTTCGCGGAATGCGTTCTCGGCCTCGACATGGGCCCGGGCTGCCCGTCGGGCCGCTTCCGCAATGCAGGCGATTTCGTAGGGCGTTTTGCGGCTGCGAGCAATATGAAAACGGTCAATCAGCCGCTCGGGATTGATCCAGTCGGCCGCAAACTCTCCGGCCAGCGATGGCGAATCTCCGATGGCTGCGATGTCGCCCATGCGAAGTGAAGCATCGGGCAGGTGGCGGTCGAGGCCCGGACGCCAATCCGCGGCGTCCCGTACGACTTCGATGTTGAAATGATCCGCCCACCAGGGTTCGGGGTCCGATGGCGGCAGATACCAGTAATCATCGGGCTGGTAATAAAAAAGGGTGGGCCGCTCACCCGGCACGATCAGCAGCGCACTGTCGGCGTGATGGGTCAGTGGCAACCAGGAAAGGAAATGGGGATTGGGACGAAATGCGTATTGATAGTCGTCCAGAAAACTGTACATCGGAGTGCCCGAATGCACCAGCACGGCCATAAAATCTTCGGCTTCGAGCGCCCTTTCCCAACGCTTTTGAACCTCACCGACATGTGATGCGTAATACGATCTGTAATCCTGTTCCATTGTTCGCCTTCCCGACCGGCTTCAACCCGCGAATTAAATGCTGCCCATGGCCGCAAAATTGTTAAAATAATCAGCTTTGGCGCAATTAGACCACATATTGACCATTTCGCAACGAGTAAGGCAAATTGACCATCCTTCTTTACAACACGCTGGCCCGTGAAAAGCAGATATTCGAACCGCTGAACCCCGCACGCGTCACCATGTACGTTTGCGGGCCGACGGTGTACAACTATGCCCACATAGGCAATGCCCGCCCGGCCGTCGTTTTCGACCTGCTGCACCGGTTGCTGCAGTTGCATTATGACCAGGTGGTATACGCCCGAAACATTACCGACGTCGATGACAAGATTAACGAAGCGGCCGCGGCCAGGGGTGTCCCGATCACGGAAATATCATCGCACTATACCGATGCCTCTCATGCCGATATGGCCGCTATCGGCGTTCAGTTGCCGAGCATCGAACCGCGGGCCACCGAACACATCGAACCGATGATCGAAATGATCCAGCGGCTGATCGATACGGGCAACGCTTACGAGGCCGAAGGTCACGTGATGTTCGATATAGAATCATTTGATCGGTACGGGTCATTATCGCGCCGCGATCCGCGCGAAATGGTGGCCGGCTCGCGAATCGAGGTCGCGCCGTTCAAGAAAAACCCGGGCGACTTTGTCCTCTGGAAGCCGTCACAGGAGCCTCAACCCGGCTGGGACAGCCCCTGGGGTTGGGGCCGCCCCGGATGGCATCTCGAATGCTCGGTCATGGCCGAAACGCACCTGGGCGAAACCATCGATATACACGGCGGCGGCCAGGACCTGGTTTTTCCACACCATGAGAACGAGATCGCCCAAAGCATCTGCTCGCATGGCGGCAAACCATTCGCCCGGTTCTGGATGCACAACGGCTTCGTCACCGTGGAAAAACGGAAAATGTCCAAGTCACTTGGCAACACACTGGTGGTGCACGAGCTACTGAAGGATCATGCGGGGGAAGTATTGCGCTATCTCCTGCTCAGCGCACACTATCGCCAGCCGCTCGACTGGTCCGACAAGGAACTGGAGCGCTCACGCAGGACGCTCGACCGGCTTTATGGCGTGCTGCGTACCGCGAGCGATGAATATGGCCCATTCGAAGCCGATGAACGACCCGGAGAAGCTTTTCTCGAAGCGTTGCGGGATGACCTCAATACGCCGGTGGCCCTGGCCGAGTTCAACCGCGTTGCCCGGGAACTGGCCAACGCGGATTCCCGCGATGCTGCCGTCAAAGCTGCTGGCGAATTGCTGGCCGACGCGACATTGATCGGGCTGCTTCAGTCCACGCCGGACAGCTGGTTCGGGGCGGATTCTGCGGACCCCGAAAGCGAGGCGATCGAAACCCTGATTGAGCAGCGCAACCAGGCCCGGGCCGACCGTGACTTCGCAACGGCCGACGCGATCCGCGAACAGCTCACATCCATGGGCATCGTGCTCGAAGACGCCGACGGCAAGACACGCTGGCGGCGCACAGATGGCTGAAAGGGCATGAACGCTTCGACCATTCACGACCCCGCGGCCGTGCAGGACGAAATCATCGATTCTTTCGGTCTGTTTCCGGAGTGGCTGGACCGTTACCAGTACCTGATCGACCTGGGAAAGAAACTGACACCGTTGGACGGTGAAGAAAAGACCGACGACAAACTGCTGGCCGGATGCCAGTCGCGCGTCTGGCTGTACCTCGAAGGCGATGCGGACCGGGTGGTGATTCGCGCCAATAGCGACGCCGCGATCGTTTCCGGACTAATTGCCCTGTTGACGCAGGTTTACTCCGGCTGCTCGGC
Source organism: uncultured Lysobacterales bacterium (assembly GCA_947258865.1). Taxonomy (GTDB): domain Bacteria; phylum Pseudomonadota; class Gammaproteobacteria; order Xanthomonadales; family SZUA-36; genus CAMYKC01. The sequence goes on from CAMYKC010000084.1 coordinate 16,186, forward strand.
ACGCCAGATCGTCGACACAGAGCCCTATTTCATCCGCGAGATCGGCCTGAGCGATCACCTCTCCCCGACGCGCGCCAATGGTCTTCACGCCATGCTGAACGCCATCAAAAACCACGCACGAAGCCTGCTCTAAAAAAAAGCCCCGCCGAAGCGGGGCTTTTCTTCCCAGGAGGGATATCGCCTTATCTATCGAGCACGATGAGCTCGACGCGGCGATTTTCTGCACGTCCTTCGTCGGTGTCGTTACTGGCCACCGGACGAGATTCGCCGTAACCGCGCGCCGTCAGGCGGCTTGCCTTTACGCCTTTGCCGGTCAGGTAGTCCTTGACTGCATTGGCGCGGCGCTCCGACAGGCCCTGATTGTATTTCTCCGAGCCCCTGCTGTCGGTGTGGCCGGCGACTTCGACAACCACGCGCTCATGCTTGCTCAGCAGGGCGGCGGCTTCGTTCAGAATGACCTTGGTTTCCGGTCTCAGGGTTGCCTTGTCGAAGTCAAAATTGACACCTTCGAGTTCAATAACGGCTTCGACTTCACAACCGTCCAGATCGACCACGGCGCCGGGCCGCGTGTTCGGACATTTGTCTCTCTCGTTCAATACGCCATCGCCATCCAGATCAGGATTTGGCGGTGGTGGCGGCGGCGGTGGCGGTGGCGGCGGCGGCGGTGGTGGCGGTGGCGGTTTGCCGCCGAAGTCAAAGTTCAAACCGATGCTGTAAATCCAGTCACCGTATTTGCTCGACACCGTACTCCTGCCATCGTTATCGGTCCGGTACAGCAGCTGTGCACGGGCGCTCCAGTGCTTGTGGAAGCTGCCCTGCACGCCAATACCGAATGACGTGGTCAGGGCATCGCCTTCATGGCCCACGTTGCGGTGCTTCTGGAGCCCCACGCCGAAAGCCAGGTACGGCCTGACTTTTCTTTCGCCGATATGATAACGGCCCATCAATCCCCAGTTGCTGAGCTTCCACTGATCGAAGGTCGCACCCGGAGCGATGGTGTTGTAGTTCTTGTATGTACCCTCGAACTGATCGTATTCGAGATCCAAACTGAAATTGTTGTTAAAAAATCGGCCGAAACCGACGGACAACCAGACATCATCATCGCGGGTGTCGCGAGACGAATCGAGTTTCATACCGCCAATCTGGCCGGTCAGGTGCCAGGGTTGATCTGCATCAGCCGATACGCTTGTGGTGCCGAACACCAAGCCGGCTGCGGCAAGGGCAATAGCGAGTTTTCTTGTTTTCACGTAACGCTCCTCCTACAAAGCATCACAGACTGAGATGCTGCCGAAGAACAGGCAGAGCCGAGATGTCATCCGCTATGATACGAGATTAGCTCTGTTTTGTTAAGAAAGTATTAAGAAAATATCGAAAAAAAACGCCTCACTCGGCATCCAGATCAGCCGGCGAGGCGTTTGTGCGGAGGTCAGGTTCGTTCATGCAGTCATGGGGATCAGAGTCGCCCCGGGGGCACAGTATTTAGCGGGCTTCTCCCAACTGGCGCTGTCTTAGTTCCCAGCGCTCCTGGGCGTCAAGACACAGCGTGGCGATGGGCCGCGCTTCGAGCCGGTCGAGGCCGATTTCTTCGCCGGTTTCTTCGCAGTAACCGTATTCACCTTCATCGATGCGGTTCAATGCCTTGTCAATTTTACGGATCAGCTTGCGGTAGCGATCCCTTGTCCTCAATTCGAGGCTATTTTCCGTTTCGCGCGTTGCGCGCTCCGCCTCATCGCCAACGTCTCTTACTTCTTGCTGCAGGTGACTGATGGTTTCACGGGATTCCTCAATGAGTTCTTCCCGCCACGTAAGCAGTTTCTGGCGAAAATACTCGAGTTGCGACGGGCCCATGTATTTCTCGCTCTTTTTGGGCTTGTAACCTGGTTTCAATTCAACGCGATCAGATGTCATCGTGCTAAGCTACTCCTTGCAGGTGCTGATTTCAGGCGATTATCCAAGTGCCTGTTTTTTATTATATTTCTTGAAAATAAACAAATCGTCCGAAAACGAAATTGCAGTGTTATAGCCCATGTTGAGGCTGACGGCAAGTTTTCGGGCCAAAAAGATCGAATGGCGAAGCTTTTACAATTACTGATCAGGACCTACCAACTGCTGCTCAGCCCATTTCTTGGCAGCCACTGCCGCTTCACGCCTACCTGCTCCCAGTATGCCGCCGAAGCGATTGCAAAGCACGGGGCTTTGCGGGGCAGTTGGATGGCTTTGAAAAGAATCGGACGCTGTCACCCCTTGTGCGACGGGGGCTTCGATCCGGTACCGTGAGGAACTCAATGACAGACTCCACTTTGATTAAAAATGCGCGACTGGTCAACGAAGAGCAGATAAGCGAAGGTGACTTGCTGATCCGCGGCGGACGCATCGATCGCATCGACTCATCCATCACCGCTGACGAGGCAATGCATGTCATCGACGCGAACGGGGCCTGGCTGCTGCCCGGCATGATCGATGACCAGGTGCACTTCAGGGAACCCGGCCTGACCCACAAAGGCGGAATCCGTTCGGAATCCCGGGCCGCCGTGGCCGGTGGTATCACCAGCTACATGGAAATGCCCAATACCCAGCCGCCGACCGTGACGCTGCAGGCGCTGGAAGACAAGTATGCGGTCGCTGCTGAAAAGTCTCTTGCCAACTACGCGTTCTACCTGGGCGCCACCAACGACAACCTGGATGTCATCCAGGCGCTGCCACCCGGCGCGGCCTGCGGTATAAAGATCTTTATGGGGGCTTCCACCGGTAACATGCTGGTGGATAACGAGACCACCCTTGCCGGCATATTCAGAGATGCGACGGTACTCATCGTCACCCACTGCGAATCGACGCCGTTGATCAAGCAGAATCTGGAGGCCGCCATGCAGCGGTACGGACGCGAAATACCGGTTACCGAGCACCCCAATATCCGCAGCGCAGAAGCCTGTTACCAGTCGACGCAGACCGCCATGGCGCTTTCCAGGCAATACCAGGCGCCTCTGCATGTGTTGCATCTGTCCGAGGCAAGCGAGATGGAACTGTTCGAAGCAGGACCTGTGGACGGCAAGCTGATCACC
>CAMYKC010000085.1:0-10088 GCA_947258865.1 uncultured Lysobacterales bacterium
ACTTGGGCAGATCCTCGGGCAGGAACGGACCCGGATCCCAGAAAGCGGAATCGGGGCCCCAGGGAAGGAAATAGAACCAATCCGACTTGGGTTCGCGATAGATGTAAAAATTATTCCGGTTGCTGGCGTAGCCATCCCAGTGGCCAATCAGGACCTCGCTGGCCCACAAAGTGATGAAGGCGTCGAGGTCGAGCAGTTTCTCGAACGAAGCCAGCGGAATGGGCTCCGGGCTCTGCAGCAGGTCATATAACTCCTGCAGTTTCTCGTCCCCATCGTGCTTGCCCCACTTGTGCACGATGCGGTTGTATTCCTTGGCGGTGAAGTCCCCGGCATAGCCTTCCCACAGGTCGCCCTTGGATTTCTTGAACAGCCGCTTGATAAATGGTTTACGGACCGACTCAACGTGGGTGTAGATGCCCAGATCCTCGCCATTGACGATGATGCGGGCGAAGTTGCTGCGCGGCGACTTGGCGCCCGCCTGGTTCATGAATTGGTAGACCAGGAACGACTGCGCCTGGGTGGGGTCCTGGTTGTTGTTATTGAAGGTCAGCATCTCCTGGCCGGCGAACTCCTGGTTTTTTACATACTTGTCCAGCTTGAGTTTCAGCGACGGCCGGGTGGAGATGGCGGAACCAAAAAACCCCTTCTTGCGAATACCGACTGAATTGAGTTCGCGGCCGTTAATGACCACGTCCGCGGGGTAATACTCGTAGGGCTTCTCGACGATTTGCGAGAAATTCTCCCCGGTGATCCGGTGGCTGATGCGCAGGGCCTGCCAGTCCTCCGGCGCCATCGTCACCTCGACCTGGATCAGGTGATCGGGAGCGAAGAGATCGTCCGCGGAATCGCAGGCGTAGAGGAAGAGAGAGAGCAGTGCTGCGCTTAGCGTCACCAGGGTTCGTTTCATATTTCCGCCTTTATCTCTTTTTCTGTGTGAGCGGGCCATGCCCGCGATGGTGCAGGAAATCATACATTGTGGGTGCGGGTTGTGCCCACTCGCCTCTTATAAAGGTTGATGTGCTAACAACCGGAATTGATGCGGTAATACTTTTTCTTATCCGACCAGCTACGGGTAAATGGAAAAGAATCCAACATCGCTTTCCCCGGTGTTCACACCGTCGTGGGCGATCACTTTGACCGAGTAATTCCCGCGCGGCAGGGCAGCCGTGTCCACTTCGTATTTCGATGATGCGATATCCAGGGCGATGGGCCACCAATGCACGCCACGGTCGGGACTGATGGCTATTGAATAGGTCAGCCCATCCCCATCCGCGTCGTACCCTTCCCAGGCAAGTGAAAACTTTTCGTCTTGCTTGAATTTGTCTGCCGGTGGGTCACGTAAAGTCACCCGAGGTGGAGAAGGGCTAACCTCTAGTGAGCTCAACTCTCGTAATCCCTTGTCTTCGGCATGAACGAAAAACGCTATCCTCCGCGTCTCGGCAGGCATGGGGTAGGTCGCGCCAAAACCTGATACCGGAAGAGCCACGAGGCTTTTGGTTGACGGATTAGCCGCCGTCAAAAAGCGCAGAGGAATCTTCTCGGTAGCCAGGACGCGCTGCCGCTCATCCTGAAATTGAATTCTGCCGATCGTTGCTTGCTCACTGTCGTAAATTTCGACCGAGGGGCGCCCCCGAACAGGCGTTCGGATCGTGTCCAACACTTTGAATTGGTCTTGAGACAATGTGTATTCACGTCCAGATAGCTCGTATGTGCCTTTCAAAGCCAGCATGCCAGAAATATAAATCTCTGAGGTCCCAGTCTCCAATGATTCATTGGCCGGCGTTCGAAGTTTGTCCAGGAGCTTGTCGAAATCTGCGGCATCAATCCAACTTTTTTGGCTCGACCAGTTCAAATGTGAATTAATTTTGGTGGAACCCATAAAACAATGGGAATTGCATTGCTCTGAATCGAGCAGGGAAGCTACCGCGGCGGTTTCTGCACCCTGTGTAATCCAGTAACCCCGCGCCGGATTACCCTGGTCATAAGGCTCCACTTCGTTTTGGTATTCGTCATAGCCTTTGTTCATACCGCAAATTAACGTTCCGATGGCGCCCAAATCGAGCGCGCAGGCCCACTTTGGCTTTATTGAGGAATCCACGCTCAAGCCATAGGTGTGTCCCAGCTCATGTGCGGGCAGCACCATGGCTGGGCCGACCGCACTGTCGCTTTCTTTACGCGGCAAGAAGATCACACCACCTGGCAAGGCGTCGCCCAAAGAGAGGCCTGTAACCGATCCCCAAAATTCAAACCGCTCAAACCAGTCCTTATTGGGAAGCACCCCCATGATGCGGTCATAACCCAACAGGGCTGCGATGCCACCAAGCTCTGCAACCATCAAAAATGGATCCGCCGAATCGTTTCCCGGAATGATGGCGCGCAGCCAGTCGAATCCGGGGGTAATCAAGACCGGAATATCCACCGGGCTGCTTGATTGATCAACGCTCGCCAATGGGAATACGCCACGAATATATGCTTCGCCCAATTCCCTGATTTCCTCGAACTTAGAGTCAGAGGCAAAGTTGCCAATGTCCAGATCCATGCCAACTTTCGCCCATAACAAACGGGGTTCCCTGGTGCCTACCACACTCCATGCAATGCGATTATTTCCGCCATTATTCTGCGCCCTGCAGTCTTCGGGTCTTGAGTGACCCATATCAGGAAGTTCTCCATCCGGGTCGAGCGTGCCCGTTACCCGCACGGTATAAGGTGAATCTTTTTTGGGAAACAGGAGTGGATCATCGGCGTAAAGATAAAATTTCTTAACCTCTCCAGCCCTAATTGGCCCCAATTCAAACACATCTATCGATGCCGGTGACTGTATTTCCGTGATGTGAATTTGTAACTTGGGTGATATCTCAACCTGATAATTGTTAACGACACGAGCCATCAACACCGTAGGCTTTTCCGCCACCAGCCGGCCAACCCTTGGAACGACTTGTACGAAGTCCAGGTCCGCAAGGGCCGCATCGTCAACCGACACGGGTCGGCCATCTTTCAGGCCGACGGTAAACCGAATCACTGCCGCGCTATTACCATCGCCACCGGAAGCCTCCAGCACGCCCTGACTGCCGTTCACATCGAAATCGCCGGAAACACGCAACGAACACATATCAAATTCGATGTCCAGGGTGTGCTTGTCGTCCGCAGGACTGATGTCAACCGAGTCGTCGTCTCCGGTCAGGCCGCCATCGGATTCCGCAATTCGGATGGAAATAGGGACAGGGAGTGGAGTCATACCATTCACATCCGCGACGGCCGGCACTTCCACCTCGAATACACCGCCCCGGGGATGCTGATCATCGGGCGGGTGGTTATCCCAGTGTGGATTATCGGTCTCATCAATTTTTGGCAGTTCATGGCTTACGCCGTTAATGATCACCTCACCGTAAATGTCAGCCCTATTGTTATAGAAAGGAATGTTGTCATCATCGCCCTCCATGTCGGTATTTGGATCCACAGAGATCACTCGCACAACCACAACCCCCGAGGGCGGGTCGTTGGTTGGCGGGCTTTCTGCCAGACATGGCGCGAACCCAGGATGGTTGCTCCATACTGGCGTTGTAATTGATAACAGGACTGACCCAAGGATAATCGTGAAGATCCACTCAGTCGGCATTCGCCTCAGCATTTGTTACGCTCCCAACCAGGATTCTGGCATGTCAGCAAGCCCTTACTTTTAAAAAATACAACTGAACAATGCTTTGGTTGTTTTGCTCTATTGGGCAGTTAGTGAGAAGTACAGCAGACGATTCGCGGATTACTCGCCACAGAACCTGTTGCCACGATCGAAGACCACGCGCCAGACCCCCGGCTCTTCCTGCCGCCAGGTAGTGGTGAAGATGGCCACCTTGTCGCCTTCGCTGTTGTACACCGGCCCGGTGCTCAGGGCCAGGGATCCTGAATCCAGCACCACCGTGGTTTCGGGTTCCCAGGAGAAGGGCGCGGCTTCGCCTTCAAAGTAAGCCGCCCAGCCTGCCGCGACCGCTTCGCGGCCCCGCAGCATATTCGGCCCGCTCAGGAAGACCCCTTCGGCGGAGACAAATTCGGCAAATGCTGCAGCATCCCGATCCGCCATGGTTTGGGCGAAAGCCCGTTCATGATCCGCTACCTGCTTCTCCAGGTCCGTCATGGTGTCTTGCGCCGCTGTGCCGAGACTGATGAAAAGAAGTAAACCGGAAATGCAGCTACCCCAGTGATTAACGCGCATAAGTCACCTCAAGGTTTTCGTGTGGTTGTTCAGATTATAGCCAATCACCTAATTGGGGCCGGAGCAAAAATCCCGGCCGCCCGGTTCTCACGGCACCATCGCCATATTCCGCAGCGGGCCACCGCTGCCGCCTTCGGCTCCAATGCCAGTACTGTTTAGCCATCTGGTCTGGCCATCGCCTCTCCTGGCCGATTTCAGAGCTTAGCTGAGGGTGAATCTGGCTTCCGAGTAAATTCTGCTTTTATCGGTTTCTCGATAACGCTCTTTCTGTCAACAGAACAAATTGATCAAGCTCCGCGCTACCTCTTTTAACAGATTGTTTCGCCCTGAGCCCGATCACTCCCTGGGAGGTTTTAGCTGCCAGAAACTTTAGCTCTTCCCCTTGAAAATAAGCGACTGCTTTCGATCCGACTCTGGGTAGTTCAACGACCAGGCCATTCGTTTCTGCGGCAGCCATTTTTGCCAGCTCCTCTGGATCTTTCTCTTTGTCATACCAAACAAATAACATTGCGCGCGGATCGCCATCCGCTGCGTAGAAGGCGCAAACCTCATCGTCTTTTTTTTCTCCGTCGCGACCCGCCCATAATGAGACAGTCACAGTGTTATCGATGGATTTCATGTCCTGAACAGTTAACAACCGACAAGGGTCTCTTCTCGAGTCAAAGCAACCAGCCAGTCCAAAAGCAAGCAACAGAAAGCATACGAGGGTTGTGGGTTTACATAGCATTGGCTTCTCGATAATTGTGCTGAAGACTGGCCAGACTAAATAGTAAATGATAGTGGCTGATCAGACTTCAATTCATCTGTGTAGTGTATCGGCGATTTGCGAGCCATCACTCAACACATTAATTCTTTTGCGAAACCGGGTTAGACTCGACGAATGGAAATGTGGCCAAATTTTTTTGTGGTCGGCGCTCCAAAGGCCGGCACCACGTCTCTTCATCACTATCTTCAGCAGATTCCGGGAATCTATGTATCACCGGTCAAGGAACCCCACTATTTTTGTACGGAAACAGCCGAAAAAGCTCATATTCAACGCGTCAGCAGGCAAGCCGACTATCTGGTTTTGTTTGACGGAGTGGGTGACGAAACCGCGATTGGAGAAGTGAGCCCTGTCTACTTGCGGGCTCCGGAAAGCCCGGGATTGATTGCCCAAGCAGTCCCCGACGCGAAAATCATCATTTGTCTCCGCGATCCCGTCACTCGAGCTATCTCCCACTACTGGATGCATTGGCGCCTTGGCATTGAGGTGCGGTCCTTTCGCGAAGCACTTGATTGCTATTGTTACGCCAACAATAAAGATATGCCTTTTTCTTATGCCGTTATGGAATCCGGGTTCTATTTCGAGCAAGTCAAACGCTATCTCGATGTTTTTGGAAGAGACAATGTACTGTTTATTATGTTTGAGGAATTTGAGCGCATGCCACACCAGGCCCTCGCGGAGGTATGCCGTTTCCTGGGGGTGAACGCCTCGACAGAGCACATTTCAACAGAAGCCCGAAATGCCTACTACGAACCGCGGAACAAATTGGCTCTGACAATCGTGCAAAACAAGCTGCTCAGAAAACTGGCAAAAAAGACAATCTCACAATCTACCGGCTGGTGGATTGTGAGAACGTTTCTCGGGAAAAAAGCATCCAGGCCATTGATGGGCAACTATGAGCTCGACCTGTTGACAAAGATCTACAGGGATGACGTGGCCAGGTTGAATGCATTGCTGGACCGTCCGCTGCCTTGGCCCGTCGCTGGTGCCCGCTCTTCAGCCGCTGAGACGGCAGCGGATGAGGACACTGTCGTTTCCGGGTAGTTGCAGAGTCTTTCGCATGAATCTCCATCAAGAGGCTTGTGACAGCGTACGCGAATCAGTAATGGTGGTTTGATGAAACAGGTTTCACAAAGTGAGCGCCTGGACCTGCTGGATGCATTGATCTACGGTGATGTATTCGACTGCGCAGTGACTCTCGACGAGTTGTGGCGGTACGCTCGTGTTGCTATTGATCGAGAGAAACTACGGCATTTGATCCGTGACGATCCAGTTCTTCGCCGACTCGTCGTTGAGCGGGACGGGTTTTATTGCCTGGCGGACAGAACTTCGCTGCTTGGTGAGCGGCCGCAGCGGATTTTACGTGCTCGCGGCTTGCAGAAGCGAGCCCGTTTTATCGCCCGTATCCTGCGCCATCTGCCATTTGTGCGTGGCTTGCTGCTCACGGGTTCGGCTTCTGCGGACGATGCGACCACGGGGGCGGATGCCGATCTGCTGGTGATCGTGGCCGGCGGGCGGATCGGAACGGCGTTTCTGCAACTCGCACCCGTAGCAAGCCTGCTGGGCGGACGGCTTTTCTGTCCTAACTGGTACATGAGCGAAGACCATCTCAGCGTCGTATCGAAAAACCTTTACATTGCCCGGGAGTTTGCCCAGGCCCTCAATCTGTGCGGCGATGCCGAAGCCTTGCACAAGTCCAATCCCTGGATTTCGGAGGTGTTCCCGAATGCCGCCATGTCGCCCCCGGTCGAGGCACACCTGAAACGCCGCAGCAGCATACAGCGGTTTCTTGAAGCGGTCCTGCTCGGAGCTGTTGGCCGGCGCCTCGAGGTTTGGGGAAAACGTCTTGTCCGCAAACGCCTGCGAGCGCACTACGCGCGGTTTGGCCTGCAGGTGCCCACCCAGGTGTCAGCGGACTTCGAAGCAGGCACTGTTTTAGGCTTTCACGGTTACCGTTACGAAGCGAAGACTCTGCAGGCCCATGTACTCCGGCGCGCCCAGCTCCGGGACAAGCTCACCAGGGAGCTGTAGAGAGCTGCAGTTGAAGCCATAGTGCGATGTTTTCCTGATTAGCCTGCTCATTTTTCCCACAAGCTCTATAATAAAACCGCAATCACACCGGTCAATGGATATGAACGGCTGTTTTAGAAACTGGGGAACAAAAGGATTCGGTTCGATGATGTCGACGTCACTGCGGACCATGGGGGTCGCTCTGACCGCGCTGTTTTTCGCCAGTGCGGCCACCGCGCAAAGTCCCGTTTTGCTCAAAACCCGAGCCGCAAAGCTGAAGGCACTTTCCGCCCAGCTGCACCAGCGCGATGCCCGAGACCGCCAGCAGGCGCAAGTTTTTGCCCAAGGGCGGGGGATCGCCCTGCGCCGTGAGTTACCCAACGGCGGGGTGCTGGAACTGCAGCGTATCGTGCCGGGTATCGGGCCGGTGTTTTACATCACGAACAATGTTGATGCGGCGAATACCGTGTCGACCGACCAAGTGTGGCCCGGCGGTGCCGCTGGACTGAACCTCGACGGCAGCGGTATGACAGTCGCCGAATGGGACGGTGGCGCGGTATTCCCCGATCACGCGGATTTCACCGGCCGCCTGAACCAGGTGGATGGGGCTACCGAGGTCAGCAGTCACTCCACCCACGTGGCGGGCACGCTGATCGGCAGTGGCGCCTGGCTGTTTCCCGAATCCCGCGGCATGGCTTATGCGGCGCAACTCGATGCGTACGATTGGAATTCTGATACGGCCGAGATGGCCGCCGCCGCTGCCGCAGGGCAACTGGTTTCCAACCATTCCTACGGCATCGCCGCCGGCTGGGTTTTTATCGGCGACCTGCCTCCTGAAAATTGGTGGTGGATTGGCGGCGCTGATCCTGCGGACGTCGAGGACCCGAATTTCGGTTACTACGACACCGAGTCCGCTTTGTGGGACCAGATCGCTGTCGACGCACCCTACTACCTGATCGTCAAGTCGGCGAGCAACGACCGCTCGGACATCGGCCCTGCGCCTGGCGAGGAATACACCGTTGTCGATCAGGACGGTAATTTCCTATTCACTTCGACCTTGCCGCGGCAGCCGGATTGCGCACCGGCCGGCTATGATTGTCTGCCGACCCACAGCGTGGCGAAAAACATACTGACCGTCGGAGCAGTGGACGACTTACCGGGCGGGTATTCACCCATCGCAGGCCCTTCCGCGGTGGCGATGGCTGATTTTTCGAGTTGGGGCCCGACGGACGATGGCCGCATAAAACCGGATCTCGTCGGCAATGGCGTCCTTTTGTTCTCGGCCTGGCCTGATCTACCGTACTATGCGCTGGCTGCGGGTACTTCGATGTCGACGCCGAATGTCGCCGGCTCGCTGATCCTGTTGCAGCAGCACTACGAAAATCTCAATGGCCCCGATAACTACATGCGAGCAGCCACCCTTAAAGCGCTGGCCATCCATACGGCGGACGAAGCGGGCGCTGACCCGGGTCCGGACTACGCATTCGGTTGGGGCCTGCTGAACACCCGTTCTGCCGCCGAGGTGATCAGCGGAAATGGCGGTGAGCACCAGATCCACGAGCGTAGTCTGCCCAATGGTGGCGTTGACATGGTCGATGTCAGCGTCTCGCAGCCAGATGCTGTATTAAGGGCCACCCTGGTCTGGGCCGACCCGCCCGGAACGCCACCGGCGCCCGCGCTCGATCCGACGGATCTGATGCTGGTCAACGACCTTGATCTGAGAGTCATACGTGGCGCCAACACCTGGCAGCCCTGGGTGCTGAACCCGGCAATTCCTGCCGCGGCGGCAACCACTGGCGACAATTTCCGCGATAACGTGGAACAGGTCCGGGTCTCTGACGCCGGCAGTTGCGACTTCAGGGTCGAGGTGCGTCATAAGGGTAACCTGCTCGACAACGCCGCCCAGGACTATGCGCTGATCGTCAGTGTAGAACCACCGCCCCCGGTCAGCGCCGGATTCGAAATCGATGAGGATTTTTCCGGTGGCCTGCCGCCTGGCTGGTCGGTGGACACCTCGATGGGTATCCCCTGGACTATCAACACGCCAGTTCCGGGTGATCCGCGCCTGGATAACAACACCGGCGGCAGTGGCAATTTCGCCATGGTTGACAATAATTATACGAACCAGACCGTCACTTCCCTGATTTCGCCCACGCTCGATCTCAGTACCTTTAATGACACCGTGCTGCGTTTTAGCAGCGGTTATGTTTTCGACACCTTCGAGTCTCTGAACGTGGACGCCAGCACCGATGGTGGTGTTGGCTGGTTCAATGTCTGGACTTTCCAGGGGTTCAATCCCTTTCCCACCCGTTATGTGCTTGACCTTTCGGCCGCGATCGCGGGCGAATCCAACGTAAAGCTGCGCTTCCGCTTTGACAGCGAGGCCGAGTCCTCAGGCGATTACTGGCAAGTGGATGATGTTGAGTTGGAAGTCTTCACCGGCCAGGCATCGACGGGTGATCCACCTGGCCCGCCATCCAGTCCGAGCCCTGTCGACGGCGCGGCTGACTCTGGAATCGATACCCATATCGCCTGGACCGCCGGCTTGCTCGCGACATCGCACGATGTTTACTTCGGCACGGCCAGCTCACTCGGTGCTGGCGAATTCCAGGGCAATCATGCAGGGACAACTTTTGATCCCGGCCCGCTGGCCACCGATACGACGTATTACTGGCGGATTGACGAAGTCAACGCCGACGGCACAACCCCTGGCTGCACCTGGAGCTTCACCACGCAGGGAGAACCACCAGAGACGATCCAGGCTGACGGATTTGAGGGCAATTAGAGCATCTCAACTCGAAGCGGAAATTTCCATCAATACTTCTTAAGTAACGTTTCGGTGTTATCGTGAAAGCCATGGCGTCTGAAGAATCCTTGAGATTCCGGATTGGCCACGTCAACATTCACCTAGATCCTCTCAACGTCTTGTGACCGTAACCGTTCTTCTGATGCAGACCAAAGCTGCGCAGCGATTCCTTGCCGACGGGTTTCTTGGTGACCGCGATTTCCTCGATAAATCCGTATTTCCGTAATGTGTATACAGGAGGGTACTCTCGAATCATCGCCCCAACGTAACCAACCACACCCCTCAATGGCTGCTTCCGACCC
>CAMYKC010000085.1:10134-15959 GCA_947258865.1 uncultured Lysobacterales bacterium
TCGATAAATCCGTATTTCCGTAATGTGTATACAGGAGGGTACTCTCGAATCATCGCCCCAACGTAACCAACCACACCCCTCAATGGCTGCTTCCGACCCAGACTGTGTGATAACGCGATTTTGATTTTCAGTTACTTCACCGGACCTCATCAGTTGGCCCGTCTTGAGGTCTGATCCGAGTTGGTTTCGATTGGGACTACTTCAGCGGGGGATTATTTCTAAGCCAAGAACGAACTGAGAGTGCCTCCAAGTTCCTGTTTTGCCGGTTTTATTGGATAAAAAAGGGCCTTTTATGCCCTGATCGCCTCGATCAGTGGTTTGGTGCCGATGATGTTCATCATTCGCTTCATGTTGTACGCCAACACAGGCAAGCTCATCTCGGTACTCACCGACGATAGCCCTCGTGTCAGGAAGTGCGTCGATCCCATCCAGGATTTGATCGTGCCGAAGGGATGCTCGACCGTCTCGCGTCGAGCACGCATCCGCTCTGGCTCACGATCCAGCCGGGTCTGCACTGCATCCACCACCGCCTCATGTTCCCAGCGGCTAACACGCCGGTGCTTGCCCGTTGTACATTGGGATTTGATCGCACAGCAACCGCACGCTGAACTCCAGTACCGATGGATTGTTTTGCCTTTCTCTATTCTGCTCAAGCGATGGATCAACCGCTCTCCTGCAGGACACTCGTATTCATCCTCTTCAGGTCGATAAATGAAGTCGCGCTTGCCGTACTGTCCCTTGGCCAGGTTGCCCGAAGTCTGCGGCCTGGGCAGATAGGTGGTGATCCCAGCACCATCACAGGCCAGCAGTTCCTCGCCGCTAAAGTAACCTCGGTCGGCCACCACGCTCAGTTCATCCGTTGCCATGGCTGCTTTGGCCTGCTGCGCCATGTTCGCCAGTTGGGTCCGATCATGGCCCACGTTGGTGACTTCGTGGGCAACGATAAGATGTTGATTGGCATCCACTGCGGTTTGCACGTTGTAGCCCACCATCCCCGTGCCCCTGCCGCTGGTAGCCATCGAGCGGGCCTCAGGATCGGTCAGCGAGATCTGTTGGTCCGGTGCCTCATGCATCCGGACTTCGAGCTTTTTTAGGCGTGCCATCTCCTTCTTCAGCGTTGCGATCTTGGCTTCCAGCCGTTGGCTCTTGTCTTCGCTCGACTCCTGTCGGTCCGCACTTGCTAGCTGACCCAAATAGCGTTCGATACTCTCATCGATCTGTTGCAGCCGGCGCTTCATCTTCGCCTTGGTGAAGTTGCGATCACGATTGTTGACCGCCTTGAATTTACTGCCGTCGATGGCCACGAAGGCGTTGGCAAACAGGTCGAGCTTGCGGCATAACATCACGAACTCGCGACACACCAGGCGGATCGCTTCGCCATTGTCCTTGCGAAAGTCGGCGATGGTCTTGAAGTCCGGGGCCAGGCGTTCGGTTAACCACATCAGCTCAATATTACGCTGGGCCTCGCGTTCCAGACGCCGGCTCGACTGCACCCGGTTGAGATAACCGTACACATAGATCTTCAGCATCGTCGACGGATGGTAGGCCGGTCGGCCGGTATCGTTGGGTTCGGTTTTAAAGCCCAGCCCGGATCAATCCAGGTCATCCAGGAACACATCGATGACGCGAACGGCGCTGTCTTCAGCGATGTAATCGTCAAGGCGCTCCGGAAACAACGTCGCTTGATAGCGATCTTCGCCCTTAATAAAGCCGCTCATCCAACAGTCCTTCAGCGAGAAAGCTAAATTATATCTGGAAGGGAGTTTTCACACAGTCTGGACCCAATCCAGAACAGAAGCAGGAGAAGCACTCCGATTCCTCTTGCCCCGACTGATCGCGTTGAGTTGACAAATGAGCAACCAGGCTATTATCTATATTCAATCGAGACAAATGTATCGAGGCCACACGACACGATGAATATCGAATCAGTGTTAGCGGCACTCAGCAAAATGCTTCGCGCCGAAACCGGTGTTGAGGTGTTTCTGAATCGCCCAGACGATGCGGTGGCTGGCATATATGTGTGGCCCTGGATGCTGCGGGAAGATCCAGGCCGCCGGCCTCCACCAGAATCGATAGGCCCTGGTACCGACTTGGCACAAGGCGTGTCCGCCCCGATCCTGGACTTTCTTGTGCTTGTCAGGCCCGCGCATACACTCGATGGCATCTCAACTCTGAGCAAGGCACGCCTGGCGATTCTCGAGAACCCAATCTTGAACGTCGACGGGACTGCAGTACAGTTGACTCTTGATCACATGCCTGCGGACAGCCTCTTGAATATATTCTCGGCGGCTTCGATTCCACTTACCCTCTGCCTGAGTGCGACGTTGAGAGGGCGCTGATAATCAATAGGCCAATTTTCTATCCAATGACCCTTTCCCGGCCCCATCAATCATCAGGGCTAGCGAACTGGCCATCAACAAAAGGGCCCACTGATAGCCATTCTCACCGAACATGCCGTCATCCAGATGAACGAGCGTAACGGCAATCAACATCGCGAAAGCCAGACCTGCGCTCCAAAACCGTGTTAACAGGCCGATGATGAGGAAGGCGCCGCCGAAGGTCTCAAAAAAAGCGACAAGAAACGCGCCAACCATGGGTGCCGGTATACCTATACTACCCAACCAACCGGCCAATCCTGCCAGTGAGCCATCACCGCCCCAGCCAAATTTAGGCGCACCGTGTCCGATGAAAATAACGCCTGTGACAACACGCAACACGAACATGCCCCAGCCGGCATCAGTCATCATGAGTTTTTTGAAATTCATTTATTGCTCTCCTGATTGGTCCATATTATTGGGGCATTATACGATCGGAATCCAAAATTGGGGTCAGAGCCCTTTTTCCCGTCTCAAACGGCATACAATGCAGACTGGGTAGCTAATCTTGAGGTTGGTGGAAAATGAAAGCTGTTTTTATTACAGGCGCGGCTTCGGGAATCGGGCTGGCGACAGCCCGGCGTTTCGCTTCCGAAGGATGGTTCGTCGGCTTGTACGACATCGACGCAGAGGCCGTCGGCCGTCATTTGTCCGGCGAGGAGTTTCCGGCGTCTTGCGGTGGCGCGTGTGATGTCACTGACCGAGATTCGGTGAAAAAAGCAGTGGCGCACTTTGCCGAAGCGACTAATGGCCGCATGGATGTGCTGATCAACAATGCAGGCGTACTCACAGCCGGGCACTTCGAATCCAATGCCAGCGAGGCCCACGATGCGATGATTCGGGTCAATGTACTTGGCCTGACCAACGTGGCCCAATTGGCTTTCCCTCTTTTACAGGGCACGGCAAATTCCACACTGGTCAATCTCTGCTCGGTTTCGTGCGCACACGGCGTGCCCCTGCTGGCTGTTTACAGCGCTTCGAAGTTCTATGTGAACGGCCTGACCCAGGCGCTGAGCATCGAGTGGGCCGAACATGGCATTCGCGTGCTATCCATCAAGCCGCCGTTCGTGCGCACGGCAATGATTGACGGCATGCCCGAGCAACTCATGAAATACTTTACCGTGGACTTCTCGCCTGGACAGATCGCCGATGCAATCATGAATGCTCTTGCGGGATCGGGTCACAGTTACCTGCTGGGCTGGAAGGCGAAAACCCTGGGATTCTTTTCCAAAGTATTGCCGGCGCCACTGGCCCGCAGGGTCGTGATGTACGTGACCGGTTACTGATTGAAAGAGGCCGCCTTTAAGGGCTTCAGCCCGCTTGATCCGGGTCATGGCGACCGGCGGCAGAAAGGCGCATAACTGTTACAGGATTTCGGCGTTCGGGCCGACGGTGGTCTTTGGCCAACTTCCGGGATCTTTCTAAGGCACCTACCGCCGGCACTGGGCACCGATCCTGTCCCTTAACGTAACAGGAGGGCCTGGCATGAAACGATTCCTGCGATTTTTCTTTACCTTCACCGCCTGCCTGGTGGCAGCGAGTACTTTTGCCCGTGGACCGGTTGACAAGGTAACCGGCGAGTTTACCCACGGAAATTGTGGGGACTGCTCTCCAGGTGACCAATTTGCCTTTATTTCGCACAAACTGATTTCAGCGCACGAGGCGTCTGGCAAACATCGGCAAAAAGGCTTCGTGTTTTCCTGGAATGATGAAGGCAGGTGGTTCGAGATGGATTTACGCGATACCCGCAATACCTGTGTCAATGTCTACGCAGACGGCCGCGTTCGCACCGGCGGACTGGTCAGTGATGGTAATGGCCCGCAGGTCGGGCGCTATTTTGGTATGTATCTCGCGGACGACGGCGAGCCCGCTTATTTCGTTGATCACGGCGCCACCATCCGCTTCAGCCGTGATTACTACTCGGAGCAGGCCCGCCTGGCGTTTCTGGATTGGTGTGAAACGGGTGAATTACCGACCGAACCAACTAACGGCCTGGCCGTGTGGCCCCATGTTATCTTCGAAGGCAACCTTCAGGTTCACAATTCTCACGGAGACGGGGATTAGTCAGAAAAAAGGGTCAGAGCCCTTTACGGCGCCACCGCCACGATCCGCAGCGGGCCAACTCTTACTGGGTCCGGGAGATCGCACTGATGCAGCAAGAAATCTGCTGCTACGGGAAGCCATAGCGTCTCCACAATCAAGCCGAATATACATACGCGTCTGATATCTGAAGCTAAAGCTCTCGCTAACTGGGAGGAGATGGTATGGGCGCCTCCAATTCACAGTGATTGCAATTCACTCGAGGCCAAATGTGGCAGTGTAAGGCGATGACGCTAACGAAAAGGAAAGGCCTAACGAAAAGGAAAGGCCCATGACGATTCAGACAACCTACGGATTAGATCTTGCCAAGCACGTTTTCCAACTTTACTGGGTAGAGCCCCATACCGGCGAGGTTGTTAATCGACGATTTAGCCGGAACTCGTTGATCAGGTTCTTCTCAAATCGTCCGGCAGGGATAGTGGCTCTTGAAGCATGTGGCAGTGCGCATTGGTGGGCGCGGAAACTGAGGTCGCTCGGACATGAACCAAAGTTGTTGCACGCGCGATTCGTCAGGCCGTTCGTGCACAATAATAAGACCGACCTGGCAGACGCCAGAGCGATTTGGACCGCCATACAACAGCCAGAAGTGAAGACAGTGGCGGTCAAGACGGAGGAGCAACAAGCGATTCTTGGTTTGCATCGCATTAGATCTAACCTGGTCAAGTCACGGACGGCTCAGGTAAATCAGTTGAGAGGATTGTTGTATGAATTTGGTGTCACCTTGCGAGGTGGCCGGCAGGCAGGATTGGAGCAGATCCGTGAACGCATGGCCGAGCTCGAGGAGCTACTTCCCTCTATATTATTCGGAGAGCTGACGGAGCAGTTGGCTCGAGTCGGCCAACTTGACTCAGATATCAAGAAGCTCGAGCAGCGCATTGCCGCTTGGTGTAAGCAAGATCCAGGTTGTCAGGCAATCTTAGCTGTCCCCGGCGTCGGCATGCTTACAGCGACGGCATTGATTGCGACAATCGGGGACGCAACCAGCTTTAAGTCTGGCAGAGAATTGGCTGCATTTATCGGGTTAGTTCCCAAGCAGAGTGGGACCGGCGGATCAGTGCGTTTGGGTTCGATCTCGAAACGAGGCGAACCCTACCTGCGCACGCTATTGATCCACGGGGCGCGAGCCGTCGCATTTACAGCAAAACACAAAACGCCGTGGGCGGAATCGCTGCTAGAGAGGCGCCCAACAAACGTCGCTGTCGTTGGGATAGCCAACAAGATGACACGGACAGTGTGGGCCATACTGGCGCACAATCGGCACTACAACGAAGACTGCGTCGGCGCCGCAGCATAGTGGACGTGGCGGAATAACAGGATTGTTGCGCAGGTAGATAAACGAGTGATGGCACT
>CAMYKC010000086.1 GCA_947258865.1 uncultured Lysobacterales bacterium
GAGGTTTTCACTGCTCTGCCTGACGTTGGCCATCGTTGAACTGAGGTCTGGACGCATTTGCGTGATCAGTCCCTGAAGTTGTCCGACCGTGGATTGGATATCCGCCAGCGTAACTCTCAGATCGCCCGGGATCGCTGCGATGGTTTCCCGGTTTTCTGCCAGCGCGGATGTGAGCGACTCCACGTCCTCCAGCGCCCCGCTGATGGTTGCACGATTTTCTTCGCCGAGCATTTCGCCGGCCTGGGTAAGCAGGTGATCCAGCTTGCTCATGATTTTCGGCATGCTCGACATGATGGCGGAAAAACCCACGACGCGGACGGGTATCAGGGGGTACTCCCTGCTCGGGAGGACTGTCAGCGGCAGGTGCGTTCCGGGTTCGCTGCCGAGATTGACCACGGCAACACCGGTAATTCCCTGCAACGCCAGGCTCGCAAACGTGCCGCTATCCACCGGGGTGGATTCCAGGACTTCGATATCGACACGCACCTGGATGGATTCGTTCCGCTCCAGGTTCATCTGCACGACACTGCCGATATTCATGCCCATGTATTTCACCGGGCCGCCAACGGCCAGGCCACTGATGTCGCGATCGAAGAGCAGTGAGTAGCGTGACATCTCTTCCACGCCGGTGCGCCCGGTAAGCCAGATTACGAAAGCGACGAATGCCGCGATCGCAATACTGACGAACAGTCCGACTGCAAAATTTCTGTCACCTTTGAACATCGTTCAGGATTTTTCCTTGGCCTTGGCCTTGGCTGCTTTTCGCGCCCTGACCGCACGGGGATTACCGAAATATTCCTGTATCCAGGGATCCGGGTGTTTCACAATTTGTTTCAGAGTATCGACGATGATGCCCTTGTTGACCAGCACCGCGACCCGGTCGCATATGCCGAACAGGCTATCTACATCGTGCGTGATCATCACGATAGTCAGGTCCAGGTTGGCCTGCAGGTATCTGACGAGTTCATCGAATTCGGTGGCGGATAAGGGGTCCAGGCCGGCTGTCGGCTCGTCCAGGAAGAGTATTTTGGGCTCCAGAGCCAGTGCGCGCGCCAGGGATGCACGCTTGCGCATTCCACCCGAAAGTTCGTTGGGATATTTCGACGCGGCCGTCAGATCCAGGCCGACCATGAAAATCTTCAACACCGCCAGTTCCCGGCGGGTTTCAACCGGCAGATCCGAATGCAGCGCGATCGGGAGTTCGACATTCTCCTGGACGGTCAGACCAGACAGCAGTGCGCCGTCCTGGAATAGAACCCCCCACTTTTTATGAGGGCCCGGTTGGTGGTGCCTGATCTGATGCCCCAGCACTTCGATGGTTCCATGATTGGGTCCGTGAAGTCCGAGTACACTTCGCAGCAGCACGGATTTACCCGTGCCGGAGCCGCCCACCAGGCCGAGGACCTCGTCCCGCCTGACCTCCAGGTTCAGTCCGTCATGCACGGTCAGGCTGCCGAAGCGGTTGACCAGGCCGCGAATGGAGATGACATGCTCTACTTGGTCCGCCATCAGAAACCAATCCTCGAATAGACAACCGTGAAGATCGCATCCGCCACGATGATCAGGAAAATGGACTGGACTACCGCGACGGTCGTTAGTCTGCCGAGTTCTTCTGCTGAGCCTTTCACCTGCATGCCCCGGAGCGTGCCAGTGACCGAAATAATAAAAGCGAATGCCGGCGCCTTGGAAATGCCAACCATCAAGTCCTGGGTGTCGATGGTTACCGCGAGCCGCTCGGTGAAGGCAAACCAGTTGATGTCGAGTACCGTGGCGCCGATGAACGCGCCGCCCAACAGGCCGGCTGCATCGGCAAAAATGGTCAGCAGGGGCAGGGCGATCATGAGCCCCAATACGCGTGGAATGATGAGGATCTGGTTGGGGTTCAGTCCCATCACCCGTAAGGCGTCAATTTCCTCGGTGAGTTTCATCGTACCCAGCGCGCGTTGGCCACCAGGTCCACCATGAAAATATTGGCGCCGAATTGCTCAAGCTGCCGCGCGCTCTGGTAAGCCAGCACGATTCCCATCAGGAAACAGACGACCATCACGATAGGAATGGCAGCCGCGCCGGTGGCATGCACCTGCCGGATGGTCTCACCGATGACCAGCCGGGATGGGCGTTTGATGCCGTCGAGGATCGCCCGGGCAATGTAGCCGACCGAGTCGACTGCTTCGATGGTGTTTTCACCGAGCTTTCTGATGCCTTCCCGCCAATAATGGTGGGGTTTCGGGTCAAAGAAACCGGGGATGTATTCCTTTTGTGCGGCGATATCGATGATGTGTTGCAGAAACTTGAAATGCGACGCCCTGAAACCTTCGAACCGGGTTCTGATGCCCAGTTCTTCGAAATCCATGGACCTTTCGTAAAGGACCCAGGCCCCGGCCAGGTCAAATTCCTTCAAGCCGCTGCAGCTGAAGCGGACCTGCCTCTCGGTACCCGGTTCGATCTCATCCAGCGTTTGCTGCAAAGTGTTGAGATTTGCAAATACCCAGTTATTTTTCAGGCTGACATGCAGCAGCCCGTCCTGTTTTTCCATTGTCAGGTAATCACTCATTCGTCTTGAGTCTAGCAAAAATTCAGCCTGCCGCTTTGCGCTCGCGATGAATTACAATGGCCAATCCCTAAAAATCGACGGGTAGTCAATGGAAATCTGGGCGGCTCTTTTTCCAATCTTGCTGACGGACGTGGTCAACCCCGTCCTGTTTGCCTTTCTGGTTTTTGCAGCAGGTACGGACCGGCCCATCCTGCTCAGCAGTTCCATGCTGCTGGGCCACACTGCTGCCTATTTCGGAGCCGGGATCGTACTGGCTCTGTTCATGGAAAAAATTACCGGCTACTTCGCCACGCCGCACACGATTGATTTTGTGATTGGCCTGATCCTGGGTCTGGTTTTGATCTGGCTGGCCCTGCAAAGCAAAAAAGATTCGGGAAAGCGGCCCGATGAGGAGACGCAGCAGTTTACGGTTCCAGGCGCTTTCGGTTTTGGCGCCATGATCAACTTTATCGGCATACCGTTTGCTGTTCCTTATTTCGCCGCGATCGACCAGATACTCAAGGCGGACTATTCGGCATCACAGGCCGTAATGACGCTACTCTCCTACAACCTGGTCTATGCCTTGCCGTTTGCCATGGTTCCCGTTCTCTCCGCGGTGATGGGAGAAAAAGCCAAACCCATACTGGCGAAAATCAATGCGAGGCTGGACCGGGTCAGCGGTTTTCTGATGCCATTGATGCTGGGCGTCATCGGCCTGGCGCTGGTGGCCGATGCCATCACGTATTTTGTCAGCGGTTCAGGGCTGTTTTAGGTCTTTTACGATCGCTTTCCGATCAGGCTACTGGCCAGATGTTCGCGCAGCCGCGCCACGCGCTCCGGGGTCATCTCCCCCATGATGCCGCGCGCATTCATCGGCAGGTGTTCCATCGGGTCGCCCCCGGTCTGGAAAATGTAATGGTCAAAGACCGTCCGCCAGGCATCCCGCTCGCGTGCCGGCAGTTCACGGATCGAGAGCAATGAATGCATCAGCGTGATCAATGGCGTGAACATGTATGCCGGGGCATCCCGCCACCAGAAATTCATCATGGCGCCAAAAGGGTCCAGCGTCTCGACGTGATGCCACCATAAGCTGGGCATGTAGAGGGCATCACCGGGTCCCAGATCCGCGATATATGCATGCCGCAGTGCCTCACGGAAGCGGGGGAATTTCTCAAAGTCGGGAACATGAAAGTCGACCAGGCTGATGGCCTGGCCGGCCAGCGTAAAGTCCAGTGGGCCAACGTAGAGATTGGCAAGCTGGTCGATCGGCATCAGTATGAATCGACGGCGCCCCCCGATGACACAGGCCAGGTTCTGCGGAAGATCATAATGCGCCGCGGTGCGCATGCGGTTTCCGATCCACAAGGAAACCAGTTGTTCAACGGAGTCATCGAGTAATGAATGGCTATTAAGGGAAACGATTTCGGGAGTGTGCACCGGCACCTGGATCGCCCCGGCGTAGAAAGACGGCGGACGTTCATCGTCCAGGTACTTCAGAAGCAGGTCGAGAAAGTCACCCAACAGCAGTTTCTTTTTCTCAAAATTGAATCCACGCAGATCGTCGCTGTAGAAAAAACGGCCGTTGATTTCCGGCGCACCGAGAAAGGCTTCAATCGGTTCCCCGGTATCGAATGTCCGCAGGTAAGCGGACAGCGCTTGTGGCGATTCGCGGGCGGCATGCACCGCGGGCCAATCATTGACCAGTCCCCTGAGGACCGCAGGCTGGTTTTGCGGGGCGATCTCTTGATGGAATCGCAATGCATCTACCTGCTCACACTCGTGTACGCGTTTTGCCCGGGACCAGTCAATCTGCTCTGAAGTCATCTCTATACCCGTTTTGACAAAAACCCATTATCGGAGATTTGGGCGTTCCGGGGAATTTGTGCTGACAAGCTTTTCCACTGCGTCCCTTGCCGAGCCGGGCGCGAACTCAGCGTAGCGTTCGGTCAATGTGAGCGATGAATGGCCCAGGAACTGTTGCACCTGTGTGATCGCTACACCGGCGCGTACGAGGCGCGCGGCGAAATCATGCCGGCAATCACAAAATCTGAAGTTGCGAATCCCGGTCTCTTTCATCAGGCTCGCCCAGGCCGTCTTGATGCTTTTCAGCTGACCGCCTGAAGGGCTGGGAAATACCAAAGTACCTCGGCGCCTGCGCACGGTTTTCCAGTTGCGCAAAGTCTCCACAGCAAAAGAGTTAAGCGGTATCCGTCTGTTTTTGTTGTGATGTTTACGAGCGCTATTGATCTCGAGTGAGGCGTTGGTACCGAAGTGAATGTCTTTCCACCTCAGTCTGAAAAGCTCACCACGGCTCAGACCCGTATTCAGTGCGGTCGATACAAGCGCGGTGAGGTGGTCATCGCGTTCGTGGAGTGTTTCGAGCAGCTTTTCGCGTTCGAGATCAGTCAGAATGCGGGTATGAATGGGACCTGCTGCCTGGCGGAACCTGACGCGGCGAGCAGGGTTGTCCGGAATCAATTTCCACTGCCTGGCCCGATTCAATGCGGCTTTCAGTGAAGTCAGCTCACGGTTCACCGTGGAGTTACAAACGCTTTTGCTGCGCAGGATTTTCCACCGTTCAATCTGGCTCGATCCAATATAGTCGATGCGTTCATCCGCCAGCGGTCCGAGTGCATTCTTTAGCCGGCGAGCGTCTCTTCTGCCGTAACGGTTTCTGCGTTCGATCCAGTGGCTGTAAGGACCTTCGAGAAAACTGCCCAGAGTCACTTCCCCCCGTTCGTTATCCGCAGTTTTCAGCTGAGGTGCGCGTTGCAGCAGGTCGCGGGCCCGGTAACGCGCCATCGACGCCGTGAAGACTGAGGCGTCACCGATCTTGCGTTTGTGGTTCCTGTCGAGCTGTACGTACCAGGACTTGGCTCCCGTCGGGTTGATTCGCAGCATGAAGCCGCGGAGTTCGGCATCCCGAATCTCGTAACGCCGTGTCTTTGGCTTAGCCGAGCGTGCAGTGAGATCGGAAATAACTATTTTGGAGAGTTTAGGCATAAAAATATAATGGGGTGCACATAGGGTGAATAATTTTGGTTTATTTACCGTATATTTACATAAATACTAAAATATATAATATTAACAATAAATTAAAATCATTTCGTAATGTGAATAATTATGAAAAACGCTTATACTAAGCGTGGTATTTTAACGAATATTGAACGAAAATTGCAAATTCAGGGAATAAAGAATTATGAAATACAAATCGTATATAAGGTGATTTTAAATACGATATGAATTACACGAAAAAATAAACGTATAATAATTTGGATCTCGCTTGATACGTTCAGAGAAGAGCGGTGGCTTGAGGAGAAAATCGAATTGCGGTTACAGAAGAGGGAATTGGTTCTGAAAGCCTTTCTCAGACGGCGCCTGGTGGATTTTACTGCCCTTAGCGGTGTGCGGTATCTACCAGATCAAAAAAAACGGTTCAAAATCGATCTGAGCGTGTCGGAATTTCTCCGTAATCCGGTTTCGCGGCTTTTCGTCACTCCATGACGATTTCAATTTGTTTGTCTGACTGAACCGAAAACTTGACATCTTCGAAGTCCGGCCAACCGAAGAAAGGGCGAACATCATTTGAAAAGGCATAGCTTTCACCCCCGAGACCTAAGAAACCCGTGTCGAGTTTGCCGTTTCCGTTTTCGTCATGAACGACCACAACGGCATATTCGCCTGGTGGAAGCTTGCCAAAAAGAGCCTTGTAATTACCACTTTCCTTGATCGGGCCGGACGTCTGCAGATAAGGCTGTTTCATAAAGGTTTCTGTAGAATTGAAAAGAGAAATTTCCAAAGTCCCGGTAGCGGGTTTGGCATTGGAAACATTCACGACCAGGTCGGGCGATTCCGCCAGGCAAATTGACGAAAAAAGAATCGATGTGGCCGCCAGGGCGAGCGCTTTTTTTCTGAATGGCATGGTGTGCTCCGTTTACGATCACTGGGCCGCTGCTGATGACCGCGAATTGTACAATGTATCTGGCAGTCTATGACGAGAAATTGTCAGCTGCCGCTGCGATTCAGGGTTGCCGGCAGGAGCCGTTCAATCCTTTGTCTGACATCCTGCCTGTCGACCAGGTCACTCACAAAATCCAGCCTGTCTGAGTCGAGGACCAGCACTTCGCCCAGCTTATAATTTTCAATCCAGGCCTCGTACAACCTTTCCAGCCGTTTGAGGTAAGAAAGCGGAATGTCCTGCTCCATGGGCCGGCCCCTCAAGCGAATGCGTTTTCGCAGGGTGCGCATCGAGCACGTCAGGTAAATCATCAGGTCCGGCGGCTGAATGGCGCGCAGGATGCTCTGGTAAAAGGCCCAGTATGTTTCCCAGTCTCGCCGGTCGATTTTCCTCATTTGATGGAGGGCCGTGGCAAAGATTTCCGCGTCTTCGAAAATGGTCCGGTCCTGAATCACGACACCGGGCATGCGGTCTGCCTCCTGATGTATGCGGAATTTGTTGCTGAGAAAGAACAATTGCGACTGGAAAGCCCAGCGCCTCATGTCGCCGTAGAAATCCTTGAGGTAGGGATTCTCATCATTGGGCTCATAAAACGGGGCGACATCGTAGGTGCTAGTCAAAAAATCGAGCAAAGCTGATTTTCCCGCCCCGATATTGCCCGCGATGGCGATGAATTTTCGCTGACCCATAAAGCTGATGACTCAAACATGGCGGAAAAGAAATTCATTATACTTTCGGGATGAAAAAGAAACGGACTAAAATTTCTTTAGCGGTTTGCCTCGCTGTGTTCCCTTTGCTTATTTTCATGGCCCTGCCGGTTTCGTTGAACGGTCATGATGGAGATGACCATGCAGATGAGACGGAACAGGCCAGCGGACGCGTGCTGGGCACGATCAGCTTCCCGACCACGACCCAGTCGCCGGAGGCGCAGCAAGCGTTCAACGAAGGCATGCTTTTGCTGCACCTGTTCGAGTACCCCTTTGCGCGCGATCAGTTTCTGAAGGCCCAACAACTGGATCCGGATTTTGCGATGGCCTACTGGGGAGAGGCGATGACCCATAATCACCCGATTTGGGATCAGCAGGATACTCAGGCTGGGCGCGAAGCTTTGTTGAAGCTTGGCGCATCCAGCGAAGAGCGCCTGGCCCGCACGCCCGCGGCCCGTGAACAGGGATTCCTGGCGGCGGTGGATTTGCTCTATGGCGCGGGCACAAAAGCCCAGCGGGACATCGCCTACATGCGGGCCATGGAACAGATGGCCACGTTGTTTCCGGAAGACCACGAAGTCCAGTTGTTCTATGCGCTGTCGCTTTTTGGCGTGCAGGCCGGAGTGCGCGACACGGCAACCTACATGCTGAGTACCGCGATTGCACAGGACGTGTTCAGCGAAAATCCGCAGCATCCCGGGGCGGCACACTACCTGATCCACGGTGTTGACGACCCGGTTCACGCCGTGCTGGGGCTGCGCGCCGCCCGTGCGTTGGCGGTCATGGCCCCGGATGCGGGCCATTCGCAGCACATGACTTCACACATATTCACCGCCGTTGGCATGTGGGATGAGGTGGTTGAGGCCAACGAGGTGGCGGTCGAGGTACAGAATGCCATGCGCGTCGAGCGCGGCATGACGGCGCGAAATTGGGGCCACTATAATTACTGGTTACTCTACGGCTACCTGCAACAAGGTAGAAATGAGCGAGCCCTGGAATTGTTGAAGGCGGCCTACGCCGAAGTTCAGGCCGATGGCAAGGCGCCCACAGACCCCATGATCCTCGATCCTGACCGTTCGCTGGTCGGCTCGGTGGTGCAAATGTGGGCGCGTTATATCATCGAGACACGCGGTTGGGGCGGAGAGGTCGCGGGCTGGTCGTTCAACAGCGGCGCTGCATTCGATCCCAATCTCACTATCTCATTCATCAAGGCCATGCAGGCCGCCGACGCCGGCATGGCGGCCGAGGCCGGTCAATACCTGGCTCAATTCAAAAACCTGAGGAACGAATTGAACCAGCTTGTTGCACGGCAGGAAGAGAAGGCGCCGACCGATTTACTTTACCTTGATCGCCTGGCCGTTATGGAACAGGAACTGCAAGCCGCGGTTGAAATGGCCAGGGGGCAGACAGCACAAGCCGTGCGTTACGTGAAGGAGGCGAGCCGCCTGGAAGATGAGATGCCATTTTCCTTTGGACCGCCATTCATTGACCTGCCTTCAGCAGAATTCCTCGGTGATTTGCTGCTGGGTTCCCGCAGGTACACCGAGGCAGTGGTCGCTTACGAGAACCAGCTTGAGCGCAGCCGTCTGAAGGCTCGTGCACTATTGGGTCTGGCCGAAGCGCAGCGAAAGCTTGGAAAAGAAGACGAAGCGCACTACGCCACCGAAAAGCTGCGCGCAATCTGGCGCAATGCAGACGCCGAGGTCAAGGAGCAATTGCGCTGACCAGGCAGCGCGCGCAGTTTTGCTACTTTCAGTTCCCTGCCGCGGTTGGCAGATCGATTACGACGGGCCCGTTCAGCGCATCGAGTACTTTCTGGTCCCTGCCATATATGTCTTTCAAAAACATGATGTTGCCATTTAAATCGAAATCTGATGTGAGGTAAATGATGATCACGGGAATCCCTTCAGGCAGGTTTATTCGCTGCGTTTTTCGGGATCTGACGATGGCTTCGAGTTCCGATCTCGGGTACCTCTCGGCATCGTTCAACAAGAGTTCTGCCAGCTTCAACGGATCCTCGATCCGAATGCAGCCCGAGGAGAACGCGCGCTCCGGCTGGTCAAATAACTCGCGGTGGGGCGTGTCATGCAGGAAAACGAAGTGGTCGTTCGGGAAAATGAACTTCACTGTGCCCAGTGCATTGTCGGGCCCCGGTTCCTGCCGCAGCGTGTAGGGAACACCTGAGCTGAATCGGCCCCAGTCGACCGAGGCCGGATCGACGAAGTTGCCGTTACTGTCAATGACCCGGATGTTCTTCGACGCCAGGTATCCCGGATCTCTCTTGATGGCTGGAAGCGTGTCATTGCGAAGTATGGTGGGGGGAATGGTCCAGGTTGGATTGAATTCCATATAGGCGATATCGCCACGAAATACGGGTGTGCGGCGATAGGACTTGCCTACCATGGCACGCGTGGCCCACGCTTCCTGGCCATTTTCATAGAAGAAAGCCCTGAAACTCGCAATGTTTACTGCCACCAGCGTGTCAGCCGCTTCCTGGTTGACCCAGCGCAAGCGCTCGAGCGAAGTGCGTAACTGGTCGATGCGCTGCTCAATAGGCACATTCATCGCGGCAATGGTCTGTTTGCCCACAATGCCGTCAGCGGTGAGTGCGTGACGCGCCTGGAAGGCCATGACCGCCGCCTGTACCTCTTCATCAAAAAGGTTGGAGCGGATGTCCAGGCCTGCCGACAGGTCGTCCGTGACCGCGAGCCTCGCCCGGATCATTGCCACCCGGGTATCCGAATCGCCCAGTCTTAAAGTAGGGCCCTCAGTGACGGCCGGCCAGCCACCGGCCCTGGCCAGTTCCTTGTAGTGCTGAAGCCAGTACTGATACCTGCGGTAGACAGGTCCGGATGGGGCGGCCAGATCAATGAATTCCTGCATGGATGGCGCCGCGAGAATCTGCCGAAATATCACGCTGGGTGATTGGTCCAGGAACGTGGTTCGCTTGTAATTTATGTCGGGATCCAGACTGCTCGCTTTCACTTTGCCCAGCCGCCGGTGATAGCCGTATCGCAAGAGGCTCTCGGTCAGCAGGATTTCAGTTTCCGCGCGGATTTCAACAGAGGGATTCCTGCTTTGTTCAGACAATATCCGGCGCAGCTCGTCAACGGCGTAATTGTCCGGATCCAACCCGTGATCAGGTGCCTCCTCGATGAGAGTCAGCAGTTCCAGGATATCCGATTCGCTGGTCCAGAAGGGATTGAAATCGTTGTCTTGATAGATCTCAAAGACGGTTTGCTCAGCCAGGATTTCTATACCGCGAATCTGCAGGTTTTCGCTGCTTAACAGACGTTCGATAGCAAGATTGACCGTGGATTCTGCATCAGCAAGCGGCTCGGCAGCCGGCGTCGCCGCACTGAACAAAAGTGCCAGGGACAACGAAAAACATCTTAAAAAAGAAATCTTCGAGGACATGCTTTTATTATTTCGATTGTTGAATGGTTACCAGCGCCGCACTCTGCCGGTATCGACATGGACAAAATCCGACTTGGCGTAAAACCCGACACCGCCGCGCTCCAGACCCAAGGCAATGTCCCTGAGGGTTTTCGTATCCAGTCCCCGCAGGCGGACATCGATGGCTTTTCCGGGGATATGCTGGCTCATTTTCGCGACCCCATTGCTGCGGCTGCGTAACAGGCCATTGGTCTCGGGTGAACGGTAGGCCGAAATGACTTCGTAGGTATCCACGTGGCGGCCCGCCAGCTGAATCTCCCAGAGAATATCCATCAGTTCCGGGTCGATGTCTTTTTGCTTGCCATTGCGCCAGTCGGCGAGAAACGCCGTGATCTGACCCATTCCCTCAGACAGGTAGCCGCCATCCTCGTAGTAGGTGACCACGAGGTCTTTGCCGGTGTGCGTGTGGTAAAAGCTCAGGGTCCGCGCGTCGCTGCTGGCCCCGAGCAGGGAAGGGACCATCAGTGCGGCGGTAACAACCACTACCAGGATTAATCGAATCATCATTCGTGGGATTATCGGCCGAAATGTTACAGAATGGAATACCTGGATATATGGGGTTTTCCGTCGGAATCAATGAATCAGTACTGGTTTCAATCTCTGGCCGCGGACGCGCTTGTCGTGGCCCATCTTGCCTTCATCCTGTTCGTCGTGGCTGGTGGGCTGCTTGCATTCCGGTGGCCCAAGGTGATTTGGTTGCACTTACCCGCGTTGTTGTGGGGCGTTTTCATAGAGCTCAATAACTGGGTTTGCCCACTGACGCCAATCGAGCAGGAGTTACGGCGCATGGCAGGCGATGGTGGTTACCAGGGGGGATTTATCGACCACTATCTGGTGCCAGTCATATATCCGTCCGGCCTGACCCCGGAAACCCAGTTCGCGCTCGGGCTGGCTGTGCTGTCGATCAATGGGCTGATTTACGGCTGGTGGATCAAGACGAAGCTAGGCGGGAGAGAAAGCTGATTAACAGCGTTTATCTGGTAAGCTTTGCGCACTTCTGGGTCACTTGAACGATCGGGATTCGTTGAATATGCAAGTAAAAACGAAGACACCGCCTCGATGGGCATCAAGGATCAGGCATATCACCGACTACATGGTCTATGACTTCGGCGGCGGTCCGCGGCCATGGAAGTTCTCCTGGGTGATCAATTTTCAGAAGTGCGGGACTTTCTTTTTTCTTGGCTTCCTGATGTGGTATTACCA
>CAMYKC010000087.1:0-17398 GCA_947258865.1 uncultured Lysobacterales bacterium
GACCCGTACGCCGCCCTCGGTGTACAAACGGCGTTCGGAGACCACCTCGAAGCCGACCTGGTCAGCGGGCCTGCGGCCAATACCAATGCGGCGATTGAACTTGCCCAGAAGTTGACCGGCATTCCTGCCCTGAATCTCCTGGACCGCAGATGCTATCCGCGCTTGATCGAAATGCTGAAGCAGGTTATCGATTGAGGTCGATCGGCAAAGCCGGGGATTCGCCTTTCTCCAGGCCAAAAAACAATTCCGCTTCTCTTCGGCCGAGCACCTTGGCGTACTCGTCCACCATGAATTCCGCCAGGGAATGTGCCCGCTTCGCCCGGCCGGTAAATCCAATCCTGCTGAACAGATAGCGGGCAGCCAGACGGATTCGCCTGCGTTCGATTTCCTGGTGAACACGCCAAAGGGCGTCTCGCTTGTCCTCAGGAAACTCCGTGCCCAGGCGATGATCTATCATCAGGGAAAATTCTCTTTTCCTGATCTCCCGGTCTTCGGCCTTCGACGGCATCTCGGGTGCTCCCGAATGCAGCTCAACGATCGCCCGTTCATATTCCGAATCTGAAAGTTTTCGTCCATGCGACATGGGATTCATTAAAACACAGGCAATCGACGCTCAGTGCTCAGCGTCCGGGCACTGCTAGAAATCCCGGTATGCTTCACGCGTTATCCCAGGATCAGCCAGCGATATCTGGTCCCCCAACTCCAGTCCGAATAATTTAAAATAGTCACGCTCATCGAGAACCTTTGCAGCGTTTTGCTGAAAGTTGATTACTTCGGCATCAACGCGGTCTGCATAGGTATCCACATGCTTGTCTTCGGAGAATTCTTGCTCCAGGGCAAACAAATGTCTTTCGGTTTCCAACCGGAGCTCCAGCATGACTTTTGAACGATCGCTTTCCCTGAATTCCGTCCCGAGACGGTGTTCCATCATCAAGCCAAACGACTTTGTCTGGAACTCCATTGCATCGGCCAGTAAAGTCTCCGGATCGTCTTCATGCTTCGAAATCAGGCGCTCCTGCTCGGCGTAAAGGTCCAGTGCACGACGTATGTAGGATATTTCCCCCGAGGATGAGTCCGATGATTCGCTGGGCTCCTTGATTTCCTTTTCAACGCATTCTTCGAGATCACCAACGACGCCATCATGTCTGTAAAACGGCGCCTTGCAAAAAAACAGGAATCCTTGCGGGCGTCCGTAGGGGCCATATATGGCCTCTGAAACGCCATAACCCCTGGCTCCGCTTACCAGAATTTGCGCTGGAAGCAGAACGCGGTTGGCTGCCTGGTGACAGACGCCGTTGACGAGATAACAGGTAATTCCCGCTCGCTCGTCGGGCTCGGCGATGGCGTTCGCCCTGATGGTGCTTCCGGTTCCCTGATGAAATTGGTTTCCACCGGTTTTTCCGCCCCAGCAACCCCAGCCCACGGCACCTGTGCCGCACTCGACATAGGTATGATCAGCCAAATTCAGCATGATGGCTGCCGGATACTTTTTCGCTACCAAAGTTCCCATGATTTTGCTCCTCATTCGGACCCGCCGCAAATAGCGATCGATTTGCATACATCATCCCTGAATATAGGTCAGATCAGGCAAGTTGACCGCCACTGCTTGCTATCTTCGGTTTGACAGGCGCCGGAGCCCAGGGCGAAACACCTTGATCAAAAAAAAGGCGCCGGAAAAACGGCGCCTTTTTTTATCGTACTAAACGATTATCTGATCAAAGCATTCCCACGATCAACAGGGCCACGATGTTGATGATCTTGATCAGCGGGTTGATCGCCGGGCCTGCGGTATCTTTGTACGGGTCGCCCACGGTATCACCGGTCACGGCCGCTGCATGAGCATCAGTGCCTTTGCCGCCGAAGTTGCCGTCCTCGATGTACTTCTTGGCGTTATCCCATGCGCCACCCCCGGTGGTCATGGAAATAGCCAGGAACAGTCCTGTTACGATGGTGCCCACCAGCAATCCACCCAGCGCCTGTGGTCCCAACAGCTTGCCGACGACGATCGGCACCAGCAGGGGCAACAGCGAGGGGATGATCATTTCCTTGATCGCGGCCTTGGTCAGCAGATCGACAGCCTTGGAGTAGTCAGGCTTGGTAGTCCCTTCCATGATGCCGTCGATCTCGCGGAACTGGCGGCGCACTTCTTCCACCACCGAACCGGCAGCGCGGCCGACCGCTTCCATGGCCAGGGCGGCAAACAGGAAGGGCACCAGGCCGCCAAGGAACAGGCCGATGATCACGAGGTGGTTGGACAGGTCGAAGGAGAGATCCGAAATTCCGACTTTTTCAAGACTGTTCACATAATCGGCGAACAGCACCAGTGCCGCCAGGCCAGCCGAACCGATGGCGTAGCCCTTGGTAACCGCCTTGGTGGTGTTGCCCACAGCGTCCAGCGCGTCCGTCGTCTTGCGCACCTCGGGGGGAAGGTTAGCCATTTCGGCAATTCCACCCGCGTTATCCGTGATCGGCCCGAAAGCATCGAGCGCAACGATCATACCCGTCATGGACAGCATGGTGGTAGCCGCAATCGCAATACCGTAAAGTCCCGCGAGCTCATAAGATCCCCAGATGGAGATACACACAGCGATCACAGGCAGAGCAGTGGCTTTCATAGAAACGCCAAGGCCGGCGATGATATTCGTCGCATGTCCCGTGGTTGATGCCGCAGCCACCTTTTTAACGGGGCTGAATTCCGTACCCGTGTAGTACTCGGTTATGGCCACCATGGCTGCAGTCAGCCCGAGGCCGATCAGGGCGGCATAATAGAGGTTGAGGGAGTCATCACCCATCATGGACATAGTGACCGGGTAGAACGCAATTGCCGCCAGGACACCGGAAGCAATGACGCCCTTGTACAGGGCACTCATGATCTTGCCGCCCTCCTTGGTGCCGACCACGAAAGTACCCAGCACGGAGGCCACGATGGACAGACCGCCAAGAACCATCGGATAGATGACTGCATTCGGGCCAAGCGCAGTGGCCGTCAGGCTGCCCAGCAGCATGGTCGCGACCAGCGTGACCGCATATGTCTCGAACAGGTCGGCCGCCATGCCGGCGCAGTCACCGACGTTGTCACCGACATTGTCGGCAATGACAGCGGGATTTCTCGGATCGTCTTCCGGGATTCCCGCTTCCACCTTGCCGACGAGATCGGCGCCCACATCGGCGCCCTTGGTGAAGATACCACCGCCCAGCCTGGCAAAGATCGAAATCAGCGAGCCGCCGAAAGCCAGGCCGACCAGCGCGTGGATGGTGTCATCCTGGCTGAACCCCATGCTCTGCAGGGCGGCAAAGTACCCGGCGACGCCCAACAGGCCGAGGCCCACAACGAGCATGCCGGTGATCGCACCGCCGCGGAAAGCGATCTTTAATGCGGGACTGACCCCACTGCGGGCCGCCTCAGCCGTGCGAACATTGGCGCGGACAGATACGAACATGCCGATGTAACCGGCCAGCGAGGAAAACATCGCGCCGATCGCAAATCCGATAGCCGTGGCCCAGTCGAGCGCGAATCCCACTACTACGAACAGCACCGCACCGACGATGCCGATGGTAGTGTACTGGCGGTTCATGTAGGCTTTTGCGCCTTCCTGGATTGCAGCCGCGATGCTTTGCATTTTTTCATTACCCGCGGGCTTACCCAGCACCCAGGTCGTGGTCAGCAGACCGTAAATTACGGCCAGCAGCGCCGATCCAAGCGCCAGCCACAGCGCCATCTCATTAGTCATTTGATTCTCCTTGTAATCCCCGGAAAAATTAGCCGCGGTATATTAGCAAAATTTGATAACCACCGCTGCCTGCCAACTCAGCAAAAAGCGAGATAAATCAAACATCAAACTCAGGCAGCTTTTTTCTGGCCAAAACTTTCTTCATGCGGACGTATTTGGGCAGCCCATCCCGATCGTAGGGAGGGTAGTCTTCGCCGCGGATCAGGGGAGCCAGGTAACGCCGTGCCGCCGGTGTGATTCCAAAGCCGTCGTCCGTTATGTAGCTTTTTGGCATCATCTTCTCGCGATTGGCCACCCGGCCCAATGAAGTTTCGCCGATCTTCCAGCGATACGGGTTGTTCGAAACCCTTTTGATGATCGGCATCACACCGCTTTTTCCCTGCAGCGCCAGTTCGACGGCAGCTTTGCCAACAGCATAAGCCTGGTCTACATCCGTTTTCGACGCCACATGACGCGCCGATCTCTGCAGATAGTCCGAAACAGCCCAATGATATTTATAGCCGAGCTTTTCCCTCACGATATTCGCAACCACTGGCGCCACACCGCCAAGCTGGGCATGCCCAAAAGCATCCCGCGTTCCGGCGTCGGCCAGGAACTGGCCCCTGCTGTTGCGCACGCCTTCGGACACGACCACAGAGCAATAGCCATAGTTTTCCACTGCGTGTCTTACTTTCCGGAGGAACTCGCGTTGCTTGAACGGCACTTCGGGAAACAAGATTAGGTGTGGTGGATCTCCCTCTTCCCTGGCAACCAGCCCCCCTGCTGCTGCGATCCATCCGGCATGGCGGCCCATGACTTCCAGGATGAAAACCTTGGTCGAACTGGAAGCCATGGATTCAACGTCAAGGCTAGCCTCCATGATGGATACGGCCACATACTTGGCTACCGAGCCGAATCCGGGGCAGTTGTCGGTTACCGGCAGGTCGTTGTCGATGGTCTTTGGAACACCGATGCAGTTGACCGGAAACCCCATTTTTTTGCCAATCTGCGAAACCTTGTAGGCCGTGTCGGCTGAATCACCACCGCCGTTATACAAAAAATAGCCGATGTCGTGCGCGCGCAGCACCTCGATGAGCCGCTGGTACTCACGTTTGCTCTCCTCAATACTCCTGAGCTTGTAACGGCATGAACCGAAACCACCGCCGGGCGTATGCCGCAAACCGGCTATATCGGACTTCGTCTCCTTCGAGGTATCGATCAACTCCTCCTGCAAAACTCCGATAATTCCGTCTTTACCAGCATAAACCGTGCCGATCCGATCCCGGTTTATGCGTGCTGTTTCTATGACGCCGCATGCAGTGGCGTTGATCACTGGTGTAACACCGCCGGATTGCGCGTAAAGGATATTTTTTTTCATCAAATGGAGCTCCCGTCTGGGCTATGCAGATCACGTTGACTTGAGGTGAGTGAGCAGTTAGCGTT
The DNA here is from genome assembly GCA_947258865.1 of uncultured Lysobacterales bacterium. GTDB lineage: Bacteria > Pseudomonadota > Gammaproteobacteria > Xanthomonadales > SZUA-36 > CAMYKC01. The sequence continues at coordinate 5,154 of CAMYKC010000087.1, forward strand.
AGGCCCATATTCTAGTGGACGGGATGCGTCAAATGCGAATTGTATTGCTGGGTGCGCCAGGATCGGGGAAAGGAACGCAGGCTGCGCTGATGGTCGAGCACCTGAATCTGCCGCATATTTCCACCGGAGACCTTTTGCGTGCCGCCGTCAAAGCTGGATCCGATCTCGGCCTTCGGGCCAAGGCTGTCATAGACCGGGGTGAGCTGGTTTCCGATGACATCATGCTGGGCCTTCTTGAGGAGAGACTGTCCCGGCCAGATGCCCTCGGTGGCTTTATCCTGGACGGATATCCACGCAACGTCGCCCAGGCCGAAGCGTTGGATGAACTGCTCGACCGCCTCGAACAACCGGTGGATGAAGCCCTTCAAATTGACGTAGACATTGAAATGGTTATCGAGCGCATCGCAAAACGCGCCAAACAGGAAGGTCGCAGCGACGATACCGAGGAAGTCGTTCGTAACCGCATGAAGGTTTATGCCGATCAAACGGAGCCCGTTATCGAGTTTTACGCCAATAAAGCCATTCTCACGCGCGTTCTTGGCCAGGGCGACATTGACGACGTATTTCAGCGCATCAAAGGCGTGCTGCAAATCCGCTCGGAATCCTGAAGCGATAAAAAACTTGCTACTGACTCTGCTGGACATGATGCGGCTGAGGTCCGGCCCGCAAGACATGCCTGCCGGCAGGAGCTTTGCTGTTTTGTTGGCGCTGGTTTATCTATCGCAGGGTTTAATCGCGGACAAGGTCCTGGATGAACCCGACGCATTTCCGCGTACCGTACTGGCTATTGGAGTCCAGTTGGGGCTCATCGCGGCCTTGCTGAATTTCAGGACCCTTGCACCGCGCATAAACCAGACGATCGGCGCGCTGGCCGGCACCGGTTTTATTTTCGGTTTGATTTCCATCGTCCTCCTGACCTGGTTCGATCCGCAAAAACCTCAGCCCGACCTCGCCCTGGCCTACCTGGTGCTTTTCGTCTGGAGCCTGTTGGTAGACGCACATATTTACCGTCACGCGTTGTCGATTAGAATGGGCATGGGTGTATTGGTGGCCGTCACGATTTTCACGGTCAACTTCATTCTCCTGAAAGCCGTTTTTGGGTAAATAACTAGGATGCACATTCACATACTTGGCGCCTGCGGTACGTTTATGGGGGGAGTGGCCCTCCTCGCGAAGCGCGACGGTCACCGGGTTTCCGGACAGGACCAGCATACCTACCCGCCCATGAGCACCCAGCTCAAGGCTGAGGGCATCGAGCTGTTCGAGGGCTATGATCCGAAACACCTGGATCCCGGAACCGACCTGGTGGTCATCGGAAATGCGCTGAGCCGCGGAAACCCGGCCGTTGAACAGGTGCTTAACAGCGGAATTGCGTACACATCGGGCCCGCGCTGGCTGGGTGAAAACTACCTGCGTAAAAAATCGGTCATCGCCGTAGCCGGTACCCACGGTAAGACAACCACGTCGAGCATGGTGGCCTGGATCCTCGAAACGGCGGGCAGGAACCCGGGGTTCCTGATCGGCGGCGTACCCAAAAATTTTGGCCATTCCGCCCGTGACGGGGAGCAGTTTTTCGTGGTCGAAGCCGACGAATACGACACCGCCTTCTTCGACAAGCGGGCCAAGTTCGTTCATTACCGCCCCAGCATCGCAATCCTGAACAACCTGGAGTTCGATCACGCGGATATCTACGACGACCTGAACGCCATCCAGACACAGTTCCATCATCTGGTCAGAACCATTCCGGGAAATGGGACCATCATCAGCAACGGCCAGGATTCCCGGCTGGAGTCGGTGCTCGACCAGGGGTGCTGGAGCCGGCTGGAGCGATTTTCAGAAGACGATGGGTGCCAATGGCAGGTCGAGTCACTGAAACCGGACGGCAGTGAATTGTCCTTTTCTTATGAAGGGCAACCTTTGGGTATCCTGGAATGGCAGCACTGTGGCCGCCACAACGCATTGAATGCCTGCGCCGCCCTGGCTGCCGCAATGACCACGGGCGTCAGCGCCGAAACTGCCCTGGAAGCACTGACGACATTTCACGGCGTGAAACGAAGGATGGAACTGATCAGCGAGACTGGCGATATTCGAGTCTATGATGACTTCGCCCACCATCCCACAGCCATCCGGATGACGTTGGAGGGCCTGAGGCGCAGCGTTGGTAATGCACGGGTGCTCGTGGCCCTGGAGCCACGCAGCAACACGATGCGTGCCGGCATACACATCGGCGAACTGGGTCCCGCCCTGGTGGCGGCAGATCATGTCTGGTTAATGGCTGGAGAGGGCATCGACTGGGATCCCCAGGAAGCGCTGGCACCGCTGAATGGGCGCGGACGGGTGGTGACGCGAAGCGAGGACCTGTTGACACAAATGCTTGACACCGTGAAGCCGGGCGACCATGTCGTCTTCATGAGCAATGGCGGATTTGAATCCGCCCCATCACGGTTCAGCGAGTCTCTCAAGGATCATGAGCACTGTTGAAATTCCATTGTTTCCGCTGAGAACCGTGCTGTTTCCAGGCGGATTTCTCCCCTTGAGAATATTCGAGCAGCGTTACCTGAACATGATCCGCGACTGCGCGCGGACCGATACGGGTTTCGGTGTTTGCCTGATCCGGGAAGGAGAGGAAGCCGTATCGCCAGTCAGGACGGCCACGGTAGGCACGCACGCACAAATCGTCGACTGGTACACGCTGGAAGACGGCTTGCTCGGCGTGTCCACGGTTGGAACGGTGCGCTTTGAGATCGAGTCGACCAGTCAACAGGAGGACGGCTTGTTCACATCGCAAGTTCGAGTCCTGCCCGAGCCGCCAAGTTGCCCAGTTCCTGAAAACTACTCGGTTTTGAGTGATGTACTCAGCCGCTTCATGGAAAAAGTGGGCGACCAGTACCCTTCCTATACCGTCGAGCATCTCCAGGACGCTGTCTGGGTGGGCTACCGCCTGTCTGAACTGCTGCCCCTTTCGGGTATCGAGAAACAGCACCTGTTGGAATTATCCGATCCGGTCGAACGATTACAGAATCTCCTGGAAATCCTGCCGCGTTTTCAGTCGGCGTGAAGATGCTCATCGTGAACCAACAGCAGGTCGCCGTTAACGGCTTTTTGTTGCAGACTCCGGAGCGAATCTCGCACGGGTATCAGCAGGCTGGGTTCCAGGGGTGTCGATCTCCAGTAACTGAACATCCGGATCCTCTGCACCAGGACTTCCTCGGACAATTGACCCAGGTATAGAACCTGCCTGTCCGGCAACAGGCGAAACCCGGAGTCCCACATCCGAATCGTCAGGAGGCGCCCATCCGGATCAACGTTTTTTCGCATCAGCAGCACCTCTGAACGGCCCTGGTAAGCGCGCCCAAGCAACGGCAGGGAGGCCTGGTCGGGCTCCGGATTCAGGGCCTGCAGGATCCATCGCCAGTCCGTGTCCGGCACCTCCTCCCAGCCATCCCGGGTAAGAAGCCCGGCAACCACGGCGGGATCCACGGCAAGTTGTGCATTGAATCGGCGCGAGGCAACGGATTCGAGGCTCGTCCTGTTCATCGGCATGTCTTTCCAACCGGATTCCCACCACGCTGCGCCCTCGATTTCCTGCAAAACGATAGTCGCTTTAAGCGCCGCCAGGTCTTCCGCATTATGCTCATGCGCTTGCCAGGCAAAAAGTGCAAGGAGAGAGCCGTAAAAAATCAAGCTCGCCGCAGCGCCTGAAAAACGCCTTGAAGCCCTTTGCCGGTAAGCCAGCCCGACAACGCCTGTCCAGGCCAGACCCATGGTCATTCCCATCAGGGCGCCACTCATCCACTCCATGCCGAGGTAGATACGTGACAGCGCCAGCAGGATCAGGATCAGGGCCGCGGCCAGATAAGGCCATTGCCGGTGCCTTCGACGCAGCTCGCCGGCTTCCATGACGGCAAAAAAAGTCAGTACAACGGTGGACAGACTCATCGCCGCGCTGGGGCTGCGAAGAGAACCATCAGCCAATTCCAGGACCTGCGGGGTGGTTCTCAGGCTCCAGGAAAGCAGCAGGTGAAGCAGGCTGCCGCCGCCGATCGCGATCAGCCAGTGCAGCGCCGCACTATGGCGGCCCGCGCCCAGCAGCCAAAGCAGCAAGGCAGCCGCGGAAAAAATCGACACCGGCCACCTGGAGAGTTGCGACACAGCGACCATGATCGGATCGGCCAGGTGATTTCTCAATGACAGGGCCAGGTCCTGAACAGCCTGGTCCATCGCTTCGGGCTGTACCGAAAATGGCGACAGGAACAACAATATGATGAGGCCCCAGAAAACGACGACGAGCAGAATACCCATCATCGTAACGGAGAGAACCTCCGGCCGGGCCGGGTCCAGTAAGGGGCCGGCTACCCGGCCGAGCACCGGATGACGTCGGCTCCAACGAATCGCGTGCCTCACCCAGCGGGCTGAGCGGCTCGCCAAGGGTTCATAAATCGACCGTATGACCCACCAGGTCAGCCAGAGTATGGCGACCAGGATGACGAGCATCACGGTCAACCGGCCGGTGTATTCCGAGGCGACTTCCAGCGATGCGCCAAACAGAAGCCCGGGGAGCAGGAATGAAGGCGCCCAGGTCACACAGGCCGGTATACGCCCCGCGACAACGCTCTTGGCGCCATGGAGATGAAAAAACCTGGTCCCTCGCTCCATCAGGGCCGGATAACGGGAGAATGGCCAGACCTCGAGCAATTGTCCCCGGAACCTGTGGCCCACGGCATAGCTGAGCGTATCGCCAAGCAAGGCGCCAGCAGTGGCCGCGATCCAGATGGGTATCAACTCGACCACACCCAGGCCGATCAGCGCCCCCACCCCGAACAGGATCACTATCCCCGGCAGAAGTATTCCGACCAGGACCAGCGACTCGAAAAATGCGACCATGAAAACAATAGCCATACCCCAGCCCGGGTTGGCATTGATCCAGTTGAGCAGTTCTTGTGTCCAGCCGGTTTCCACAGGTCGCTATAATACGGGATTGATCCACACCGAGTCGTGATATGAGACCCAGTCTCGCTGGAAAAACACTGCTGATTACCGGCGCATCGCGTGGAATCGGCAAGGCGATAGCGCTGAGAGCAGCCCGCGATGGCGCCAATATCGCTGTAGCAGCCAAAACCCATCGCAAACACCCGATACTGCCGGGCACAATCTACACCGCTGTAGAGGAAATCAACGAAGCGGGAGGCTGGGGGCTAGCCATCCGGCTGGACGTGAGGGATGAAGCATCCGTTGAAAGAGCCGTTGAAGAAACCGTTAGACAGTTCGGCAGCCTGGATATCCTGGTCAATAACGCCAGTGCGATTATGCTGAGCGGCACGCGCGATTTGCCTACCCGGCGCTTCGACCAGATGTTCGCCACAAACGTTCGAGGAACCTACCTGATGTCCCGGGCCTGCCTGCCTTGTCTTGCCGAATCGGACAATCCGCACGTATTGAACCTGGCGCCCCCGCTGAACATGAATCCCGCCTGGTTCAAGGACCACGTCGCCTACACGATGGCGAAATACGGCATGAGCATGTGCGTACTGGTGATGATCTTTTTTCCAAATATTGTAGAAATAAGTAGTGACAAAATAATTGCAACGGCAGCCCTGAACGTGCTGGATGGAATGGTGAAGCCGGAAAACTGCCGGACAGAGGAAATCATGGCTGATGCAGCACATGCCGTCCTGTGTCAGAACGCCCGTCACTGCACCGGTAATTTTTTCCTGGACGAAGATGTGCTGCGGGCAACCGGGCTGAAGGATTTCGATAAATATTCGGTCAAACGCGGAGAAGCCCTGATGAAAGACCTCTTCCTGGATGACTAAGGAGCATTAGCAAATGCCTACACTCAGCGCACCTTTTGAAGACTTGCTGATAACGCCGGTTATCGATGGGCCGTTTTTCATCAATCAGCTTTTCCAGAAAAAATTCGCGCATCCGGCGCCGGATTACGGCAATCCGATTATCTGCTTTTACCGGAAAGACTGGGATCACTTCATACCGGTTTGTTATACGAGTTTTCTTCCCCACGATGAAGTCATCCTGGTCGGCGGCGCCATGACCGATGGCAGTGCGTTCACCCACATGCCTGAAGAACTGCCGGCCGCCATTCGCCGGACGGGTGGGATTTACTACCACGTTCTCAAGTTCGCATTCGATCATTTCAAGGACGATTGCGAAGCTTTTTTTGGCCATGCCGGAGATCGGCGAGCTTACGAAGTGGACATCAATGCGGGTTTTGAGCCAACCGGCTACGAGCACCTGATCGCGCATTTTCACAAGCCTGTCTCGGACCGTCGCAAGCATTTTCTCATCGAGAAAATCCACGAGATAGGGCCTTTCTGAATCATTCGCCGCTCAAATGGCAGCCAAAATGTCTTGCAATCCCTGCTGAGATTTCCAGTCACGGCCACAGACGAATCTGGGCAACAACCAGGCATTGTCTGATCTTGTCACCGGCCTGGGCTCGATGTTGAACGCGGCCCGCAGCCCATGTCTTTCGAGGAATTTAGGCAAATACTCGGTGACAACATAGTCGCTGGCCGCCCCCCAGGGATAAGCGAACAGATCCGGTTTTCGGCCGTCCAACACGCGGGCAATGTACTCGCCTGCCTGTGCAATCTGCCTTTCCGCGTCATCGACACAGTCGACCTTGCTGAAATCTCCCTTGATTTGATCCCGTTGGGCCACGACCTCGAGCTGCGGGTGTACATGGTCCCAGCTGTGGCTGGCGATTTCCATGATTCCGGAGTCGGCGGCTTCCTTCCACCACTGGTCGCTCCACCAGCCCTTCCCAATCATGCAACTCCGGTCCAGTGAGGACCTGGCCTCCGGAGAAGCGATAACAAAACTGGTCAGGTGAACCGGCCGTCGTTCTCTATCCCGGTTTTGATGGTCCCGCGCGATGTTGAACATGCTTCGCTGCCTGCCGCAGGTGGGGTGGTCCAGATCGTAGTAATCGAACCACGAGCCATCATCGATCGAAATGGCCACCGCATCGAGGACCTCCTCGTCCGGCCGTTTTCCTTCGTGCCAATCGACGACATGGCTCAGGGGGATAACGTCTTTCCCCAATTTCCGGATTGAACGCAGATCAGTAGCCAGCGCCACGTGATCATTGCTGGAATAGTCGTTCCCGCCAATGTTCATGGCGTGGTAGGTCAGAACCGGAATGCCCAATGTCCTGGCCATGAATCAGGCTAGCCCGCTGGTCCCCACGCGATCAAAGGTGCGTAAATGATTCGCGGGCGGCCATGATCGTCGCTTCGATGTGCTCCTTGCTGTGAGCGGAAGAAACGAAGCCCGCCTCGAAAGCCGATGGCGCCAAATAAACTCCGCGCTCCAGCATCAAGTGAAAAAATGACTTGAAGGCGTCAACGTTGCAGCCTTCAACCTCCGCAAAATTGACCACTTTGTCGGCGTCGGTGAAAAACAGGCCGAACATGCCGCCCACCCGGGTCGTGTGCAGAGGAACGCCTGCCCGGCTGGCCGCATCCTGAATGCCGTCCACGAGCGTCATCGTTTTGGCGCTCAGATCCTTAAAAAATCCTTTTTGGCTGATCAACTCCAGATTGGCCAGCCCGGCGGCCATCGCAACGGGATTACCCGACAGTGTTCCTGCCTGGTAGACCGGTCCACTGGGCGCGACCATTTCCATGAATTCCCTCTTGCCGCCAAAAGCGCCAACCGGCATGCCGCCGCCGATGACTTTTCCGAACGTGGACAGGTCCGGGGTGATGCCGTACAGCCCCTGCGCTCCTTCCAGTGCGACACGAAAGCCGGTCATTACTTCGTCGAAGATCAACAGGCAGCCATGATCATCGCAAGCCGCCCGCAAGCCTTCCAGATAACCATCGACAGGCGGTATGCAGTTCATGTTGCCGGTCACTGGTTCAACAATAATCGCCGCAATTTCTTTTCCACGGCTCGCCAGACAGTCTTTGACCGCTGCCAGGTCGTTGTACGGTAAGGTCACGGTCAGGTCCGCAACTGCCGGCGGCACACCCGGAGAATTCGGTATGCCCAGGGTCAGCGCACCACTGCCGGCTTTCACAAGGAAGCTGTCGGCGTGTCCGTGATAACAACCTTCGAACTTGATTATCCCATCTCGTTTCGTGGCCGCACGCGCTACCCGAATGGCGCTCATCGTGGCCTCGGTGCCGGAGTTGACCATGCGAACCATCTCCATGTCCGGAACGATCGAACACAGTCGCTCGGCCATTTCCACCTCGGCCGGGCACGGCGCTCCAAAACTCAGTCCGCGGCTGGCTGCCTCCTGCACGGCCGAGACGATTTTGGGATGTGCGTGTCCAGTGATCATTGGCCCCCATGAACCAACGTAATCGATGTAGGAACGGCCTTCCACGTCATAGAGGCAGGCTCCTTTTGCCCGTTCGAAAAACACCGGATCCCCACCGACGCCATTGAAAGCCCGAACGGGTGAATTGACTCCGCCGGGAATGCGCGCCCGGGCGCGGGTCAGGAGTTCTTTGCTGGAGTTCATGGATTAAATCACCTGCGAATTATTGCTTGTGGAATTCAGTCGACAATTGTAACGGTTTATTGTGGCCGACTGACATGGCAAACTACGCTCCTTTTTTTAATACAGGCAAGGCAAACAGTGAGCGAGAACAACTACAAATCCTGGATGTGTATTATTTGCGGCTGGGTCTACGAGGAGGAACTGGGCGCAGCGGAAGAAGGGCTGGCGCCTGGAACCCGCTGGGAAGACGTGCCAGAGTACTGGGTCTGTCCGGATTGCGGAGCGGGTAAAGAAGACTTCGAGATGATAGAAATCTAGGCCGGGACTCAAACGACAACGTGATCGGCTTCGCGCCGCCAAATCAGGTATTCTTATACAACGATGAGTCAGGAAGGCGGAATCAGGCGCTCAAAAAAAGACGCGATGATCGGTGGCGTTTGTGCCGGCATTGCGCGTCATTTCGGGTGGTCCGTGACCGGCACACGTGTAGCCTACGTGGTTTTGTCCATTTTCTCGGCCGCTTTCCCCGGCATACTGGTCTACCTGATTCTCTGGCTTGTTTTGCCGGTTGCCGAGGATTGACCGGCTCGAAGCAAACCCGTCTCGATTTCCCCTTCTGCCGTCAATTCAAGCCATCGGCAAGCCGGGCCCGCTTTGTCCAGCGTGAACCGCAACGTCTCCTTAAGGCTGTTGGCCACCGTGGATGGTGATCCGAGCAAATGCACCCCTCCACGCATGGATTGGAATTCCTGGTGCACATGGCCCCATACGACGCAACGCACACGTGGGTTCCTGTCCAGTACTTTGAAAAACGATTCCGGATCTTCCAGCGCATAGCGGTCGATCCAGGCTGAATTGACCGGAACCGGTTGATGGTGCAGGGCAACGAAGGTGAACGCCGCGTTGCTGCTGCTTAAACACCGATCCAGCTGATCCAGTTCCTGTTGCAAAATCAGGCCGCCTATCCTGTTCTGCTCGGTGGAGTCCAGCAGAACCAGTTGCCAATTTTTCATTACCTGCTGATAAAGGCCATCCCAGGGGCCCTGTGGAAAAAACCGCTTCATCACATCGGGGAGATCGTGATTTCCAGGCAGCGCAAGCAAAGGTGCCTCCAATGTGCCGAGCAATGCGGTCACCCGGCCATAGGAAGCCGCACTGCCGTCTTCACTGATGTCGCCTGTGAGCAGTACCAGGTCGGGTTGCCAGGCCCGCATGGCGGGCAGCAGGTCAGCCAGGTTCCGGTCCGCGTTCTCACCCCTGTAATCCGCGCGCGGATCGGAAGAAACATGGCAGTCACTGACCTGGATGATGCGCAGAGCGTTGTTGGCTTGGCGGGTCAAGTCGCTCCTGTCCTTTCAAAAAAAAGCGGGCCGAAGCCCGCTTTCTCCGGAAATTCAGTATATCTATTCCTCGACAAGTGCCGCATCTGCCGCGTTGCGCGCAACGGACTTCATGCCGTTCCTGCAACCGCTTGAAGACTTGTACATCTGGCTCCTGCCGATTTCCTGTCCGTTTCCGGCTTTCAGGATGAAATACTCGCGTCCGTCCTTGGCGGTACGAACCTCAAAACGTTTTGTATCCTGCGAGTTCTTGCGCACGGACTCGATACCGTTAGCGCAGGAACTACGGGATTTGTAACCCTCACTGGACAGGATGACTTCACCATTGCCGGCTTTGAGCCTGAAGTAGTCCTGACCATCTTTGCCTTTATATACGACGAATTTACCAGCCATGCTTGAATCCTCTGTTTATTCACTAGAAAAGCGCATTTACTTTATCATCATTTGCGCATCAGTCTAAATGCAGTTCGAGGAGATCACCCGGACGGACACCCAGCTCTTGCGCTTTTCCGGCATTGAGTTCCAATACGTACTTCGCAGGACCGGTGCTTGGATAGGCGGGACAATTACGCGTCCGGCAGGGCCGCGCATTCTCGGATACGCTGACCAGTTTCAATTCATCATCGAAGTAGAATATATCGAGCGGAATACGCGTGTTTCGCATCCAGAAACTTCGCATGCCCTCGGCGGGAAACAGGAACAGCATGCCGTGATCCTCCGGCAGAGTGTCCCGAAACATCAGGCCCAGTGCCTGTTTGTCCTGGGTCTCGGCCAACTCGACGGTAAATCGCTCGCTTTTCAACACCACGTATGGATCCTGGGCCACGCAGGAAGTGCAGATGAACACGGTGATCGCCAGGATGAGAATTCGCATGAAAGAAGTCTGAGCCTGGCCAGCAAAATTTTCAATATAAATGGCTCCTTAGCAGGGGGCTATCAACCGACTGCAAACTTTCAATTTTGTCCTATTCTTAAGTTATCCCTTGAAAGGAGTGAATCCATGCAGACTTACGTGATCTTGCGCCGGAGCGCCTGGGAATCAGCAGAAGACCTGGACGACGCCGCAGCCGTTTCTTCACGCGTGGCCGACGAGGAAATGGCGGACCAGGTCAGGTGGATTCGGTCTTATGTCCTGAGTGAGGAGGACGGCACGCTGGGAACCATATGTATCTACCAGGCTGAGGACGATGACGCCATCATGGAGCACGCGCAAAGGGCAGAGCTACCGGTGGATGAAGTCCTTCCAGTGGCGGATACGGTCATCATTCGCGACGATCCCTGAGAACTGGTTGCAGGCGTTTCATTTGGCGTATCAGCTTTCCTGATCGTTAACCACCTGGACGTTTACTACTCTGCCTGCAACCAGCAGAACTCTAAATAATTCAACCGTCGACATCGACATCGAAGTTATCCATCACTTTTTCGAGTTCCTCGGGGTTGAGGCTGCCGATGACGTTGACGAAAACCGCTTCATTCTCCTCGACCGCCATCACGGTGATGCCTTCAACCTTGTCTTCGTTGATCTTCATGAAGATACGCACCTGCTCCTCGTTGGAATTGACTGTCACCACGGATTCCCAGCCTCGTTCGCTGAGCTTGGCGGAGATGTCCTTGACGAAATCTACCGCCCCTTCCGCCATGGTGTCGGATTCGAACACATTGACGCGGACACCATTCAGGCGCTTGAACAGTTCAGCCGCCTCCGGGTCTTCACTGGCGCTGAGCGCCCCGACCAGGCCGAGCAGTGACTGCCCGACGGAAATCTGTACCGTCGGTTCACCAAAAACACTGTTCAATTCGCCAAAATCCACGTAGCCCGGGTAATCTTTCAGGGCATCTTCCTGCGCCATTGCAGGCACGGCCAGCATGGCGGTCAAGCCAAGTGTCAGAACTTTTCTGATCAATGAAATTTTCATATGGTTTCCTCCTTGAAGGACTGAATCGTAAATGGAATGTGTTTCGAGAGATTGCCTTTGACGGTTTGTCGCAATTCGCTTCCCAACGCCGTCTGAATTTCCTGGCCGGTGCGATAGCCGGCCTTGTCGAGGTAGGCGAATGCCACAGCCAGGTCCTCACGGGCCTGTTCTACATCCGCTGGCGAAGGTTGCCGCTCTTGCATCAGGAGGACCAGCAGCGCGGCCAGGGGCACTGCTGCAAATGCCGGCGCCATGGCCCATCTGGGCAATGGCCAGGTCCATACGCTATCCCTGCGCCGCTCTTCGCGTGGAATACGCCTGAGCCGGCGGGTCAGGCGAGCGGGCGCTTTTTCGATATCCAACTGTTCCATCAAGGCATCCAGTTGTGGTTCCCGCGGTGCATTTTCACCCGGCCCGTTGGTCCAATCGTCTTTGTTCATGGCCTTACCTCTGCGAGCTGCTCACGCAGCTGTTTTCTCGCCCTGTGCAGGTAGGTCTTTACCTGCGGCATGTTCAATT
>CAMYKC010000087.1:17511-31133 GCA_947258865.1 uncultured Lysobacterales bacterium
GGGCCGCCTTCTTCGAGTCCTGCAGTTCTTCTCTCGCATGCCGGCCTCTCAGGCCACCCAGGTAGCCGCTACGGGTGACTTTCATCAGCCAGGGTTTAACCTTCTCGGGATCGATGGAGTCCTGGTGCCGCCACAGCTTGACGAAAGCCTCCTGGCAGGCATCCTCTGCCTCCGCCGGATCTTTCAGCAGATAGCGAGCCAGGGTCCATGCCTGGTCCTGGTACTCGTCCACCCACTTTCGAAATATCCTGCTCATCCCACCAGCATAAACGCAGCAGGCGGGATTTTGTTACAAACCAAGGAGTCTCGCTTCCCTGCTCCCGCCTACGCGTGGACGGCGTTCGGTCAGCACTTTTTTCGGCTACGTCGAAAGTCGCTCTGCTCTCACTGCCTACGCTGCGGGTAAAATAGGTTCATGGAAAACCACAAAAGAAATCTCCTGGCCCTGAAAAAGTCGCTGCTCAAAGCGCAGGAGACCGGCGAGCAAGCCGAACAGACGGTTGAGCTCGATCAAACCCGCGTTGGCAGGCTGTCGCGGATGGATGCCATGCAGGCCCAGGCCATGTCTATTGAGACCGGCAGGCGGCGGCGCCAGAAACTGTTGCAGATCGAAGCGGCATTGAAGCGCATCGGCGAGAATGACTATGGTTTTTGCCAGGCATGCGGGGAGGAAATCGCAGCGGCGCGCCTGGAGGTCGACCCGACAGTAGTCCTGTGCATCACCTGCGCTTCGAAACGGGAACTGTAGCAAGCTGCGGAGCCATAAGCGACCCACGGCCCTGACCTGCTCCTGCCGTAATTTTTTAGCGCTTATCTAACGTTTGGGTGCTCGATTAACCAAGGGATTGGTTTAGGCATATTCAACTGATTCTGCACCTCGGCCTTGAAATGAAAATTGGGCAACCCCATTTGCCTCGACAGGCTGTACAGATGGAAATCACCGCTATACAGACATTAAATTTGCCGGGAGCCAAATTCTTCCGGGCAAACATCGAAACAAACTTTAGATTTTAGGGAGATTCTGAAATGAAACTTCGTCCTTTGCATGATCGCGTGATCGTAAAACGCGTAGAGGAAGAAAAGCTGTCCGCTGGCGGAATCGTGATTCCGGACAACGCGGCAGAAAAACCTGTCCGTGGAGAGATCCTGGCCGTGGGTAACGGCAAGGTCCTCGACAATGGCGAACAGCGGGGCCTGGATGTGAAAGCCGGTGACACAGTGCTCTTCGGCAAATATTCGGGTACTGAAGTCAAGGTAGAAGGCGAAGAGCTGCTCGTGATGCGTGAAGACGACATCATGGCCATCATCGAAAGCTGAGCGGCCTTCCGATAAACGAATTTGCAATTGAGGAATAGACAATGAGTGCAAAAGAAGTACGATTTGGTGAAGACGCCCGGGGCAAGATGATCAAGGGTGTCAATATCCTTGCTGACGCAGTCAAAGTGACGCTCGGCCCCAAGGGCCGTAACGTTGTGCTGGACAAAGCTTTTGGCGCACCGACCGTGACCAAGGACGGCGTTTCAGTCGCCAAGGAAATCGAACTCGACAACAAGTTCGAGAACATGGGTGCCCAGATGGTCAAGGAAGTTGCTTCCAAGACTTCAGACGTTGCCGGAGATGGCACGACCACGGCTACCGTGCTGGCTCAGGCCATGTTACGCGAAGGCATGAAAGCCGTTGCCGCCGGCATGAACCCGATGGATCTGAAGCGCGGAATCGACAAGGCCGTGATTGCCGCGACCCAGTCTCTGAAGGATCAGTCCACTCCCTGCACCACCAACGCGGCCATCGCACAGGTCGGATCCATCTCGGCAAATTCCGACACGGAAGTGGGCGAAATTATTGCTGATGCCATGGACAAGGTGGGTAAGGAAGGTGTGATAACGGTTGAAGACGCTTCCGGTCTCGCCAACGAACTGGATGTCGTGGAAGGCATGCAGTTCGACCGCGGTTACCTGTCTCCGTATTTTATCAACGACCAGCAGACCATGAGCGTCGACCTGGAAGAGCCTTACATTCTGCTGCATGACAAGAAGGTCAGCAATGTTCGCGACATGCTGCCGGTGCTGGAAAGCGTGGCCAAGTCCGGCCGTTCCCTGCTGATTATCGCTGAAGACGTGCACCGGGTTTTGGTGACCGCCGCAAAGCCATGCTGGAAGACATCGCCGTTCTGACCGGCGGCACCGTGATTTCAGAAGAAGTTGGCCTGAGTCTCGAGAAAGCCTCTCTGGAACAACTGGGCTCGGCCAAGAAGATCAACATCACCAAGGAAAACACCACCATCATCGATGGCGCCGGTGAAGGCAGCCAGATCGAAGGCCGGGTCAAGCAGATCCGTGCCCAGATCGAAGAGTCCACTTCAGACTACGACCGCGAAAAACTGCAGGAACGCGTTGCCAAGCTGGCTGGCGGAGTTGCCGTGATCAAGGTCGGTGCTGCCACCGAAGTGGAAATGAAAGAAAAGAAAGCCCGTGTCGAAGACGCACTGCACGCCACCCGCGCCGCTGTCGAGGAAGGCGTGGTTCCGGGCGGTGGAGTCGCGCTGGTTCGCGCCCTGACGGCCGTTACCAAGGTCAAAGGCGATAACGAAGACCAGAACGTGGGCATCGCCATCGCCAGCCGTTCCATGCAGGAACCGCTGCGCCAGATCGTCAGCAACGCCGGTGAGGAAGGCTCGGTCGTTCTGAACAAGGTGCGCGATGGTGAAGGCAGCTACGGTTATAACGCTGCTACCGGTGAGTATGCCGACATGATCGAAGCAGGCATCCTGGACCCGACCAAGGTGGTGCGCACCGCATTGCAGAACGCTTCCTCGATCGCCGGCCTGATGGTCACCACCGAAGCCATGGTCGCGGAACTTCCCAAGGAAGAACCGCCGATGCCGGGTGGTGGTGATATGGGCGGCATGGGCGGCATGGGTGGCATGATGTAATCTGGCTGGCCCAAATGCCCTGTGGGGGTGTTGTGGGCTGCTCTCCGGCGCTCATTACCGATCCAGGTAAATCGCTTGTCGAGCAACCCACGGCCTACCCACAGATCATTTTTTACTCAGCCAGATCCCTCTGGTTGAGTACAGGGAAACCCCGCTGTGTGCGGGGTTTCTTTTGGCCTGTCGCTGTTGCAAAAAGGCATTTCCTACACCCAATGGAACACCATCGCTACAGACAAACGCTTCGCGCCACCGAACCCATGAACGATTCCTCCATTGAGGTAGGCCGTGACGCCATCAAGTATCAAATCTAACTTCTACCGGGGTGTTGTCCCTGATAACAACAGTGCCAGCCATTTTGTCATGCCAGCCTTGTTTTCTGCCATCAATTCCTATCCAAATGAATCCCAGCCCTAATGGTATCGATGACACGATGTATCCCAAATACCTTCCGATAGCCTGACCGAGTGAAATCCCGTTTCCAGTCTTCGCATCGACAATTCTCAGCTTCAGGGCCATTTTTCCCGGCGTACCCATGAAGCGTAGCCAAAACCAAATTGTCGCAACGATAGGAACTACATAGCCCAGAAGAAAATCCCAGAACCCATGAATATATTGATCCCCTGTCCAGTACTGCTGACCGTAGATGAATGAAAGGGGTACCATAAGTACGATTATAATAATCAACGAGTCGATTAACGTGGCACCAACCCTGATCCAGAATCCCGCATATTCCTGCCCTTTCATGTTGTCAGTTCCTTTTTAATAAAACACGCATCACGGGGTCCAGTTTACGCAAATGCTACAGCCGTTTTACGAATGTATTTAACTGCCCGTTCCGCGACGGCTCGACACATGTCGTATTTGAACCACTCGATTTCATCGCACGCCTGGCCGCCCAAGCGCCGGCTTAACGCGCGCTGCTGCATCGGCTGATGCGGCAGGACTTCGTCCACCAACAGATCGGCGCTGTCGGCATCCTACGTGCTCCGCAACTGGGGCAGAAACAGCGGCGCTCGCAGCTGAACGCCACCAGCTTCTCATCATGGCAAGTCTCACACCGGACCCTGAGAAAGCCATTCTAAAGCTGTCCGCACTTCAAGTACTCAGCAAATTCCTGCGTGATTTAGACCGGTAAGCACTTGCCCTGGCTGGCCAGTTCGGCCTGGAACTCAGGCCAGTACTCGCGGAAGACCTGGGAGAGCAGGGTGGCCTCGGGGCGGTGGCGTACATATCTTGCAGTTGATTTCGGCAGTGCCCGAGAAGGTGGGGATCTGAAAGATTCGAGAGACTGCCCTGGTAAGCGAGCTTCGTGCGGGTGCAATTCTGTAGCTCAAACAAATATGGGCGGTATTCGATTGTGGTCCTGGCCCCACAATGGCTTTATTCTCGAATCAACGATCAAATCTGACCCAATCGAGGGTGCTCAAGCAGTATTACGGCTATGCCTCAAGAACGTTTTTCGCAACTGGATTTGTCACAATCGCCGCTGCAGCCGATGCAGCGCTGGTTGCGGTGCGCGAGGGCGAAAGCCACGAACACCACCGCCAGGAACAGCATCGGCATGAGGTAGTCGGCCATGGCTACAGCAATCCTGCGAAGCCCATGAACGCCAGCGACAGGCTGCCGGCAATGATCAGGGTCAGGCCGGTGCCCTTGGCGATGGTTGGGATATCGGAGAGCTCCGAGGTCTCGCGGATCGAGGCCATCAGCACCAGGGCCAGCGTCAGGCCCAACCCCGCGCCGATCGCGAACACGATACCCTGCAGGAAGTCGTAGCCG
The DNA here is from genome assembly GCA_947258865.1 of uncultured Lysobacterales bacterium. GTDB lineage: Bacteria > Pseudomonadota > Gammaproteobacteria > Xanthomonadales > SZUA-36 > CAMYKC01. The sequence continues at coordinate 22,223 of CAMYKC010000087.1, forward strand.
CGGTTGGTCTGGAAAATCGCCAGGCCGAAGATCGCACAGTTAGTGGTCATCAGCGGCAGGAAGATGCCGAGCTGGCGGAACAGCACCGGGGCAATCTTCTTGACCACCATCTCGACGATTTGCACCAGGGACGCCACCACGATGATGAAGGAGATGATGCGCAGGTAAGGCGCTTGCTCGAGGATATAGGTATTTAGCACCCAGGCGCTGAGCGACGTCATCACCAGCACGAAGATGTTCGCCAATCCCATGCGCAGCGCTGTCTCGACCCGGGCCGAGACACCCATGAAGGGGCACAACCCCAGGAACAGGGCCAGCGTGAAGTTGTTCACGACCATGGCCGAGAAGAAGATGGAGAACAGCGTCTGGTCGTTCATGCCGCCTCCCCACGAGCTTCCTTGGCCAGCTTGCGTTGCTCGTACACGCCCAATCCCAGGATGATGAAGCCCAGCATCAGGAAACCGCCGGCCGGCAGCACCATGACCACCCAGGGTTCGAAGTTCGGGCCGAACAGCGGGATATCGAAGAAAGTGCCGATGCCCAGGATTTCGCGGAAGCCGCCCATCATGACCAGCGCGATCGTGAAACCGATGCCGACACCGACCGCGTCAAGCAGTGAGCGGTACACCGTGTTGCGCGAGGAAAACGCCTCCTGCCGGCCCAGAATCATGCAATTCACCACAATCAATGCAATGAACGCGCCCAGTTCCTTGTGCTGCACCGGCGCGTAGGCCTGCAGCGTCATGTCCGCCAGCGTCACAAAGGTCGCGATGACCAGGATGTAGGAGGCGATCCGCACTTCCTTCGGGATCAGGTGCTTGACGCTGGAGATCAGTACGCTGGAGCAGGTCAGCACGAAAAACGTGGCCGCGCTCATGGCCAGCGCGTTCTTGACCGTGTTGGTCACCGCCAGTGCCGGGCACAGGCCCAGCAACTGGACCAGCACCGGGTTCTCCATCCAGATTCCGCGGACGAAATCCTGTGTCGGCGTAGTGGCTCTCATGGCGCCTCCTCCGGTACGTTTCGCTCCAGGTTGGCCTGCTCGAGCACCGGCTGCCATTCCGCGATGCCGTTGTTGATGATGCTGACCACCACCTTGGACGAAATGGTCGCACCGGTAATGGCGTCGATCTCGCCCGGCTGGCCCTTGCCGCTGCCGGCCTTGATGGCGACCAGCGGCGTCTGCGGCCGGGCGAAGAACTGGTCGACGAAGACCTGGTCCTTGAAGATCTTGTCGCCCAGGCCCGGCGTTTCCTTGCTCTCCAGCACCTTCATGCCGAGCAAAACGCCCGATTCGGGTTCGAAACCGAAAATCACCAGCACGATGTCCTGGAAGCCCGACTCGCCACGTGAGGCGGCCACGCCGATCATCTCCCCCGCCTCGTCGTAGCCGACGTAGGCCTGGCGGAAATCCACAGCCTTGGCGCCGGCCGGCACTACGGCGGACAAAGCTCCGTCGACGAGGTAAAGCGTGCGGTACAGCGAAACGCCCGGCAGTACCTCGTAAATGGCCAGCCTGAGCTGTTCGGCCCGGTATTTATCGATGATCGGCTTGGTGTGCAGGTTGACCACCACGATCAGCAGGCCGGCCAGCGCACCGGCCACGGCCAGAGTGGCCACCAGGCGCAGGGTCGATACCTGTTCTTCGAGCGGTGCTTCTTGCACGCCATCGGGCTGCAGGGTGTCAACCACCTGCACCTCGATCCGATCCGGGTCCGGCCGTTCGTTCATGTTGAGTCTCGCTTCCCTGCTCCCGCCTGCGGCGGAAGGCGGCTGCGCTCGACGGCATTAGATGATCGCGCGACCCCTCTGGTGCCGCTCGCTTCGCTCGACTTGCCCAACCGGGGTCGGCGGGTCGCCTTCGGCTCTTTTTCCTGCTCCACGGCCGGCTCGGTTTTGCCCTTGGTGCTGCCAAATTTACGCGGCTGGGTCGCCCGGTTGATGAACGGCACCAGCGCGTTCATCAGCAGGATGGCGTACATCACGCCTTCCGGCAGGCCGCCCCAGATGCGGATGATCACCACCAGCAGGCCAATGCTGACGCCGAAAATCCAGCAGCCGGCGTTGGTGACTGGCGAGGTAACCAAGTCGGTCGCCATGTACCAGGCGCCGAGCATCAGGCCGCCGGAGAACAGCATGAACCCCGGCGAGAACGGCGACAGTCCGAGCACGTAGAACAGGCCGGAAAAGGCGAAAACCGAAATCAGGATACTGACCGGAATGTGCCAGTTGAGGTGGCCGCGGAGCGCCAGGTAGATGCCGCCCAACAGGATCAGCAACCTTGAGCTCGCCCAAGGGCGTCGCCCCGGTGACGGCGTCCGCGGTTGCCGGGCTCATGAACGGCAGTGCCAGATTGTCGCCGCGCAGTGCCCACCAGTCCGCCGTGCGGGCTGGCCAGGTGGTGATCGCCACCGGGAAGGCTGCCTGCAGGAAGGCGCGACCCAACAGCGCCGGGTTGAAGATGTTCTCCCCCAGGCCGCCGAAAATGAGCTTACCGAAACCGATGCCGAATACGCCGCCGAGGAAGGCCATCCACAGCGGGAACCCGGCCGGCAGGCACAGGCCAAGCAGCAGGCCGGTGATCATCGCCGAGCCGTCGGCCAGCGAGTCGCGCCGGCCGCCGAACAGCCGCTCGGTAACCAGGCAGCCGGCCACGCTGGCCAGCAGTACCAGCATGGCGCTGGGGCCGAAGAAAAGAATCGAAGCCCCGATCACCGGCAGCAGGCTCAGCACCACCGACCACATGATGCGGGTGGTGGACTCGGCCGAGCGCACGTGCGGCGCTGCGGTGATTTTGACGACGCCGTTTTTTTCCTCTCGGACCCTCATACCGCCTGCAGCCTGCTGAGCTGGATCTTCGACATCGCGAACAGCTGCGACAGGGGGATGTTCGACGGGCACACAAAGGAACAACAGCCACAGAGCATGCAGTCGTTGAGGTTATTCTCGACCATTTCCTCGAAGCGGTCGACCCGCGCCAGGGCGCCCATCAGTTGCGGATTCAGGAAGACCGGGCAGGCTTCGATGCACTTGCCGCAGCGGATGCAGGGCAGGATGTCCTGACGCTTGCACTCGTCCTTCGACAGCACCAGGATACCGCCGGTGGCCTTGAGCACCGGCACGTCGAGGCTGGCCTGGCTCTGCCCCATCATCGGGCCGCCGAAAACGATCTCCGAAGCGTCCTCGGTCAGGCCGCCGCAGGCTGCGATCACGTCGCCGAGCCTGGTGCCGAAGGGAATCACCCAGTTGCCCGGGTTCCGCACGCCGCGGCCCGACACCGTCATGATGCGCTCGATCAGGGGCTGGCCCGTTTCGAAGACCAGGGCCACGCTCGCCGTGGTCGCCACGTTCTGCACCAACGCGCCGACCGAGGCGGGCAGCTTGCCGGAGGGGACTTCACGCCCGGTTACCGCCTTGATCAGCATCTTCTCGGCGCCCTGCGGGTACTTGACCTCCAGCGGCTGCACCGATATGTCCAGATCGTCCGGCGCGGTGTCTCGCATGACTTCGATGGCGTCGGGCTTGTTGGCCTCGATGCCGATCACCGCTTTGTTGATGCCCAACGCACGCAACACGATGCGGATGCCCCGGTGTACGTATTCGGGCCGCTCCAGCATGGTGCGATGATCCGAGGTCAGGTAGGGTTCGCATTCGCAGCCGTTGACCATCAGCACGTCGACCGGCTGGTCCTCCGGCGGCCGCAGTTTCACGTGCATGGGGAAGGCCGCGCCGCCCAGGCCGACGATGCCCGCCTTGCTGATTTCCTCTGAAAGCTGCTCTTCCGGCACCTCGTCCCAGTGCGGGACCAGCCGCGGGCGCTGCAGTTGCGTTGAATGCGGGTCCACATCGATGCGGATCGAGGGCTGCATGGCACCGGCCGGGTGCGGCCAGTGCTCGATCGACTTCACGGTGCCGGCGGCGGAGGCGTGCACACAGGAGGACACGTACCCGCTCGCCTCGGCGATCACGTCGCCGCGTTCGATACGGTCACCGGGCCTGACCTTCGCCTGCGCCGGCAGGCCGATATGCTGCGACAGCGGCAGGATGATCTCGTCCGGAAACGGCAGGCGCCGCGACGGGATGCCGGAGGTCAGTTCCTTGTTATACGGGGGGTGCACTCCGTTGCGGAAAGTTGGCAGACGCACGGCCATCAGTTGAACTTCTCCGCGCGCGGGATCAGCTTGTCCAGGCCCTTTTCGTCCGGGTTCAGCGGGTCGCCGGGGTGGATGACCGCGGGCGCACATTTCTCGGCTGCGGTCACCAATTCCTTGAACGTGCCGGCCCGGGGATCCGCGATGTAGGCCAGGCCGTCTTCGTTGTAGGCGAACATCTTGGGATTCATGTTGGTGCAGTCGTCGCAGGCCGTGCAGCGGATGCTCTCGATCCAGGGCTCGCGGACCAGGTCCTCGTCTTCTTCCTCCTTCGCTTCCGGAGTCTCTTCGACCGCCCCCATTTCTTCAGCTCCGGCATCAGGAACGGGTGCGGGCTCGGCGGCCGGCGACGCTCCAAAATCCAGGCTGGTTTCCAAACCTTGGGGGACCTGGAACGCCGGGCCTTTCCAGTTCTCGGCCGTTTCAAGCAACTCTGCGACGGTCTTGTTGCCGCCGGCCCTCAGCAATCCTTCTGCTATGCGGCGGGCAATCAGCTGCGGGTACTGCGTGGTCAGTCGGGCGAACTTTGCTTCGTACTCAGCCTTCAGCGCGGTCATCTCCTGCTGCGCTTTGCGCATCACATTGGCGCCGACCTCGTCGCGCAAGTGACCGGAGACCTCGACGCCAGCCAGTTCGAGGAGCTGCGACCAGAAGCGCTGCCGCTCCTCGGCCAGTTCGACGATCGATGCCGAAACGCGGACTTTCCGCAGTAGACGCTCGGTATCGACCGTGTAGATGAAGGGCTCGCAGTCTTCTCGGTCGTCAGCATCCAGCTCGAGGTATTCGTGGAACGGCACCCCCTCGGCGTCTTCGGGCAATTCACCGTAGTGATCGCGGAAGCGTTTCTCGCCCAGCGCCCAGTCGGCGATCGTGAGCGGCAGCGTCATACGCTGTTCCTCGCCTTCCTCGTCCCGGTAGACCAGGTCGTGCGCCGGCCATTTATCTTCGGGCGACGGATTACCGTCCAGGTCCAGGCACTCGGAAAACGTCGTACCCTGGCCGGGGTCGAACACGAGATTGGGCACGGCGCGGCTCTCCAGCGCCAGCCGGGCGGCTTCCGGCGCGCTGTCCTGGGCGATGCCCCACTCCCGCGGGCACGGCGCGTTCAGGATGAACAGGGCCGGCCGCCGCACCTGCAGACCCTTCAGCAGGTTGCCGAACAGGTGGGATGGGGTCGCCTGCGAGGACTGCATGACGAAGACGTCGCGGTGCGCCATGGCAATCAGGGCCAGTTCCTTGCGCCACTCGTTCTTGTTCCGGTAGTCAGGCCCGGCTTCGACCGCTTCGGGCTCCTGCCCCGTGAATCCGGCCGTGCAGGCCTGGCCGCCGCCGGCGGAGTTGGCCTGGGTGTCCACCACGACCACGCGGATCGGTTTACCCGAGGCCATCAGCCGCGACAGGTTCTGGAAGCCGATGTCCATCATCGCGCCGTCGCCGCCGACCGCGAACAGCGGCGGACACAGCGCGAATTCCTCGTCGCTGAACTGCTGCCAGTCCGAGTCGGCGAAAACCGCCTCGTCCGCCTCGGGATCGTAGCGGCCGTCCAGCAGCTTCCGGGCCCGACGCACGGCGATAAAGCCATCCGCCATCTTGCGCATGTGCCCCTCGAACAGGCCAACCGCCACCGAGGGCGAGTCCTGGAACAGGTGGCTGGTCCAGGGGAAGGGATAGGGATTGAAGGGGAAAGTGGCGCCCCAGATCGAAGTACAGCCGGTCGAGTTGGCGAAGCCCATGCGGGCGCGGCCGCGGCCGCTTGGGCCCTTCTCGTAGCGCCACTTCAGGTCTTTCAGCGCCTCGATGGCTTTGTGGATGTGTGCGACGGTTTCCTTCTTCTCACGCTCCACCGTCACTTCCAGGCCTTCCGCATCGGCCGAAACATCGGCCAGGTCGGCCTCGGAGATCAGCAGCGTGCGCGCTTTTTCATCCAGGGCATCGATCAGTTCGGTGATGTCGCCGACGTGGGCTTCCACGCGCGGCGCCATCAGCGCGTTGACAGCCGACAGCAGCAGGTGGATGGCGGTCTTCTCGCCGCAGCCCATGCAGGCGTTGTCTCCGCCCAGCATGGACATGTAGTTGCCCTGCTTGAGCAGCAGCGAGGGCATCATGCCTATGCTCTCCTCCAGGCTGGAAATGCGAATGTAGCGGTCGTCCGTTTCCGGCAGGTTCTTCCAGAGCTTCCAGTTCGCCTCCAGGCGTACCTGCTCCTCATCCGTCTGCGGCACATTGACCAGGGCGCCGTCGTCGCAAACCGCGACGCAGACGTCGCAGCCCTTACAGGTCTCCGGGTTGACGGTGATCGACAGCAGGCCGCCGCTGCCTTTTTCCTGGCTTTCGGGTACGTCGAAGAAGGGGGCGGTTTTGGCCAGCGGAAAGTGTTCGAGGGCATCCAGGGCCTGCTGGAACTCGGCGTCGTTCTGCGCCCGTCGCTCCTCGTCCCAGTTCATCTTCGCGGCAACCTTCTCATAGGCTTCCGAAAGAATCGGGCCAAAAGATTCGAAGTCACTCTTAGCCAGGATCTTGCGTGACTCCCGCGCCAGGTGGCGGATCAGCTGGGTGACCTGGGTCAGCGGATTCTGCGGCGTGACCAGGGTGCGGAGCGTGGCGTCCAGCACTTCCTCGACCGTGCTGACCACGCCCGGAATCGCGGAATCCGGGCACTGGACCCAGCACTTGCTGCAGCCCGTGCACTTGTCCGCCAGGAACCGCGGCACGGTGGCGCGCACGGTGGACATGTCGCGCATACTCGAAGTGGCGGCCGGGATGGCGCTGATCGCGGTGAACGGGTCTGCCAGGATGTCGTGCCCCGTCTTGTATTGCGCGCAGACCTGATCCCAAAAGGCGCCCTGGTTACCCGGCCCGGCAGCTGCCTCGACACCGGCCATGGACGCGGGGATCAGCGGGATCTTCGCGCTGCGGCCCTGGTCTTCGAGCTTCGAAAAGTCGAGCGCCCGGACCTCGTCGAAGCCACGCATGCAGGCGTGGATTTCGTCTTCGATTGCTTCGCTGACCGAATCCGCGCCACGCTTCGTGCCCTGTGCCAGGTGGCCGCGAAGGCCTTCGAACAAGCTCTCGCGCGTCATGCCGTGCCGGCCCAGCAGTGAGGCCGCATTGAAAAACGCGCCCATGAACGCCAGCCCCTGCAGGCGGTAACGCTCGGCCGGACCGCCGGCTTCAGCACTGGCGATTCCGGCGCCGTCGACCGAGCAGATCCGGATGTTCCGGTCCCGGATGGCCCACTGAGCCGTCTGCGGTAAGCTGTTCCACAGGTCTTCAACAGACAGGTCGCTCTGGACCACAAGGATGCCGCCTTCGCGCATGCCGTCGAGCGGGTTCGAGTGCCGGAACACCCCGGGATCCTGGGCGACGACGATATCGACGTGCTTCAGCTCACCGTTCAGGCGCAGCGGACGCCGCGACAATACCGCGGAATAGGTCGTGGGTTGGCCGCGCCGCTCGCGCGCCCGCGCGGGAAAAGCCTTGACGTGCATGCCGAACAGCTCGGCCGCTGCCGCCGCCAGCGCGTGACCGGCCGGTATGGCGTCCCAGCCGCCGATGGAATGGATGCGCAGTTCGATGGAATCGGCGGAATCCAGGTCGACTCCGTCCGCGGCCCGCAGGGCGAGATCCCGCAGCTGCGGATAGTCGGCCAGCACACTCTCCTGCCGAATCTGAACCTTGGGCAGCGGCGTGTCCTCGTCGATGAAATCGATGCCCAGGTAGAACTGCCGGCGCCCTGCTCCTTCGGCAAGCATGTTCTCCACGGCCGCGACGAGGTCGCCCGGCTGCAGGTCTCGGCCGCCCAGGCCATAGCAGCCGGAGTAGAGGTCGGGTACCTGGTCGGCGCCGACGGCCGGCAGCCGCGGATACGGCAGCGGGGCCTCTTGCGCAGCAGCGCGTTTACGGAGCAGGCGTCGGCCCCTCGACTCGGCTACCGATCGCGCCGCCCGGGTCCGGCCGTTTTCTGCCGCCTGCGCCAACGCAGCACGAATTTCGCGGATCACCGGGAGTTCGACCGCCAGCGGCTGGTCGGTGCGCTCCAGCACGACCACGCCCTTGCGGCCGGCCAGCAGCGCGGCCACGAGGTCGGACGGGAACGGCCGGAACATGGTCAGGTTGATCACGCCCACTTTCAGGCGCCGCTCTTCGCGCAGGTAGTCGGAGACCGCCTCGGCGTCGCGGACCACCGAGCCCTGGCCGACGATCACGTAGTCGGCGTCATCGAGCCTGTAGGCGCTGGCGCGGGCATAACGGCGGCCGGTGAGCGCCTCGTACTCCGCGAAGGTGCGATCGGTCAGTTCGGCGAGGTGGTCGAAATAAAACGGCCGCTGGGCCGCCACGCCCTGGGCGTAGGATTCGCTGTTCTGCACCACGCCCGTGCTGGATGGGTAATCGAAGTCGTACAGCTCGGGAATGCGGCGCCGTTTCTCACCGAACACGGCGCGCTGGGCAGCGGTGGGCGTCTCGATGAGATCCGAGGGATCACCCAGGAATTCTCGGATCAGTTCCGGCTCGGGTTGCCGGTAGGACTGGACCACGTGGCTGGTCAGGAAGCCATCCTGCGCGCACACGCCCGGATTCAGGGACAGTTCGGCGATCCGGTGCGAGATCAGGTTGAGGTCGGCCACCTCCTGCACGTCCGCGGCGAACAGCTGAAAGCAGCCGGTGTCGTCGATGGCGTGGTAATCGTCGTGGCCGGCGTAGATGTTGAGCGCCTGTTTGGTCATCGCGCGGCAGGCCACGTTAAGCACGTAGGTCAAACG
>CAMYKC010000088.1:0-12480 GCA_947258865.1 uncultured Lysobacterales bacterium
GAACTCGGGCAGGACATCTCAGATGACAAGGGGGCAACCAGTACGAGTGTTGGCATACTGCAGGACATCACCGACCGCAAAGAGGCTGAAATAGCTCTTCGGAACAACGAATCTCTGTTGGAGCTGGCGGCCCAGATTGCGGGATTGGGACATTACGTTTTGGATCTGTCAGAAGACCGATATCTCCACGTATCGCAAGAGTATGCGCGAATTCTCGGCCGGACCGTGGATGAAATTCTTTCGCACTACAACACCAGCGCCAAAAATATTTTGCTGATTCACCCGGATGACCGGGAGTGGCTGCTATCAAGTTACTCGAAGGCTAAAAAGAGCCCTGAAAGAATCAAGCTCGAGTATCGGATTGTCAGACCGGATGGTGAAGTGCGCTTTCTTGTTGGAACCACCGAACCTGCAGCTGACCATAAAGGAAAGTTCACTAATATGGTTGGTGTCGTACAGGATGTTACCGAGCAGATAAAAGCGCAAAGGGAATTGGCTAAACGCGAACTGCTGCTCAAGCAGGCGGCCATGCTAAGCAAACTGGGGCATGCGGTGTGGAATGAAACCAAGAAGCAATATATTCACGTTTCCGATGAATATGCACATATTTTCGGTTATACCACTGATGAGTTCCTTGCTCGATTCCGGGACCTTGAGAATGAAATGGAATTGGTCCACCCGGAAGACCGGGCAATGGTCGAGGCTGTTAACGATTCACCGGAAGGAGCGCGCATTGATCGTGAGTACCGCGTCTTTCACAAGGACGGCAGCCTGAGACATGTAAGGGAAATCATGATGGATTCTGTGGCCGAACAGGGTGCAATGCGGACATCCATTGCTACCTTGCAGGATATTACAGACCTCAAACAGACACAGCAGGCTCTCGAGGAAAGAGAAGCCCAGTTTAATCAGGTGGCCCGGATTGCCCATCTCGGCTATTGGCAGGCCGATGAGAAAAAAGACGAGTACATCAGCGTCTCCGACGAATTTGCACGGATCCATGGCTACACTGTGGATGAATTCATGGAACGATTCAGAAGCATCAAAAAAGATTTCGAAACCGTTCACCCGGATGACCGGGCAAGAATCCAGGAAAGGTACGATAAGGATGATGAAACCGTCCAGGATTTTCGTATTGTTCATCGCGACGGTAGTGTGCGCCATGTGCGCGAGCTGTACGAATCCGTTCTGGATGAATCAGGCGACGTTCTTTCGACTTTGGGTTACCTGCAGGACATCACCGAAATGAAGCAGGCAGAAATCGAATTGCGGGCAGCCAAGGAGGCCGCGGAAAAGGCCAACCGGGCCAAGTCGGAATTCCTGTCCCAGATGAGCCATGAATTGCGCACGCCGTTGAATGCCGTTCTTGGTTTTGGGCGACTGCTGCAAACGACCCCGGCAGAGCAACTCGAAGACACCGGTCCGGAATTCATCGACCATATCGTCAACGCGGGGCAACACTTGCTGACCCTGATTGACGAGGTACTGGATCTGGCTGGCATCGAAAGCGGACGCGTAAGCTTATCCATCGAAGCGGTTGACCTGGGTATGGTTTTGCAGAACTGTGCCCACCTGATTCGACCCATCGCAGACAAGCGTCGAATCGAGCTGGACATCCAGGTCAAGCCAGGCTCTGCGCCGGACTTGCGGGCCGATAAATCACACCTTCAGAAAACGCTGCTCAACCTGCTGTCAAACGCGGTAAAGTACAGCCAGGAAGGTGGCCGTGTGACGGTCGGGTGCAGTACAGCCAAAGATGGCATGCTGCGGATCAACGTCAACGATAACGGCCCGGGCATCGCCAAAGCGGATATTGCAAGGCTGTTCAAGCCCTTTGATCGTTTGGGTGCTGAAAATAGCGGAGTGCAAGGGACTGGTATCGGCTTGACCATCACCAAGCGGCTGGTGGAAATGATGGACGGTAAACTGGGCGTGGAAAGCAAAGAAGGCGAAGGCAGCACATTCTGGGTGGACATGCCCACTCACAGCTGAAAAACTGGACTGTTCCGGCATTCTGGACACCAGGAAACTGAACGCTTGGAGGGCAGCGAGGTACCCTTCCCGGTCTCCCCACATCGCATGTGCAGTCATGGCGATGATATAGAGCCGATTGATGTAGGAAGTGATCGGCTGTGCCGGATTTTTCCTTACATCTTTCAAGCCGGCGGCGAAAACGATGCCAAGTCACGCCACGGTTACGAGTCCTGTGATTATTCGGGGTTGATTCAGCAGTATGATGTCTTTCCTTTGACGTTGCCGGGTGTTTGTTTATTCCTGCCAGACCCAGACGTTGATCGATGCCGGCTCGGCAAGTCCAGCCCCGTCGATGAACGGATTGCCATCGACGAAGGGATTGCCATCGACGAAGGGATTGCCATCGACGAAGGGACTGCCATCCACAAAGGGGTTGCCGTCCACGAAGGGGTTGCCGTCCACGAATGGGCTGCCGTCCGTGAAGGGATTTCCTTCGACCCAAAGGTCACCGTGCTGGAAGAGATCACCATCCCAGTGGTAACCCACGCCATTAATGTAATAGTTGCCTTTTTGGTCCAGCAAAACGGGGCCGATGTAGTGTTCCTTGCCAGCCAGATCCCTGGCGATGTTGAGGCCCCCGTTGGCACAGCCGATGCGGTCGCCATGGACCGCGGAATAGGCGTCAACCCGGCCCGCTCCCTGCTGAAACACGCTGTAGCGCATTTCGCCCTCGTTTTTGCCGTTCGAATGAATGCCGACCATGGTGGTGGCCATCAGGCGGCATTTCACGTCATCCGGGCTCAAGCCGGGTTCATCCTGCAGAAGGAGTGCTGCCACGCCACTCACCACCGCGGTGGCCTGGGATGTGCCGGACATGATGAAATATTTGCCATCGTCATAAAATTCGGGATGTTCCTGTGGCAGGTAGCCATCTGGGGGCATGTAACCGCTCAGGTGACCACCGGGCGACACGAGTTCGGGTTTCACGAAGGCTTCGAATGTGGGGCCCGTTGAAGACCAGTAAGCCATCATGTCGTCGTTGGGGTCATTGGGGCTGTAATTGTCGGTCATGGCTCCAACCGTGATGACGTAAGGCAGGTTGCCCGGGACGCCTATGGTCATGGGGTCTGGGCCATTGTTACCGGCTGAGGCCACGACCACGATGCCGGCTTGCCAGGCCGCCATGACTGCCTGGTTCAAGGGGTCGTCCCAATAATAGGATTGAGGCGGAGCCGAAAACGACAGGTTCAGGACGTCAATACCGTACTTGTCTTTGAAGGTTACGACGAAATCCAGCCCGCGGATGACATCCAGGTAGGTGCCGCCTCCATCCGGGCTGAAGGCTCTGACTGATACCAAATCTGCGCCGGGTGCGATCCCTACGAAATCACCTTGAATGGTATCGCTGTTGAGCGCGATGCTTGCCATGTGGGTGCCGTGGCCACTGCCGTCGTTGCTGGTTTGCGACCCCGGCATCTGCGTGTCTGCCAACATCATCGGGTTTTCCACCAATTCCAGCATGTTTTGCAGATCACCAACCTCCATGTACTCGTTCTGGATCGCATCGTACAGCGCCAGAATCCGGTCATTTCCCAGGGCGTTCCTGAAGATGCCGTTCGGACCCCACCAAACGCCAGTGTCGATAATCGCCACCGTGACTCCGCGGCCGTCGATTCCTTCATCATGGAGTTGGGGTGACTGCACCACCTGCACGTACCTCTTCTCGACTTCGTCTGAATCATAGGGATCCGCCAAAAGGTAGCCCGAGACCCGGGCTTCATGGTTGATGTAAGTGCGAATTCGCTGATCAGCATCGAGTGCGGATCGCTGTTTTTCCGTCAGCAGGGCCCCGACCGAATTGATGATGCGCAGTTCGTGGGTGATTTCACCGCCCACGCCCTGTACGGCTTGCACTGCCTGTTCAAGGCTCTCCCCCTGAACAATGTAGGAGGCCGCAGGGCCTGCCGTATCAGTGGTCGATACCTTCTCCCCGGGAAAGAAGGCAAAAACAAGCATCGCAAGGGTCAGGAGACCTGCGACCGAGAAAAGTTTGCTGTGTAACACCACAATATCTCCAATTTCTTCCTTGGAATCGGGCAACCGATCAATCCCTTGTTCGCCCGATGCATTTATAGAAAACTTCGGTTTAGTGAAACCGGGGTGCGTGTTGTCTTGAAATTGAGATGCAGACCAAAAAATTTTGAAATTGGCAACACTCAACACCCCGGTCTCAAAGCTTCCTTGCTTTGTACTTCCGAGGCATCCTGCTCGTACTCTCAAAACCGTGATTACATCCTCTTTCAATTCGCTTCGGAGGGGAACTGTCATAATTGACTGTTATTGAATGTAAAACTGACAATTCTGATCTGTAAATCTGTGAAAACGAAAAGGGGTCATGTGAAAAGGGGTCAGAGTGAAGTGCCAGAGTGTGAAAAGGGGTCAGAGTGAAGTGCCAGAGTGAACACTCACTCTGGCACTTCACTCTGACCCCAGAACTCACCCCAGAACTCCCACTCTGACCCCAGAACTCCTCTGACCCCAGAACTCTTCTCTGATCCCAGCGGTTCTAGTTTGCGACTACCTGTTGTTGCTGCTTTGGCACCTCGGCCAGGACCGTGCGCAGTTCGCCGACATCGATCGGCTTGCTGATATAGGAGTCCATGCCGGCCGCCAGGCAGCGTTCCCGATCTCCCCACAAGGCATGCGCAGTCATCGCGATGATGTAAGGCCGATTCTCGTCGGAGAATTCGCGCCAGATAGCCCGGCTGGTTTCGAACCCGTCCATGCCGGGCATCTGTACATCCATCAGCACCACGTCGTAGGTTGCTGCCCTGAGGGCGTCCAGGGCCTCCTGACCATTCTCCACGGCTTGAACTTCGTAGCCGATGCTGTTGAGCAGGAGCATGGCCACCCGGCGATTGATCAGGTTGTCCTCTGCCAGCAGAATGCGTAGTGGATTGACGGGTTGTTGAGGTTTCGCAGTCAGATCGATGACCTCAGCATCTGAGATCACCGCCGTCTCCATGGGTGCGATGACCGAACGCAGAACTTCCAGCAGGTGCTGTGGATGAACCGGCTTCGAGAGAGAAGCCGTGGCGCCCAGCTCTTCCTGCACGCTGCGGTCGCCATTGGTTCTGGCCGACAGCGTCACGATCGGGATTTTCTTGCTGGAACAGATGTCGCGCAAATCCTTGACCCATTGTGTGCCGAGGGAAGACAGACCCAGTGGGTCCACCAGGATCAGATCGCAGTCACGGCCGGCCCAGAGTTTCTCCAGGCCCTTGGTCGCCGAGTCTGCCGACCGAGCGTGCATGCCCCACGAACCGACATGTCGGACGAGTAGGTTGCGCATGGCGGCTGAGTCATCGATGATCAGCAGATTCCTGCCATCTAGATGAGCATCTGCGTCATGCAGGAATTGACGGTCCGGTCCTTCAGCCGGCTCGGCCATAATCGTGAAATGGAAGGATGACCCTTTTCCTAATTCGCTGTCCACCCAGATTCTTCCACCCATCAGTTCTACCAGGCGTTTCGAGATAGCGAGGCCAAGGCCGGTGCCCTCGAAGCGACGGCTCGCGGAGGAGTCCACCTGACTGAAGGGTTTGAACAGGCGTTCCAATTTGTCGGCAGGAATTCCGGTACCGCTGTCTTCGACCGTGAAATGGATTTCCTGCAGGTTCGCCGCCCGATGACTGGCCGAAAGCGAGACCATGACCTCGCCTTGATCGGTGAACTTGATGCCATTGTTCACCAGGTTAATCAGTGTTTGCCGTGTGCGGTGACGGTCACCGACGATGCTCTCGGGGGTGCCGGCTTTCATCCAGTAGCCGAGGTCGAGGCCTTTCTTGGCTGCGATCGGCGCCAACAGGTCGAGTACATCTTCAACACAGGAGCGAAGGTCGAAAGTCTCGTTTTCGATCTCGATGCTGCGGGACTCGATCTGTGAGAAGTCCAGGATCTGGTTGATGATGTCGAGCAGGGAATCACCGCTCTTGGTAATAATATCCAATTGTTCACGTTGTTCCCGGGTCAGGGAAGTGTTGGACATGAGCGTGGCCATGCCGAGCACACCGTTCATGGGTGTCCGGATCTCGTGGCTCATGTTCGCCAGGAACTCGCTCTTGGCCTCGTTGGCAGACTGGGCCGCCTCGGCTGCCTGGCGCAGTGTTTCGCGGTCGCGTTCCTTGCGTTTCTGAATCTGCGCGAAACGGGTCACGATCAACGCCGCCGCCAGGGCATAGAGCAAATAGGCCCACCACTGTTGCCAGGGCGGGGCGGCCACCGCAATGGGCAGGCTGATACCCGCATGGTTCCAGACTCCATCGCTATTGGATCCGCGCACCTTCAGGGTGTAAGCGCCGGGATCGAGGTTGGTGAATGTGATCTCATTGCGATGACCCAGCTCGATCCAGTCCTCGTCCAGGCCTTCCAGTTGGTATGCATACTGGTTGTTTTCGGGTGAACGGTAGTCCAGCGCCGCGAATTCGAAGGAAACAACGTAGTCGCGGTAGTTCAGCTCCAGCTGTTCCAGCTGGTCCAGCGGATTGTCCACCGCGGCCGGTTCATTGAGCTTGAGGAACGAGGTCAGAACCAGCGGCGGAACCGCCGTGCTGCGTTTGATCTGGTCCGGGAAAAAGGCGTTGAACCCGTTCACGCCGCCAAAGAACAACTCGCCGCTGATGCTGCGGTGATAGGCCCCCAGGTTAAATTCGTCGGCTTGCAGGCCGTCGGTGGCATTGAAGGTTTCGAATGCTTCGGTCGTGGGTTCGAAGCGCGCCAGGCCGCGAATCGTGGACAGCCACAGGCCCCCGTCCGCATCGGGCAGAATGCCGTAGACCACGTCATTGGGCAGGCCATCGTATTCCGAGTAGCGGGTAAAAGAGGTGGTGTCCGATGCCGCCTCCAGACGTTCGAGGCGATTGAGCCCGCCACCCTGGGTTCCGATCCACAGGATGCCGCTCTGGTCCAGGTGCAGGGACAGTATCTCGTTGCTGCTGAGGCTGCTGTTGCGGGCCGGGTCATGACGGAAGCGCCGGAACAGGCCCGCGTCCTGATCGAAGAAATTGAGCCCGTCACCCAACGTTCCGACCCACAGCGCGCCGGAAGGATCCTCGGCGATGGTGCTGACCTGGTTGCCGCTGAGCGAGGTCGGGTCTCCGGCCTCGTTGCGATAATTGGTGAAGGTAGCGGTGCTGCGCTCGAAATGGCTGAGGCCGCCGCCATAGGTTCCCACCCAGATATCCCCGAGCCGGTCCTCGAAGATCGTCATGATGACGTCACTGGGCAGACTCGTTGGGTCAGTTTCGTCCGCGCGGAAATGCTCGAATTGGTCGGTTCCGGAAATCCGGCGATTGAGCCCGCCGGCCAGGGTTCCCACCCAGAGTTCCTGCCGGCTGTCCAGTAGCAGCGCGGTCACCCGGTCGTCGCTCAGACTGGCGGCCTCCTCGGGGTCATGGCGCAACACCAGAGTAGAGCCGCTGGAGCGATCGAGCACGTTGACACCGCCGCCGAGGGTGCCGACGAAGAGCTGGCCATTGCCGTCATCGGCAAATGCGTGCACGACATTGTTGCTGAGGCCGGTCACGCCGCCCTTGTAGTGGCCAAACGCCCAATCCAGCGGATGCCAGCGGTCGAGGCCTGCACCCTGGGTGCCAACCCAGATCATGCCGGTGCGGTCCTGGAACAGCGACATGACGCGATCGGTGCTGAGGCTCGAAGGATCTTTGGGATCGTGGCCGTAACGGATGAAGGTGCTGTCTTCCCGGAACAAATTGATGCCCTGGTCGGTGCCGATCCACAACCTGTTCTGGTCGTCTTCGATGATCGTGCGCACCCGGTTTTCGCTCAGGCTCGAAGGATCGTTCTCATCATGCATGTAATGAATGAACGTGCCCGTCGAGCGGTCGAAACGGTTGAGGCCGCCACCCAGGGTCCCGATCCACAGGCGCCGGCGGCTGTCTTCGAAAATCACGCGGACCTGGTTGTCGGACAGGCTGGCTGGATCCTGTGGGTCCGCCATGAAACGCGTGAAGGTCTCGCTGGCGCGATCGTACAGACTCAAGCCGCCGAGGGTTCCCACCCACAATCGGCCGGTGCGGTCTTCATAGATCGCCCGGACGTGATTGTCCGCCAGTGACTTCGCGTCATCCGGGTTGGACAGGAATTGCTGCCATTGGCCGCTCTGCTCGTCAAAGCGAAACAGGCCCGAGTCGTGCATGCCAATCCACAAGACGCCATTGCGGTCGCGGGTAATCACCCGCACACGTTCGTTGCCGAAGTTCTCTGGTGCGCCGTTGGCGGCGGTGTAGTGCTGGAAGGACTCGGCGCTGGCATCCCAGCGGCTCAGACCGCCGCCTTCGGTGCCCACCCAAAGATCTCCGTCCGGATCGAGATGCAGGGAAAATATCGAATCGTTGCGTAAGGATGCCGGATCCCGCGGGTCGTGCTTGATGTGAATGAACTGGTAACCGTCGTAGCGGTTGAGGCCGTCCTGGGTGCCAAACCACATGAAGCCGGCCGGGTCCTGCGCGATGGCGGTGACCGTATTCTGTGACAGACCGTCTTCCAGGGCGAGGTGTGCGAAACGAATGCTTGGTGTCTGCGCCAGTGCCTGGCCCGCCAGCAAGCAGTATATCAACAGTCCTTTACAGGCCCAGATGATGGGGCTTGCTGAGACGCTTGCTGATTCCCTTGTATTTCTCATCGTATTTTCCCTGTAATCTTTGTTCACGATCCTTGATTAGTGTAATTCCCTTAGTCCTGCCCCACCCAGACGTTGATCGATGCCGGTGTCCACCACGGCGACCGTCACGCCCTCACCCAGAATCCCTTCTGCATGGACGAGATCCGCATCGACCACTTGCGGATAGGCGACGTAAAGCGAGCTGCCGCCAGCTGAGCCGCTGATTTTGACGGTGTGGTTTTTATGCAAGGTAAAGCGACGGCGCTGCAGGGTCTCACGCTGCTGCGCGTCGAGTCTGGCCGCGACGGCATCAATGATTCCCAGCTCGTGGGTGATCTCTGCGCCAACATCTTCCACGGCGCGCAGAGCCTGATCCAGGCTGTCTGCCTGGACAATGTAAGAAGCCGACAGCGCTTCAGCGTCGCTGCGCGTATCGTTCCAGTCCGGTGCGATCAACAGGATAGATAACGCAATCGCTACCATGCCCATGATCATGCGGATTTGGCTGAGCGATCTTATGCCCGTCCCGCTTCCGTCTATTAGAATCTTGCCGCGTGATTTCATGTTGGTTTCCACTCTTCGTTACTCCTTGATGATTCTGTTGTTATTCCTGCCAGACCCAGACGTTGATCGAAGCCGGCTCGGCCATGCCGTTGCCGTCCACGAACGGATTACCGTCCACGAACGGATTGCCGTCCACGAAGGGATTGCCGTCGACGAAGGGATTGCCATCCACGCAGGGATTGCCATCCACGAAGGGCTTGCCATCCACGAAGATTGCCGTCCACGAAGGGATTGCCGTCTACCCAGGAATCACCGTGCTGGCGGAGTGAACCGTCCCATTTGTAGCCCACGCCCGGAATGTAAAAATTGCCCTTTTTGTCCAACTGCACGGGTCCCATGTAGTGTTCGATTCCGGCCAGGTCTTTATCGATGTCGAGGCCCTTGTTGCCGCAATCGTCAATGTCCCCATGGACCGCGGCGTAGGCATCCACCCGGCCGGCGCCCTGCTGGAAAGGGCTGTAGCGCAGCTCACCTTCGTTCTTTCCATTGGTGTAGATGCCGACCTGGGTGGTCGTCATCAACCGGCACTTGACCTCATCCGGGCTCAGGCCGGGCTCGTCCTGCAACAGCAGTGCGGCCACGCCGCTCACCACCGCCGTCGCCTGGGAAGTGCCCGACATGATGAAATACTTGCCGTTGTCGTAATATCCAGGGAAGTTCGTGGGCAGGTATGCATCCGAGGGCATCAGTCCGCTCAGGTGCCCGCCTGGGGCCACGAGTTCCGGTTTCACGAAGGCCTCGATCGTCGGACCGGCCGACGACCAGTAGGCCAGCATGTCGTCGCTGGAATCTTCGGGGCTGTAGTTGTCGGTCATGGCCCCGACTGTGATGACGTAGGGCACATTGCCCGGAACGCCGATGGTCATGGGATCCGGGCCGATGTTGCCTGCCGAGGCCACTACCACGATGCCGGCCTGCCAGGCCGCCATCACGGCCTGGTTGAGCGGATCATCCCAGTAATAGGATTGGGGCGGAGCCGAGAAAGAGAGATTGAGGACGTCGATGCTGTATTCGTCCTTGAATGTGACGACGAAGTCGAGGGCGCGGATGATGTCCAGATAGGTGCCGCCGCCCTCTGCGCTGAACGCCCGCACCGCAACGAGGTCGGCCCCGGGTGCGATCCCGATGAAGTCGCCGTTGAGGGCCGTGCTGTTGAGCGCGACACTCGCCAGGTGGGTGCCGTGGCCACTGTCATCGTTGCTGTCTTTCTCGTCTGAAGGCTGAAGTGGCTGATCCGCCAACGCCATCCTGCTGTCGTCGAATGATGCCAGGTTCACGACGGCGTTATTGATCGCATCGAAGTGCGTAAGAACCCGGTCTTCGCCCGCCGAATTCTTGGAGATTTCATTCGGGCCCCACCACAGACCGGTGTCGATCATGGCCACGGTGATCCCCCGGCCATCGATACCTTCCTCGTGCAGATCCGGTGCACCGATCACTTTTCCGTACTGTTTCTCGAGGTGGTTCTGGCTGGAGCTCAGGTTCTCTTCCGGCCACGCATAGGCGGAAACCCGCGCTTCCTTGTTCCGGTAGGTGCGAATTTGCTGATCAGCATCCAGTGCATCCCGCTGACCATCTGTGAGGAAAGCCCCGACTGCGTTGATGATGCCAAGTTCATGGGTAATCTCACCGCCAACGTCCTGGACGGCGCTCCGGGCCTGGTCCAGACTCGCTGCCTGTACGATATAAGAACTTGTAATCAATCCCGCAGGTGTGCGGGAGTCCTGGTGGTGGTACCCCACCAGGAGAACGAAAACCATGGTTACGATAACGGTGACTACCCGAGTTGAAATTTGCAACACAATGTTAACCCCTTTTGTGCCATTTTCGGGGTCGGGAGTCTGGAAAAAGACCTCCGAACCCGAACTGGCTGTAGTATCGGCGGTTCAGAGGAATCGGAGGGTGTGCTTATACCTGACTATCGATGCAGACAAGAAAATTCGCTTGGTCACCGCACATCTCTCCGGTTCCCAAGGCATCCTTGCCTTGTACTTTCGAATGCTTCATGCATTGATCAAACCTGGCATTTATGATGTTGCAAACCAGCGTTCAGGTGTACTGTCAGAATTACCAGTTTTTCAATGTAGAATTACCAAGGACTAGAGCTTGTGAAGGATTTTCCAGAAGGCATTTCACTTCCACGCCCGGTATTAACCGACTGGTAGTTGGGTCGAATTTCAGGTATCACATATCGAAATCTTCAGTTAATCGCGGCTGTTGCAAGGGGTCTTGCATGGCGAGTGAACCAAAACAAAATCCCACCAGGATTTAACAGGTATTTACAGGAGATTTACCAGCGGAAACGGTAATTCAGGCGGCAACCAGGCCATGCTTGATCGCGTACTGGATGAGCGCCGCGTTGGAGTCGATGTGAAGGTCGTCCATGATGCGGTATTTGTGGAACGCAACGGTTCTGGGTGTCACGTTTAAGATACGGGCCACCTGTTTCATCGTATTGCCCTCAGCGAGAAGTTGGAGAACTTCCCGCTGGCGAACGGTAAGCATTTCAGAAGAGTCCCGACCGTCGTTGCCAGACATCAAGGATCCGATCATTCCCGCGGTAACCATCGGCGTAATATAAGTTTCTCCGTTCATAACCGACTTGATGGCCTGGAAGAGTTCGGACGCTGCAGAATTCTTGAGTAAAAAACCATTGACGCCGATGCGGATTGCCGTTGCGACCAGTTCCGAATCCTCGTTCATTGTAAGCACGAGGAGTTTGACCTCGGGCATGGTTTTTCTAAGTTTCCGGCAGGCGTCGAGACCGTTCAGGTTGGGCATGGAAATGTCTGTAACAATCACATCCGGCCGCGTTTGAGCTGCCATCGCCAACAGTTCCCTTCCGTCCTTTGCTGTACCCACTACTTGATACTCTGGTTCCAGCAACCTCTGGAAGCCTTCCAGAATAAGGGCGTGGTCATCTGCAAGAAGAATGCGGGGACGCCGCATCCGGTTTGCTGGACTTCCTTGTTGTGTTTCTGACTCCATGTCAGTCATGTTCCCCTTCAAAACGCGCAAATCTTTAACTGTTTGTTCAGAGACCTACACGTCAATACCTTATACAGCACTTTAAGTTTACTTTCAACCGTAAAAAGTATGAGGGCACCCTTTTTAAATAATGTCTTTGCTAAGTGTGAGGGCTTCTGCAAATTCTATATCAGTCCAGTTCAGAGCCCCCCTGACTGGTCAACTCGGCGAGGAAATTCTTTAATTCCAACACCAGTTTCAGGGCAAACCCGGCTGCCTGCTCGAAATCTTCT
>CAMYKC010000088.1:12503-18808 GCA_947258865.1 uncultured Lysobacterales bacterium
GAAACCCGGCTGCCTGCTCGAAATCTTCTTGGCGACCCGCCTGTTCAGCGGCAAGCGCGAGAATGGTGATCTTTTTTGTGCCCAGCACACCTGAAGAACCGCGAACCTTGTGACAGACGGCCAAAAGTTCATCATAGTCTTTATTTTGGACCGCAGCCTCTATACGCGAAATCTGGGTTGGGGTGTCTTCCAGGTATAAATCGATGATAGTGTCCAGAAGTTCAGGTTCCATCTCTAAACCAGCCTGCGTTGTGGTTGTATTCAGATCGGGGTTGGTCTTGGTCGGGTTTGAGCTCGCTGCAGGGGTATCCTTGTTTGTCGCAGTTGATTCTTGACTGAAGCCCGGTGCCAGAAACCGTTCTATAGTGCTTATCAGTTTCTCAGGTTCTACCGGCTTGCTCAGGTAGTAATTCATCCCAGCCTCGAGGCACTTTTCCTTATCACCCTTCATGGCCAGCGCCGTCACGGCAATAATGGGTATATCCGGATCCAGAACGCGGGAACCGGGTGCGCGAATTGAACGTGTGGCTGAGAATCCGTCCATGATCGGCATCAAACAGTCCATCAAGACCAGATCATAAGCTTTCGATTCCAATGCCTCGATTGCAGCGCGACCATCTACCACGACATCAAATGAGTAACCGGCTTTTTCAAGTACAATGCAGATTACCCGCTGATTGGCAATATTGTCCTCAGCAACGAGAATACTGGGGTATTTACAGGCGTCCGTGGGACACTGCTTTTCATCAGGTGCTTTCATGGTTGACTCCCCGCCACTATTGTATAGCAGAAAGCTGATTTCGTGCCGACTTTGCAATCACCAATGAAAGTCTCGCCGTGAACTTACCCCGAAAGCAATCCTCTATGAACGGGAGCCGCAGGCAACCCACTGCCCACCGTCACTACCTCAAAGCTTCTTGCCCTGCGGGCTAAACGCCATTCGTTTGTTCCTGGCCTGACCCTGGTTGGGTAAGTCGAGCGCAGCGCAGGCAGAGAGGGAGGTGCGGTTTTGCCGTGGGCAAAGAAGCGCTGGCGGAATGCCGTAGCTCGTGAGACTCCTTATAAGCAACCGGGAGCCAGAAATGTTCCTCTGACCCCCGGCCCAGGGATTCGTTTGCCAACCATTCCAACCGCAATACGAATCCGACTGCTAATGGCACCAACTGTTGGCTTGGGTGCGTCCTTGCATGTGCGTCCTTGCTTATCCGGCGCCATCCTTGCACCGGTAATGCGTCCTTGCTAATCCGATCCTGTCCTGCTGTCTGAAGCACCTCCCGACTTCCGACTGTTATCAATTTCTGGATTTCTATCCTCCGTTAATTGGGCACTGACGAAAACTGTAAGAATTGACAGAATCTCAATAAAGAATTACGAGAACGGGGAAAAGAGGGGGCCGGATACATTTCTAGTGAGTTATATTTATAGCCCTGGTTTTAAATAAAGAATAGATGATTCATTAGGCGAGAATATTATGAAGAATTTACAACGACTTCTTGTGGTGGAAGATGATCCATTATTACGAGAAATTTATTTGGACATGTTTTCCAATAAATACGATTTGACCCTTGCCGAAGATGGTATGGAGGGTTGGGAGATATTTCAAAAAGAACAAGGTTTTCCTGTGATATTGTCGGACATTTTAATGCCACGCCTGAGCGGAATTGAACTCGGGCGAAAGGTACTGAATTTCAATCCTGAAACTCAGATTATATTTGTGACCGCGGTTTTGGATGATGAAAATGCCACTCATGCAATGACAATGAACGCCTATTGCATACCAAAACCTGTGGAGCCACTCTATATAAAAATTGCGCTCTCAAGAGCATTTGCAAACAGCAAGCTCGCCAAACAAAGAAGAGAGTTGAAACCTCTGCTGTCTTTAATGAAAAAACTGATTCAAGATCATGATTTCGAATTGGACTGAAAGAGGGGTTCCTCGTTCAGTTGTCTGCGTTAATGGGTGGATTCACGCGGCACAATCAACTTGTCTGGCAACCAGTCTTGCAGGATATTTTGAAGTTATGACTCGGAAAATGGCTTGGTAATGTAGTCATCCATCCCCGCATCCAAACATTTCTCCCGGACTCCCTCAATAACATCAGCAGTCAGGGCAATGATAGGTGTGCGGGTCCTGCTTTCGGCTTCCTCGCTTCTTATTTTGATCGTGGCCTCGAAGCCATCCATTTCAGGCATGTGGCAGTCCATGAAAATCAGGTCGAACTGCTGCGTATCCAGAACTGCCAAAGCCGCAACTCCGTTTTCGGCAATGGTTACTCTGCAACCGATTTTTTCGAGCATGAGACGTCCCACCTCCTGATTGATCCGGTTGTCTTCAACCAGCAGCACATCAGAATCAAAATCCGTTGGTTTGGTGTCAAGCGCACCAGGAGGCGCTTGCTTGACGTTCATTTGCCGCTTGCGCATCATTTCTACCAGGTTTCCATAAAGACATGACTCGCTGACTGGCTGAATTAAGTACTTATCTATATAGATCTCGCCGCTTACCAGTCTCTCATCTCCGGTCTGCGCCGAACTGAATATCACCATCGGCAACTCGGCAAAAGTCTCGTCGGCCCGAATTAGACGGGCGATTTCCATCCCGTTCATCCCTTCCATATCCCAGTGGAGTAGCGCCAGGTCATAAGGCTTGCCGTCCGCAATCGCATTTTTCAATGCCGTCAGTGCGTTTGTGCCGTTGTCGGCCCAACCATTGGTCATACCGTAACTGCTTAGCTGACTGCGCAGAATATTGAGCCTGGTGTCGTCGTCATCGACGATCAATCCATGCAGGCCTTGAAGTACATCTTGCGGTTGTGCCGCCGGGAGTGGCTCTTCTGCAGATTGGAGTGACAGCTTGAACCAGAAGCATGATCCCCTGCCGGGTTCACTGTCCAGTCCAAGATCGCTATCCATCATGCCCAGCAATTTCTTGCTGATCGTCAAACCAAGTCCGGATCCGCCATACTTGCGGGTCGAACCGTCATCCGCCTGAGAAAATTCTTCAAAGATTGCCTCCTGTTGTTCTTGAGTGATTCCGATCCCGGTATCGGAAATTTCTACGCGAATGTTTGTCCTGTCGGCATGTTCTTTGCTGACAGTGACCCTGATCCCAACTTCACCTTCCTCGGTAAATTTGATCGCATTGCCGATGAGATTGACCAGTATTCGGCGAATGCATTCGCGGTCGCCGATCAGCCTCTGGTCAATCGCCACCGGGAAGGTACGCAGTAGATCCAGATTTTTCGCGTGTGCCTGAATCGCCATCAGATCTGCAGTCTCCTCCAACGAATCGCGCAGATTAAATTCCTCCGGTCTGAGATGTAGCTTGCCAGATTCAATTTTGGAGAAATCCAGAATATCGTTGATCACATCCAGCAAGTGGGTTCCGGAGTTCTGAATATTCTGAACAATAGCTCGTTGAATAGGATCAAGGTCGGTTCTGTTCAATAGGTCAGTCATACCCAGTACGCCGTGCATTGGGGTACGAATTTCATGGCTCATGTTGGCCAGGAATTTGCCCTTTTCATCCGCGGTTTGAAGAGCCCGGTCGCGCGCTTCCCTCAGATCAGTCTGAGTTTGGGCCAATTCGCCCAACAGCATCTCAAATTCATTCGCCAGAGCGCCGATTTCATCCTTCCGCTCGGTTAACGAAAAGGACGAAAGATCATGGGATTGACGGATTCTGCTGATATGAGTTTTTAGCGTTACGGTTGGGTGGATGACCAACTTATTGAGAAATAACCATGCGAAAAAAATAAGCAAGAAAATGGTCACTGCCATGGCGATCAGCGTTGTATTGACGGCGTTGACGCCGATGGCCCATATTGTTCTTTTGGCCCTAACCTCGATAAGAGCAACCGGAATACCAGTCACATCCAATAAAAGTTTTCGAGTGAATATGGAATCCGGCGAATGTAGGGTTATGGAAGAATCAGGTGAGCGTGTCAGAAGCATGATCGCGCGTTGAATTGAGTCCGGCAAGTCCCGGTTGAAGACGGGATGGAACGTAACATGGAGCGAAGATGCGCGGTCTATCTTTTCCGACAGTTCAGGGGTCAGAAAACGCCCGACCACAAGGCTTCCCATACTTGGTCCTGATCCATCATTCCTGAGAATGAGATTCTTAGGTTTGATAAACTCCTTGTGATTCCGCTTCCCTTCCCCATGCGCCTAAAGTCCCTCGAACTTCACGGATTCAAATCCTTTGCCGACAAGACTAAACTCGAATTTCATGAGGGAGTCACCGGGATCGTCGGTCCCAATGGGTGTGGAAAATCAAACATCGTCGACGCGATGCGCTGGGTCCTGGGAGAAACCTCGGCGAAGGCACTTCGTGGCGGAGAAATGGCGGATGTGATTTTCAAAATTCAGGAAAATAGATGCTTTCATTGACAAAATCAGAGAATATCTCGGGCCGGTTGACGGAATCATAGACATCATTCCACTCGGCATATTCGAGATTAAATGCTGAGAGCGATTGATACTGACCATTGATGGCCTGCTCCACCCGGGAAAGGTTGGTCCGGCTCTCTTTAGCCTCGAAATTCTGGAACGCAGAAACAATGTGCTGCTGCAAAATTACAAAGGTCAGTAACACGAGAATAATCCCCAGAGAACCAAGGGTCAGCAGGATTTTTCTGTTTAGTGAACTTGTCATGTAAACGCCCACAATCGTTAGTGCTTTCTTGCTTGTTAATTATTATTCTGACGTTTCATGCGGCTGCTCTATATTTAGCTTCTTGTGGTACCAATCGTGTCGAATTTAGCAGGTTCGTAAATGGATTACAGCTAATTTGGACAACTAGCTACTCGCAAGTAAAGGAGTTTCGCTTCCCTGCCCCCGCCTTCGGCGGAGCCGGAAACATTTTTCTGTAACTACCCTGCCCGGCGAATCAGTTGATCATTTCAGGCACAAAACTATTCCAAATTTATGACAATCGCTCCCTCAAGGCCCGAAGAACTCCTTCACGGCGGTCTCCCAACGGGCATCGTCCAGTTTTTCGATCGCACCGATGCAAAGAGTCGCAGGATCAGCGACCTCGCTTTCGCTCGCTTTCTGTACGTAGGCCTGGAACCGATCCAGATCCTCCTGAAATAAAGCGACGGCGGACTTGCCAATCTTCAATTGCGGCAGCTCTGCATCAAGATCGTCCCCGTCGATGACGCAAATCCAGTTATTCCCATAAGGCATCTCCTCGAGCATCGCACTGTTTTCACGCAATTCCTCGTTGATCTTCACCACTTTGCCACTCAGGGGAGCATGAAACTGCGCCCGCCGATGACTCTGGTTTACGCTGAACAGGGGTTGGCCAGCCTTAATCTTCATTCCGATGTTCGGGAATTCGATGCTGTCAACACGCCCGAACAGCTTCTTCGCAAAGTCATCAAGACCGATTCTTGCGGTACCGTCTTCCGTGAGGCTCGCCCAACAGTGGCCGCTCGAGATCAGAACACCGCCCGGGATCGAGAATTCCCCCCCGAAACTCCGATCGGCCTCCTCTGGACCCATTACATGGACCCTCGGTTTCAGCTGCTTCTGGATCCTGTCACGACGCTTGATCAGGGCATGTTTGGCGAACGCTCTCAGCTCATTTTCGGAGAAAGGCTTCTCGACGTAATCCATCGCTCCGTGCTTCATGCATTCCACGGCAGACTCCACGGTTGCGAACCCCGTGATGATAACAACGTCGATATCCGGGCGCAGATGCTTTACTGATTTGGCCACATCCGTCCCGGACATAGCCGGCATCTTCAGGTCGGTAAACACAAAGTCGTAGTCGTGAGTCTGGATCAATCCGAGCGCCTCTTGTCCCGTTTCCACGGTATCGACGCTGTAGCCGTCCAGCACGAGAATCTTGCGAAAAATATTGAGTATGACCTCCTCATCGTCCACGCAGAGGATGCGTGCTTCCGGGTCCTGGACTTCCACGCGCTTGAGCGTTTTCGACTCTCGAGTGAAATCAAGCCGCAGACTCTCGGCGAGCGCCTCCTCGCGTTCGGCCCGCCTTTTCTTCTCCTGCAGCCTGAGAAACATCTCCCTGGCGGCTAAATTCAAAAAGAAGAACAGAATTATGGAAGGCAGTATTACTGTCAGTAGTATTTTCAACATCACAACCTCCTTAAATCTAGACGGCAGCGCTTTGTTCGAGGCTTCATAAACTCAGCCACTGCAAATTGCTCTCTGGATTCGACGGTAAAATCCGGTACAGCCACCCCCTGAAATAGGGATCCTTCTCGACCAGTGAAGGGGTCGATTGCGCGTCCAAATTGACCTCGAGAATTTTTCCGCCCATCGGGCACATGAT
>CAMYKC010000088.1:18865-22061 GCA_947258865.1 uncultured Lysobacterales bacterium
TGTCGTGCCATCAGGGGATGTCGCGACCGCACAGGGTATGCCCTGCACAAGGTCTTCGCCGGGCGCCGACAGCTCGAATTCCTTTATCCCCTCCGCCGCCTTCAGAAACAGGTCGCTCACCCCGATCCTCGCGGTTCCCTCGTCCTCCATCAGGACCCAACTGACATAGCCGAGCCGGTAATAATTCGCCGGGCAGGGAACGTAACTCATGGAGCCGTTTCGCGGGAGGCCGGCCGACTCGGCCTCGTCAAGGAGCATGACACAACGAAGGCTGCGCCGGATGACCGTGAGCAATTCATCGGCGGTGAACGGTTTCGCAATATAGTCCACAGCACCCGTCGACGACAGGCTTTTGACCGCATTTTCCACGGTAGAGTACCCGGTCATCATCACCACGGGTGTCTGGATGCCCTTACGGGCGAGTTCTTCGAGGAACTGGAAACCGTCGAGCTCGTGCATCATGATGTCGCAGAGCACCAAACGATACTTGCATTGCTCCAGACTTCGAAGAGCCTCGGAAGCGTGATCCGCAGCGGTAACCGTCATCCCTTCCGCGCTACAAACTTTCACCACGGCCTGAGTGACCATCAGTTCATCGTCGATGACCAGGATGTCCCGCGCCATGCTCATGATCCCACCGGAATCCGAATAATAAAGATTGTACCGGCGCCGACCTCGCTTTCCACCGAGATCGTTCCGTTGTGGTTGTCCACGATCCCCCAGGTAACGGCCAACCCCGTTCCAGGCGGAATCGACCTGTTCCCAGCGATGCCAGCCGCAACCGTCCCGCAAACAGCCCTGCACGAATCCTTTCAGGGGAACTTCGAACGCGTAGACCGGGGAACCGCAATTCGGACACAGCTCACCCTCGGCTATCAGTGAAACTGAACAATCCGGGCATAGGAGTTCGATGCCTTCCTCGAATGCGGACATGTCGCCCAGGCGATGCTCGTCCGAGCCGTACATGGGATTGATGTGGATGAGCCCGGTATGCCCGTTTTTGCGGAAGCGCATGCTGATAGCGGGTTTGGCGTCGATCCGGACTTTTCTGTCAACGAGATCATGCCGCTTGGGACAAAGCGCACGCTTGATCTGAAGGACTTCCGTGGGCCCAATGCTTATTGCCTTGCTGGTGATTTTTATGGTTCCGCTGTTTTGCCCTATGGCGTCCGATGCGTTGACCATCAGGTTGATGAAAACCTGCTGGATCTGATTGGCGTCCACCGTGACATCGGGTAGCTCGGCACCCAGGTCCATGACCAGCT
Organism: uncultured Lysobacterales bacterium; assembly: GCA_947258865.1. Taxonomy (GTDB): domain Bacteria; phylum Pseudomonadota; class Gammaproteobacteria; order Xanthomonadales; family SZUA-36; genus CAMYKC01. Next base: position 20,131 of record CAMYKC010000088.1, read on the forward strand.
TCACCCGCCCCAAAGCGAGCTGATTCTCGATCACGGTCGCGGCGCGGGCGATGATCTCGTTGATGTCTGCCTTGCGCTTCTTCGGAACTGTCTGCCGGGCAAAATCCAACAGACTCTTGACGATCTCGCGGCAGCGGATGGTTTCGGAAACGATCACGTTCAGGTCCTGGCGCATCTCGGGATGGCCATCCGAGCGCTTTTGCAGATAGCTACTGTAGGTGAGTACGGCCGTCAACGGGTTGTTGATCTCGTGCGCCACTCCAGCGGCCAGTCTCCCCAGGGATGCAAGCTTGTCTGACTGGAAGAGTTGCAGACGCGCCTGCGCCAGATTATTGGTCATATTATTGAAGGACTTGGCCAGCATCCCCAGTTCGTCATCTCTGTTCACTTTGACCCGGTGCCCAAGATTCCCTCCGGCCACGTACCTCATCGCCGTGAGGAGTTCCTGGACCGGGCGGTCGATCCACCATCGGACCATGAAGCCGACGATAAGGCTCAGGATGAGGATGGCGCTGACGGCGAAAACGACTATCGCCACCTGGCTGCGGCGGATGTTCCGGTCGACCTCGATAAGGGGAATGGTGACATCCAGCACACCGAGCACGGTCTGCGTTTTGGGATGCGCATGACAGGCCGCCGTCCAACACGATGGCGAATTGTAGATCGGGTTGATGATGCCCAGCAGCCGCGCTGAGTCCTGATGGGGGCGGAAGACCCGCGTGCGCTCCTCCGTCTCCAGTTGTTCCAGGGGTTTCCCGGCCGAATGGCATCGGTAACAGCTCTCCGCTTTCTGGTCGACCATCTTCCCGATCTCGGCCGAGTCCGAAGAGTAGATGATCTCTCCCGACTTGTTGAATACGCGGACGCGGTCGATACTCTCCTGTGCGCCGATGCGGCGGATGCTCTCATGGATTCGCTCACGATCGTTGTGCAGCATGTCGTACTCGGTGTCCGACTTGACGGCTTCGCTGAGCTGATTCGCATGCCGTTCAACTTCCGTGAGCAGGCTCTTTGTTTCAGATTGGATATTGAAGTAGGAAAATATACCGATGGCCACAAGGACCGTCAGCACGACGCCGAAGGTCAGCTTAAAGCCTATTTTCCTGCTGAGCATAGATCACCCGATACGGATTCATGGTCTCCTGTTTGCAGGCTTCCGCTTTTTCACCGGCGACGAAAGATATCGGATTAAAAAGACAAAAAGCACCCAAAAACACAACAAAAGCAGGTACTCGAGACCTTTCGTCTCAAAAATATTTACATACACAAATGAATCCATTTCAATTCCTTGTTCCCTTTTTCTAGTGAGCTGACTTAAACACCGGCATACGGGTGACAACCCACCGCAATATCCAGATTTCAGCAAAAATAATCATCAGCGTGACCACAATTTCCTGCCAGGATGGAAAGTAATGTACATCCGCATACCATTTGAAACTGATGATGGAAACGTTGAGCCGATTGAGCACAATGCCGATCAAGGCCATGACAGAGGCAATTTTGATGATGTTCAGACTTCTGTTCCTGAAACCAAAGGCAAACATAAAACCCGGGACCAATACGAAACCAAGCACTTCCACCAGATACCAGTAGCCCCAACCGTCGTTGATCAAACCCCATTGCTTGCCATGAATGAATACCATTGCTTTCAGGAAATAGTAGACAAACATGACAATGGCCGCGCCTTTTGCCAATCCAAAAATGATGTCGTCAAAAGAATGATGGCTGTCCGTATCGATGAGATGTTTAAAAACTCTATGGCTTATGGTCCCTTCGAAGATAATCATGGCCAATCCGGCGTAGACGCTGGAGACAAAAAACAGAATCGGCTTTGGAAAATGCCAGTTTTGAAAAATTTTGCTCCAGCCATTTGGCTGCCCATTGACTGCTAACAACAAATTGTTTCCTCTGCTTTTTTAATGCGGCCAACG
>CAMYKC010000089.1 GCA_947258865.1 uncultured Lysobacterales bacterium
TTACCTCGAGACCGTGCTGGCGCGCGAGGACAACGTCAAGGAAGTCAAGCTGTTCGGTCTTGGGCCGCTGCTGCTGCAGCGCTACCGCGACATTTTCAAGCGGCTGTATTCGCGTGACCGCTCGCTCGCGATCCGCCGCGATGGCTGGGGTTTCCTGCTCGGCCTGATCGGTACTGTCGCCCTGTACGGCGCCTACGCCTGGATCGCGGCCGCCGCCGTGATGAGCCGGATCACGCTGGGCCAGATGACCATGTACCTGATGCTGTTCCGTCAGGGCCAGTCGGCCGTTTCGTCGATTCTGTCGGCGATCGGCGGTATGTACGAGGATAATCTCTACCTATCCACGCTCTATGAATACCTGGAAACACCGGTTCCCAAGCCGCTGCAACAGAGACCAGGGGCCACACGCGGCCCGGAACCGGATGACGGCATCCGTTTTGAAGACGTGACGTTTACCTATCCCGGCGCCAGCCGTCCGGCACTGCAGAACATTGACCTGCATATCCGGCCCAGCGAATCGCTGGCGCTGGTCGGCGAAAACGGCTCGGGAAAGACCACGCTGATCAAATTGCTGACCCGGCTTTACCGTCCGGACGCGGGCCGCATCCGACTGGACGGGATGGACCTGGAAGAATGGGATGAGAATGCCTTGCGCCAGCGCATTGGTGTCATCTTCCAGGATTTCGCCCGTTACCAGTTCCTGGTCGGTGAAAACATCGGCGTGGGCGACGTACGGTATTTTGAAGAAGAAGAGCGCTGGGAAGAAGCAGCCGAGAAAGGAATGGCGGACACCATCATCGCCGACCTGCCACAAGGCTACGAAACCCAACTCGGTAAGTGGTTCAAGGGCGGCCAGGAACTTTCCGGCGGGCAGTGGCAGAAGATTGCACTGGCGCGTGCATTCATGCGCAGCGACGCCGACATCCTGGTACTGGATGAGCCAACAGCCGCGATGGATGCGGCCGCCGAGGCCACGATCTTCGAGCATTTTCGCAAGCTCACCCAGAACCGCATTGCGATCCTGATCTCGCATCGGTTTTCCACCGTCCGGATGGCCAGCCAGATCGTGGTGATCGAGAACGGCCGGATCATCGAACGGGGCAGCCACCAGGAGCTGATGGCGCTCGACGGCCATTACGCCCGGCTGTTTTCCTTACAGGCAGCGGGGTACAAATAGCCATGCCGCAGAGGCATTCCGCAAGGGACAGAATCTGCCACGACGGCCGGATGATCGAGTACGACATCATTCACCGGCCTGCCGTCACGCGGCGGATCCACCTCGAAATCGATGAAGACGGCGCACTGCGGGTCGTTGCGCCGCAAAAGATGAGCCGAAGCGCTGTTAGAAAGGCACTTCAGCAGCGCGCGCATCGCGTGGACCGCTTCCTGGTCGAAGCGAGGGCAAGACAGCGGGACCTGCCGAAGCTGCGCTACGTCAGCGACGAGCAGCACCTTTACCTGGGACAGTCTTATCCACTCGATGTCCGTGTTCTGACCGGTAAACGCAGCAGCGTTAGTCTCGACAAGAGCGGAATTCAAATCACAACCCCTGATGGAAGTATCGATCGTGTCAGGCATCGCTTGCAGCACTGGTACCGGCAACAGGCTCAGCAGTATTTCGGGCAGCGGCTCGCCGCGATCAGCGAGCGTGCGCACTGGGCCGCAGAAAACGTCCCGCTCTTTCGGCTGCGACGGATGAAGCGCACCTGGGGCAATTGCTCGTGCGGCGGCCTGATTACGTTGAATTCACAACTGATCAAGGCGCCCGCGGAGTTGATCGATTACGTTATCGCGCATGAGGTCTGCCATTTACGCGAGCACAACCACGGCAAGGCTTTTTATGCGCTGCAGCAGCAGCTCTACCCCGCCTGGCGCGAAGCCAGGGCGCAGTTGAAAGCAAGGGGACACATTTACCTGCACATTTAGCCTGATCCGGGTCGGCATCAAGCCTCCTGCGCCACTGCAGGAACAGCCTTTTTCTTCATCGCCAGTCGCTGCAACAGTGGAGTTTGAACGACCAGGCTGAACAGCGCGACTCCGTACACCGCACTTTGAATTATGTACCAGTTCGGAATCTCGATACTGAGCGACAAGGCCAGCGCGATCGCGACGGCGCCCCGGATTCCGCCCCACATCATCAGGTTTTGCTCGGAAAAGCCGAGCGGGCCCACCCCGGGAATTCGCGAGAGAGGGCCCACGCCCAGGAACACGATTGCCGCTCGCGACACCAGCGCTGCCAGCACACCGATGAGCATGGCCAGCCAGTGGTCCTGGAACATTTGTATCGTAATGCTCATCCCGACCGCGAAGAACAGCATCGCATTGGTGCAGAAGCCAAGGATCTGCCAGGAATCCAGGGCAAAGGCGATATCCTCTTCCGAGCGGTGCCTGCGTTGCCGCCATGCGACTGTGAGACCGGCCGTCAGCGTCGCCACGACGCCACTCAGTCCGAGCAGGTGTTCGCCGATCCAGAAACTGGCGAAGGCCAGCACCAGCGTGGCCGACGTCGACAGCACCTTGTCATTGGCGGGTGCAATGACGCGGTCAAACAGCCAGCCCAGGGCTACGCCAATGGAGGCTCCACCCAGCAATACCAGCAGGAAGCGCCCGGTGAATGTCCAGCCGTTAATTTCGACGCCCGGCTGACTCAACAAGGCGGAAATCATGACGAACAGCGTGATGGTGGTAGCATCGTTGATCAGGCTCTCGCCTTCCAGGATCTGTTCGACGCGGCGAGCCGTGCCGTTGCCGCTGAGCAGACTCGAAATCATCGCGGGATCGGTGGCACAGATCATCGTGGCCATCAAAAGCGCCAGGGCCCAGTTGCCGCCCAGGGAGTTGCCCATCAGCAATTGGATGATGTAGGCCGCGATCCCTGCCGCGGCCAGCAACAGGGGAATCGACAGCGCGACGATCAATATCCCCTCTCGACGCAGGCCTCGAGTGTCGATATTGATCGCCGCTTCAAAAATCAGGATGGGCAGGAACAGGTAAAACACCAGGTCCCGCAGGGTTTCCCAGCGCAGGCCTGTATCGCGGCCAAGACCCACCCAGATTTCAGAAGAAATGAATCCCAGCACCACCAGAGCAACGGGCAGCGATACCCAGCCAAGCCGGGCCAGCGGCTTGGACAAAACCGCAGCCAGTAAAATACCGAACATCAAGAAGGGTAATAGGGTTCCGAACATCGAAGCTTTCTCCTGGTGGCTTCCGAGCGCTTGTCAAAGAGAACGGATTGGGCGGAGCTCTATTACAGAGGCACTGACCAATTGAGGCATTCGGACGATGAAAGGAATCTCGCTTTCTTGCTCCCGGCCTGTTCTGGCGACTACACATGCCGACGCTCATTGCTTGTCCCAAGTCAATGAATTTTGTCTTAACTGCGCCGATGATGTGCTGACGTTTTTTGGCGGAGAATTATTATGAAAAGTCCAGACCAGGCAGCATTCAAAGCCATCCTGATCATCACCGTGATTATCGCTATCGCGATGTTGCCCTTCGCAGCCAGGGCGGAGTCACACCGGCGCCACAGCCCCCCGCCGTTCACCGAGTTCGACCAGGACGGCGACGGCTTCGTCAGTGAAGAAGAATTCAACAGCACGCGCGCCGCCCGCCATGAAGAAATGGCGGAAGCCGGTAAGCCGATGAAAGGTATGGCCACCGCGCCAGCATTTACCGACCTGGACAGTGATGGCGACGGGATGCTCAACGAGGCTGAACTGACCGCCGGGCAAAAGGCGCACATGAAGGCCATGCACGAGCAGCACAAGGGACACGACTGCTGCCAGGGCAAGCATGAAGGCATGCAGCATGGCCAGGGCATGGAGATGCCGACTTTCGGCGACCTCGACCTGGACGGCGACGGCTGCATTGACGCAGAGGAGTTCGCCAGGCACCAGGCCGACCACCATGGCATTAATGACTAGTTGTTTGCGGGCCATGCCCGCGAATTAGTGGATGACGAAGGAGGGGACTGGCTACCTGAATTCAGGACAATCATGCTGTCAGGAACAGATGATTAGCGCACAGGGATGTCATGAGCGTGTCCTGAATCCAGGTAGCCAGTCCCCTCCATCGAGTTCAACAGTGACCTCGGGCATGGATCACTCCAACAGAGTTCAGCCTTGCAGCACTGAATCCAGAAACTCCTTTAGCGCCGGAATGTAATAATCCCGGCTTAACCAGAATCCTGCATTGTGGTCGCCGCGCAGCTCAATGAGTTGTTTTTCTCCGCTGACCGCGTCGTAAATACGCTGGCCCATCGAAAATGGAATGATCTCATCGTCCCTGCTGTGCACCACCAGCACCGGGCAGTCCAGTTGTGAAGCGTATTCTGCCACCGGGTAGCGCAATCTTGTGATCAGGCGCACCGGAAGAAACGGGTAAAGCCGCCGTGCTATGTCCACGCCCGAGCTGAAGCTCGATTCGATGATCACTGCGGCGGGCCGGTCATTCCCGTGCTTCCTGCTACCCAGCCAGGCTCCCACGGCACCGCCAAGTGAACGGCCGAAAATCACGATGCCTTGGGCGGCAATACCCCGTTCGCCCACCAGGTAATCCCAGGCGGCCTGTGCGTCCAGGTAAGTGCCTTTCTCCGACGTGCTGCCACTGCTCCGACCATAACCCCGGTAATCGATGATCAGCACATCCAGGCCCAGCTGATGGAAAATCGCGATGCTGTCCAGGCGATGGGAAATATTGCCGGCGTTGCCGTGGAAAAACAGGACCACCCCGCCGGAGTCGATGGCCGGCACGTACCAGCCGTGCAGGCGTTCATTATCAGAGGTATCAAGGAACACGTCCTCATAGCCCAGGCCGATATCGTCTGGCGTTGCTTCCAACGCGCGCCCCGGCATATTGGCCAGGAACACCATGCTGCCCTGGAACAGGTATAACACCAGCGACAACAGCAGGTAAATGCTGGCCGCGACGGTGATCAGGCTGATTAGGGTTCGCATGTAGCCATCATTCTAAATCACGAAAGAGTCTCGCTTCCCCGCTTTCCGCTGAATGATCCGGTGACGGCCGCATACAAATAACCGATCGCATTGCTGACTTGCCACAGCCCCAACAGCCCGGTAATTCTTGCGGCTCGGCCCGGTTTTTGTCTCGAGACCCCTTTCGCTACCTCGCGCAGGAAGCGGCCGTGCGACCGCAGCTCCGGGGCAAGGCTGCCGGATCGGCGATGGCTGCGTACACCATGGAACTGGCAAGCGCCGCGTCCATAATTGAAGTGCTGGTTGACGAAGCTGCCCAGGCTGAGCTCCCTCGCATGCTGCACCCTGGCGTCGGGAACATAGCGCAGTCCATGGCCTTTCCAGCGCCAGCGGTCGCACAGCTCCCGGTCTTCAGAAGCAACCCGGAAGTCCACCGCAAAGCCCCCAAGCGATTGAAACAGAGCGGCAGGGACTGCCATGTTGTTGGATGCAAAAAAGCGCGATTTCAACGGATTGTCATTGTAAAAGCGATACGCGCTGTCAACGATCAATTGGCTGGTTGCCGCAAAGAGATTCTGCTCATCGGGATTCAGCGTGTGGCCCCCCAGCAAATTCGAAGGCGCCTGGCGATGTGTCTCAGCCAGGGCTTCGAGCCACCCTTCCTCGGGCAGGCAGTCATCGTCGGTAAAGGCAATCAAGGTTCCGCGGGCAATGCTGGCGCCCCGGTTTCGGGCTGCTCCGGGTCCCGAATTCTCCTGACGGGCCAGGGTGAGGTTGAGCCTGGACCGAAAGGCGTCCACAACCTCTTCGAGCGGTTGCGGACTGCCGTCATCGACGACGATTACCTCGAATCCGTCACGCGGCCAGGTTTGTGCACACAGCGCGTTAAGGCACTGCCGCAGCCGGCCAGGCCGGGCATAGGACGGAATAATGACCGATATGAAGGCTGGGTCCTGAGGCATCACCCCGTTCCCGCTTCGTCGAGTTTACCCGCCATCGTCATAAACCTGTTTTCGGTCACTTTCCGAGATGTGAGCGATTCGCCGGAACTCATATTTCGCCACCCGCGTTCGCGCATCTCCAGCGCCGAGAAGGTAGCCGGCAAGCTGGCCGAGGCCGTCCAGGGTGAGGCCGATTACCAGGGCATGAAAACAGGCAGCGAAACGGCCCAATAGCCGCGCGCGTGCTGCTTGTTGTGCGATTCGCGCCAGTCGAACCAGCGGAATGAGTGGCGAACCGATGACATACACAAGCCGTTTCCATGCGGGCATGTCCCGGATGCGCGATCCGGCGAACATGCGGCCATTGTGGTACTGCACGGGCAGCCAGGAGCGCCACAGGGAAAAATTCGTATGGGCGACGACAGCCCCTGGTTCCAGCAACAGGCGATATCCCTGGTTGCGCAGATTCCAGTGCAGAACGGTTTCCGCGTCCATCATGCTTGCCAGCGCATCGCCGTATTGCAACAGGATGTCCCGCTTGTAGCTGGTGTTGTGGCCGGGCAGGAATTCGGCCTCTCCACCCGGAGCAGGTAAGAGCCAGGGCCCATAGCCTATGAAGAGGTCTGCCCAGCTTACCGCCGTGGCCGGGTTAGCGTTACGCACGCCGGGGCCTACCGCGGCCCAGTCGCCCTGGTGGGCTTCGAGCAACGCCGCGGCCCAGCGCGGCGCGGGAAAGCAATGATCCTCGGCAAGCACGACGACCTCCGCTGACGCATTCCGTATACCGTTGGCGTTGGCCTCGCCAATAGATTCTATCGGGCCGGTCTCGACTACCTGCGCGTTGGCAAATGGAGCCAGCTCTTCCTTTTCAAGCTCCAGTTGCCCCGCCGAGGGTGCAACGATGACCAGTTCGATGCGGTCAACGACGGTTTGCCTGAGTAAATGCGAGACCGTCGTGCGTATGGTTTCATAGTTGTCCTGCGTGGCCAGCACTACTGACAGCGCTGGATTCCCTCCGTTCACAAGGTTACGGGCTGGCCGGTCGAGACCGACTCGATGGCGGCCAGCACGGCATGGAGTGCGGCCCGACCGTCCGCGAGTGAAGCCTGGGGTGCCGTATCGGACTCGATCGCCGCCAGAAAGTGCTGCCATTCGCCCTGGTAAGATTGCAGGAAATCACCGCCCTTGCGCATGATTGACACACCCTTGGGGATGGCCGCGAGTTTTCCGGTGAGCCTGCGCAGACGTCCGGCAAGACCGGGCGTGCTGCCGACGGAGATGAACTCGAGGCTGTCGTATTGAAACAGCGACAAGCTCAATTGTCCGCGACGGCCGAATATTTCCAACTCGTTACAATCGCTGCTGCGCTCGGAAAAAAGTGCAGAGGCGACGGCGCCATTGGCCAGGCGTGCGGTGAGGGCGACCGTTTCATCATGCCACTGCTCAGATTGTTCCGCGGCGTGGATTTCCGTGATCTCGGTACCGAGAAGGAAGCGCCACAGGTCGAAATGGTGCACCGCGATCTCGAACAGTGCGCCGCCCCCGCTGTCGCGGGAGTTGCGCCAGGACGGCAGTTCCTGCCGGAATCGGATCGCGCTGGTCCACTTGCTGCTTATGGCCTCGATTTCACCGAGTTGGCCGGATGCAATAATCTGTTTTGCCTGCCGGACCAGGCGGTGGTGGCGCAAGTTGAAGCCGACCATAACCTGCGATGCGCCGCCGGACGCGGCCCTGATCAAGGTGTCGCAGCCGGCCAGGTCAAGTGCCAGCGGCTTCTCGATCAGAAGGTGCTTTCCCGCCCGCAGAACCGGTAGCGCCGACTCGACGTGGTCCTGCGCCGGAACACACACGGCCACGATGTCAGGCTCAGCTTCGAGGAGCATTTCGGCTACCTCTGAATAACGATGATGGATGTCATAATCATCTGCCACTTTTTGCAGCGCACGCTCATCGTTGTCGGCAATCGCCGTAACGTGGAAAGCAGGGTTTTTTTGCAGGGCAGGCAAGTGAAGGATGGCGGCAGCACGTCCGCAACCCACGATGCCGACGCCATACCGGCGGGGTTCTGAATTCATGGGGTCATCTTATTATGGTCGGCGTCATCGTGCTATTGCGAGGAACGGAAATAACAAAAGGCCCTCTCTTTTTCGGGAGAGGGCCTTTCGATCTCAGGTAGGTCAGCGGGTGGCGAGCTTCTTCGTACTCTGGCCTTCGAGACAACAAACAAAGACTGTTTCGAATAATGTCTTCCATGACAAAGGCTGCTGAATTCCAATTTCCTCGTTCAATGTCGCTGGGAGCGGTGGGAGATTCGGAGCCCCTCTTGGGAGAGGTTTGTCGGGGCTCCGGCCCTTCCGTCAACTGCTACCAGACAGTCCTTGTTTCAACTAGTATAAAGCAAGAAACGGGCCAAATCGTGTAAGAAATATAATATTTAGTATAAACATATAGATAGGATTTTATAGGAGTATTTATTAACAAGAAATCGTTTTGAAATAACCCAAATGCGTCAGAAAAAATGACGATAAGTGTCAGCTTTGGCCTTCAAGCAACTGCATTTCAGGCTGTTGTTGTCGATTACCTTGTTTACAGCTCGTGTCGGCAGTCGATCAAGGAATAGAAATCGCCAAATGCGGCGAGGCCGGGGAATGAAAAAACTTTCATCTCGGCTATAGTTAGAAGAGACCATCGGCATAGCCTTTTGCCGATAAAAAGGAGTACATCATGAAGCTGAATCACTACCGCCGGGTCGTGCCTGTGCTGACCCTTTTTATCATTCTGTTCCTGGTTTGTTCATCAACCGCGCTGGCCGCGAAGGACAATAGTCACCGCGCCGGCCAGATCAGTGCGATGACCCAGAACCTGTATGTGGGCGCAGAAATCCTGGGCATCGCCGTGGCCCCAGGCCTGTGTGAACTGATGGGCGCCGCTGATGTGGCCGTGCAGCAGGTGCTGGCCAATGATTTTTCACAGCGCGCCGACGCGCTGGCCGCGCTGATCGCGGCCGAGCAACCCGACGTGGTCGGTTTGCAGGAAGTCTTCCAGGTGATCCTGACGGACCTGGGCGGAACCCCTTTCTTTTTCGATGACTACCTGGCGCAATTGATGAATGCGCTGAACGACCACGGGGTGGTCTATTACGACGCGGCAACCCGCTGGAGCACAGCCATTACCGTGCCGGCGGACAGCAATGGCGACTGTGATCCCCAGAGCCCCAGCCTGGCTGCCGCCGATTATGCCGGAACAATTGTCGACCGCGATGTGATCCTGTGCCGGTCCGATGTCGATTGCGGCAGTGCAGCCTCGGCCATATTCCAGTTCAACGCGGGCGCCAATACACCGGCCGGTCCGATTCTCATCGAGCGTGGCTGGGTTTCCGTGGTGGCCAGCGTCAACGGACGTGCCTACCGTGTACTCAACACCCATCTCGAAGTAGACAGCAACCCGTCCTTTCGTGTTGGGTGATTTCAATTCCGATGATACCCCCGGTCTGCCGACCTGTGACCTCGCCGTTCCCTGCTTTACCAGCTACCAGGTCATGACGGCCGCCGGGTTTCATGATGCCTGGCTGCACCGTGGAGGTAAGGCGGAAGACGGTTACACCTGCTGCGAAGCTGAGGACCTCCGCAACGATGAATCGGCTCACTACCGTCGCATCGACCAGGTTTGGGCGCGCGGCTCGGCCAATCATTACGGCGGCCCGGAACTGCGCGGTGTCCGGGCGGACGTGCTGGGCACGGAGCAGTCCGACCGCAGCGTTCCCGATGGGTTGTGGCCATCTGACCACGCCAGCGTAGTGGCCGATATGGTATTGCGCACGCCGAAATAGCCCGAAGAGTCATCTAACGGGCGGTGCATTTGCATCGCCCACACCCTGTGTTAACCCCTTTTTTGTTTTTCCCGCGTCTTTGTGTATGTAACAAGCGCAGCCCGCGCCTGAAACTATTTCAACGCAAGGGTGTAAGCATTAGGTAGACAGGAGTCAAAAGGGAAGAATGAAAAAGCAAGCCTCATCTCAGCCTGAAGGCGGCGGTCCTCAAGAAGGGGTGCTCGACCTCAATGAGCGCAACTGGTTGCCCCGACATTGCCGTGGTGATGAGAAGGCCTTCGATGAATTGCTGCTGGCCTACCGGGGCCCGGTAAACAATTTCCTCTACCGCTACGGCGTTGAAGCCCGGCATCGCGATGACCTGTTCCAGGACATCTTCCTGAAAATCCTCCTGTCGGCGCCGAGCTACCGTCCCAGCGAGCCCTTACGGCCCTGGATAGTGAGCATCGTGCTCAACACCGTGCGCAATTTCCGCCGTGACCGCGGCAGGAGGAAACACGCCATGACCCGCCTGAAAGCCAGGACCGGCAGCAACGCATCCAGCCGGCACGCGCCGGGGAATCCCGGCTCCGGAACACTGGCTGTGCAGAACCATGGCCTGGATGAGCAGGTACACCAGCAGTCTACCGTGCTGTGGCTGGAGCGCCGCATTGCGACGCTGCCGGAACGGCAACGCGAAGTGCTGGTTCTGTCGACCCTGAAGGGCCTGCGCATGAAAGACATTGCGGTGGTCATGGCGCTGCCCGAAAGCACGGTGAAAACCCATTTACGACGCGCCCGCCTGGCGCTGGCCGAGAGCCTGGCCAGGCGGGAGCAGGTGTCCCGATCCGAAAAAGGACACGCCGAGGATAGGTCATGAATTACTGCGAGCACCTCAAAAAACTCCTTGTCGAGGATGGCCAGGCTGCTGTCGAGCAAGCCCGGCAACACGACGAATCCCTGGATATGCACCTGCAGGGCTGCCCCGAATGCCGGGACCTGTTGCAGGCCTGGGTCCGGATTCCGGGACTGCTGGACCAGCTGCCCGAGCACGAGCCGGGCGCAGAACTGCTGCAGACGGTTCGAGAAGCCGCTGCGCCGGGTGACCGACCCGGCAGTGGTCTCAAAACCGCCCTGCGGCATCGCGTACTGGCGCCTTCACTGGCCAGCGCCGCGGTGCTGCTGGCCGCCATCGGCCTTTCGCGCGAACTGCTCATGCACGAATCCCCCACGCTCCAGATCACGCCGACCCGGCAGAACGATGTCGGCGAGTTGCTGGAAGGCATTGTTTCCATGCCGGCGCCCGTCCCCATTGACGGCGAGGATCAATTCTTCGATTACCGGGGCGATGACAACGCTTTCTTCGGTCAGCGCAACGCTGGCCAGGCAGGCCTGGAAGGCCAGAAAAGGCAGGAAGTCGACCGCCTGGACCGGGACGCTGAATTGAAACTGAAAGACGCCGTTGTGAGCTTTGATGAGCCCAATGAATTGGCCAGCCGGGAATACGAAGAAAAATCCCGGGACCGGAACTCCAGGGTGGCGAAGAAAGAATTCCCACGGACAGAAACTCCCGACTTGTCATCGTTCGAAGTGGCCGCCATCGGCGGGGCGTTCGCCCTGCACGGCTTCGACTTTCTCGGCCACTATCAGCAAACCGATCAGTTGCACTTTCAGCCAGCCAGCGGCTACTGGGCCAACACCTATGTTCCCGGCGACCCGGAAATTCGTTTGCTGAATGCCCGCCTGGCCCAGTGGGACCGTTCCTGGCTGGAAAACAACGCAGCGCTGGAGCGCGGCGTCGCTCCGGTTCAGCAACCTTTCGACGCGCCGGCGGACAATGCCCTGGCGCTGAACCTGATGGCTGATGTCAGCGCCATATCAAACAGCGCGGCGCCCACCGGTGACAATGCGCTCACCCGGATGCGGCTGCAGGTCGGCATCCGCGGCATCGAACACCGTCGCGGCCAGCGCCCGGCAATGAACGTCGGCCTGGTGGTCGACCTGCCTGCCGATGCCCCCGATGACGTGCGCATAGCCACCCGTGCGCTATTGGACGCGATGCTGCAGAGCAAGCAGGCCGGCGACCGTTTCTCCCTGGTCATGACGGGCTCCGGGCTGGTCGTGAACGCGGACGATTTTCGTTTCGGTTCGCTGCAACTCGCCAAGCAACACATCGCCGGCCAAGAGGTCGAAACGCACAGCAATAAAAATGGACGGTCTGCATTAGAGCTTAATTCCGCCATGGAGCAGGCTGGGGAGATGGTGCGGCAGAGTGATGATCCGAGCCGTCCCCTGGGCAGTAGCTCGGTAATACTAATTAGTGCAAATCAGCTAAACAACGTCGAGCAGCTGACCGGGCTTGCTCATGAGCAGGCCAAAGAAGGCATCACGCTGAGCGTGTTTCCGCTGGGCAGCAAGCCAGGCAACGAGTCAGTCGAACAGTTGGTGCTAGCCGGGCTCGGTAACCGCCGTTACCTGGAGGCTCCGGGCAAGGCCCGCCAACTGATCGAGGAAGAATTGCATGCCTCCAGCCGTGCCGTTGCCCGTGCCGCCCGCTTGTCCATTCGACTGGCGCCTGGTGTCCAGTTGATCGACGTTGTCGGCTCCGAGCGCCTTGGCACAAAGCGTGCCCAACGCGTCCGCGACATCGAAAACAGCATGGACCGCCGGCTCAGCACCAACCTCGGCATTCAGGCCGACCGCGGCGAGGACGAAGACGGCATTCAGGTCGTTATTCCCAGTATTTTCTCGGGCGACAGCGTCACCGTGCTGTTGGACGTGGTTACCGATCGCCCTGGCGCGATCGCCGATGTGTCATTGCGCTACAAGGACCTGGTCTTTCTGCGCAACGGCAGTCTGCAGGGCCATCTGGAATTACCCGGAGGCCAGAGCAGTCGTGGCCCGGCCGAGCTCGCGGTGCTGAAAAATCTCCTGTCTTATCATTTCGTTGAAGCGATCGAACAGGCCGCCGAGGCGCTGGGTCGCGAGCAGGCGGCTGAGGCGATTACTGTTTTGAGCGCCATGCGTGCCACCATTGAACAAGCCCGACGGGATTTGCCGGCCTGGGCCAACGACCCCGATCTGATCCGTGATCTGCAAGTGCTGGATCGCTACCTTGCCGCCCTGGCCTCGCCCAGCGCCGGCGCCCATCACCCGTTCCTGGCCGACTCGCTGCGTTATGCAGCCTGGGCGAAGACCCACCGGCCCTTAGCCGAATACGCCACGAGGAGTGGATCCAATGAACGCTCTCACTAATCACCCTTTACATTTTGCGGCATTCCTGTGTCTGGTCATGATGTCTGTTTTTCTGGCCAGACCTGCTCAGGCGACCGAAATCACGGTTCCGGACCTGGTCAAGCCCAACTCAACTAACGCCGGGGGCCAGGTCACCCTGCCGCTGGATGAATACCAGCGCCTGCTGCAACAGGCCACCACCCTGCCGCTGCCCGCACCGTCGGGCTACGCGGTCGGCCAGTCGGTGCTGAACGTGGTTTTTCACCAGCGCGATGGCCATGTTACCGCCACGGTCCAGGCCGAAGTGGAGGTCGAAACGTTTGAGGACGAGTGGACCCTGGTGGCCCTGCTCGGCCCCGGCGCCGCGCTGGAGTCGGCCCGCATCAGCGGCGAGCCCGTGCAGTTGGTGCAGCGCGCCGAAGGCCTGTTTTGGCTGGCGGAAAAACGCCGGCAAGCCACCGTGCAGCTGGTCTACCATGTGGATTCGCGTTTCGCCGAGCGTTCCTATGTCACCAGCCTGCCGGTCCCCCGGGCGGCTGCTACGCGCTTTGCGCTGCAGATACCGCAAACCCACATCGATCTGGCCGTGGCCCCGGCGGCCAACCTGGTCACCAGTGAAACCGACAGCGGCACCAGCGCCTCGGGCACCCTGCCCAGCACGGCCTCCATGATGGTGTCCTGGCGTGTGGCTGCGGAGCGCGAATTCGTGCTTAGCCGCGCCGATTACACAGGCGCCAGCCAGGCGCAGGCTATTGCCTGGCACGCCACCATTGACGCCGAGATGCTGATCGACGGCGAGGTCACCGTGCCACTGGTCTCCACCGCCACCACGCTTCTGGAGGTCCGGGTCGATGGCGAGGCCGCGACCGTGTTCAGCGAAGAGGGGCGTTTTGCCGTGCGCTTGGCCGGCGCCGGCAAGCACCGCATCGATCTTAGTTTCCTGTCCGCCGTGACCTATCCCGACGGTGTGCCGTCGACCGGATTCGACATCCCGGATGTGCCGGTATCGAAATTCCAACTGACGCTGGAAGGCGACAAACTGGTACAGGCGACGCCGCACGGCGGGCAAAAGAGCAGCGTCGAGATCGACCGCGACAAAGGCGCCACCGTGGCCACCTTCTACATCCCGATGAGCTCGCACCTGGCGCTGAACTGGATGGAAGCGATTCCCGAGGACGTGGCCGTCGAGCGCCGCGCCAATGCCGTGGTCTACCAGGCCCTGCATGCAGCCGAAGGTGTGCTGTACGGCCTGGCCGCGATCCGCTACGAAATCACTCGCGGTGAAGCCAACGCACTGGAATTCAGCATTCCCTCCAACGCCCAGGTCAACCACATCACCTCGCCCGCCGCCGCCATCGCCGACTGGATCGTGGTGGAAAGCGAAGAAGACGGCGACACCCATATCCGTGTCTTCCTGAACCGGGCCGTCACCGGTGAATTCATCCTCAACGTTGCCTACGAACAACTGCTGGAAGACCGCGTTTCAGATGGGGGCGAAGAAGCCGCCGCGATTGGCGTGCCGATCCTGCGCGCGCTGGGTGTGGCCCGGCAAAAAGGCATGGTCGCCCTGCTGTCCGGCCCCGACCTGGCGCTGGCTCCGCTGGAGCACACCGACATGTCGGAAGTCGGCGAGAATCAGTTGCCGGCCTTTTTCCGCAATCAGCTGGAACAAGCCGTCTCACATACCGTCAAATACCACAGCGCCACGGCACAACTGGCGGTCAATCCCGTCACGCCCGAACGCCGGCAGGGCAAGTTCAACGCCCAGATCGACACGTTGATTTCGATTGGAGAAGTCACCCTGAAGGGCCAGGTCAGCATCGAAAACGACGTCAAATCGGGCGTGCTGCGCGAACTTCGGCTGCTGCTGCCCGCTGATGTGAATATCCTTGGCGTCAGTGGGCCGTCCATCCGCAACCACACGATTACGATCGAGGGCGATCAGCAGCTCGTGGACATCGAATTCACGCGGGAGATGGACGGCCAGTTCCGTATCGAGCTGAACTACGAGCGCATCATGCTGGATGGCGCGGCGGAAACCACCGTGCCGCGGGTCCAGGTGGCCGATGCCGACGTGGAACACGGCAGAATCGCCATCGAGGCCCTGTCCGCGCTGGAAGTGCAGGCCAGCCTGGTCGAGCAGCTGTCTTCGCTCGAGATCAACGAACTGCCACGGCAACTGGTGCTCAAGACCACCAATCCCATTCTGCTGGCCTACCGTTATGTGCAGACCGAGAAGCCCTTCGCGCTGCAGCTGCGCATCACCCGCCACGAGGAAATCGAAGTGCAGGTGGCTGCCATCGACGCGGCCAACTACCAGACCCTGTTCACCACCGATGGTCTCGCCGTTACCCGGGTTCAGTTCGACGTGCGCAACTCGCGGCGCCAGTTCCTGCGCCTGAGCCTGCCGCCCGACTCGGAGATCTGGTCGGTATTCGTCAATGGCAACGCCCAGAAACCCGCTTTTGCATCGGATACCGAAGCGGCCACCAAAGACGTACTGATCAAAATGATCAACTCGTCCACTGCATTCCCGGTCGAGTTGGTTTACGCCACCCGCGGCGACGCCATGCACAACTTCGGGCGCATCAAGAGCAGCCTGCCGCGCCCGGACATGATCGTCACCCACAGCAACTGGGACGTGTACGTGCCTGCCGCGCCGCGCTATGGCAAGCCCAAGACCAACATGGACCTGATCGCCGCCCAGCTCGTGAGCTCCGTAAAAGACGTATCCATTGACTTGCTGCGCGGCACCGTGGCGAACGTGATCAGCGGTGAGCCCCTGCACATCGAACTGCCCACCCAGGGCCTGCTCTATCGCTTCGCCAAGCTCTATGCCAACCAGTCCGCCGAGGACGCACAGTTCAGCCTGCGCTACGTGCACCGCAGCGCGGGCTTTGCCGGGTTGTGGATCAGCCTGCTTGCCACGCTGGCCATCTGGGGCGGCATCGTGGCGCTCGGCGGGGGTATCGATGTGAGTGGTAACGGCGCATTACAGAGACTGCCCGCCTATCTGCCATGGACCCTGCTCGCAGCCGGCACCGCCCTGGTCGCGCTGTCGATCGGCCTGCTCGGCGCCAGCATCATACCGCCTTCGGTCCTGTCGTTGGCAGTCGCTGCCGGCTTGCTGGCCTGGCAAGCCTGGAGGCGATTTGCTCAGGCCTGAGCCATATGCGTGAAGTAGCCACATTGTGGCCAGATTTTATTGCTAAAGAGTGCTAGTCTTTCCTTATGACTTTTAGCATGGGGAGACGGCAATGCGCGGGATAAAAAAAACCGAAGCAGGGTTTTTCGAAATGAGATTATTGACGGTATTCGCCGTCTTGATTGTGGGTCTTTTCGGTGTGCGCGCAGTGGCTGCCGACGTGATTGCTTACGACATGGTCGGCAGCGCCAGCCAGAAACGCAACAGCTTCGCCAATCCCTGGAACGGCGCGTTTGGATCGCCGGGAGATGGTTTCCAGAAGTACCAGCGCGGCGTTTCGCCGTCGATCCCGTTCTCGGTGCTCGATGACAGCCTGGTGATCTTCCCGGCGGACTCACTGGGCATTATCAAGGACGGCAACCTGGACGAATTTTTTGGCGTGGTCGATACCGAAAATCCGGAAAACAGCGGCCCGGTCAGTGCGACCTGGGTATTCGATGTGACTGGCGCCAGCGGACTCGGGCTTTCGATCGACATCGGCGCGATGGGTGATTTTGAAGCCAGCAGTGATTTCTTCGAGTGGACCTACAGCATTGACGGCGGTCCCAGCCAGACGGCCTTTGCCAGCACCGTCGATGAAGCAGGGTCTTACACCTACACCCTGGAAGGCGGCGCCAGCTTTACGCTGAACGATCCGATGCTGGTACAGGGCACCGTTTTGACCAACGACCTGGCAACTTTCAGCACCGCGCTGACCGGATCGGGTACGGAGATTACCGTAACGCTCACAGCGCAATTCAACGGCGGAACCGAAGCCGTTGCCTTCCAGAACCTGGTGGTGACGGCGGGCAACGTGCCGCCCGAACCGACCGAACTCGAAATCTGGGAGATCCAGGGCTCAGGCCTGGTGACGCCATACGAAGGCGATCTGGTGCTTAGCCAGGACAACGTGGTCACGGCGCTTTCAGACAATGGCTTTTTCATGCAAACGCCAGCATCGCGGACCGATGACGACATCGACACCTCTGATGGAATCTTCGTCTTCACCGGCGCAGCGCCTGCTGTGGCGGTTGGCGACCTGGTGGATGTCACGGGACAGGCGGGTGAATTTTTCAACTTCACGGAAATCGATGCGTCCGATGTAACGGTCGACGGCACGGGACCCCTGCCGGCAGCCGTGGTGTTTGACAGCGTCGTTCCGTCGCCCGATCCATTGACCCCCTCCTGCGCTATAGAATTCGAATGCTATGAGGGCATGCTGGTTGAAATCAGCGGGGGTACGGTCACCGGGCCCAACCAGCGTTTCAGCACGGATCCGATTGCCGAGGTTCACATCACGGCGGCTTCCGAGCGTACCTTCCGCGAACCCGGTATCGAGTTCCCCGGCATACCCGGACTGCCCGAGTGGGACGGCAATCCCGAAGTGTTCGAGCTGGACCCGGACCGCCTGGGGCTGGCCAACCAGATCATTCCGGCTGGCTCCCATTTCGAAGCCAGCGGCGTGCTGGGCTTCGAGTTTGGAGGTTACGAGCTGTGGCCGACCTCGCTGACGGTGACGCCGGCGATCTTGCCGCAAGCCGTACGAGCGCGCGAAGAAGCGGAAATGACCATTGGCGCCCTCAACCTGTTCCGCTTGTTCGACGATATCGACGACGGGCCGGTCGTAGTAATCAACCCGGCCGAATACGAAAGACGCCTGGCCAAGCTTTCGGCCTATATTCGCACTGTGTTGAATGCGCCTGATGTGCTCGCGGTCAGCGAGGTGGAAAGCCTGACAGTGCTGCAGGATCTGGCGGACGAGATCAACGCGGACGATGCCTCGTTGGTCTATTCACCCTACCTGGAGGAAGGTAATGACATCGGTGGCATCGACGTCGGCTTCCTGGTGCTCGACACCGTGGCGGTCGACGCGGTAACGCAACTGGGCCTTGACGAAATTCTCGACTATGACCTGTCGCTGTTAAACGACAGGCCACCGCTGTTGCTCGAAGGCCGGCAAGTGGCCGATGGCAGCGACTTCCCGTTTGCGGTGCTGTCCATTCACAGCCGCTCGCTGGGTGGCATCGAGGGCTCGGAGGCCGAGCGAGTCAGGCAGAAGCGTTACGAACAGGCGCAATTCGTGGCCGGCGTGGTGCAGGATCTGCAGAGTGCTGATCCGGACATCAACCTGGTGGTTGCGGGTGACTTCAACGCCTTCGAGTTCACTGATGCGTACGTGGATGTCCACGGGCAAATGCAGGGCGATTTCACGCCTGCGGACAACCTGGTGTGTGACACCAACCTCTGTGATGACCTGGTCGATCCCAATCTGATGAGCCAGGTCTTGTTGATTCCCCAGGGCGAGCGCTATTCCTTCAACTTCGCGGGGAATGCCCAGACCCTGGATCACGCCTTAACCAGTAGCGGTCTTGATGAGCTGATCCGCGACTTCGGCTACGGGCGCGGCAATTCGGATGCGGCCGTCGACCTGATCAATGACGACGGTACGCTGCTGCGGTCGTCTCGACATGTGTCCGGGCACGGTGATCCCCGAGTCGGTGCCGACAATGGAACTGCGGACCAATAACTTTGCTCTGGTGGATGAAGACCGCGACTTTGATACCACCCAGCCCGAAGGCGAAGGTCCCGATGCGTTCTTCGATATATTCGATACGGCCGGGTGTTCCTGCGAGCAGATCATCGAAGAGCAGGAGCTCGGCAACGGTCATCGGAAATTTGGCTGCAGCCTGGGTGAAATGAGGGAATGGGTTGAACTGGTGACCCAACCCTGACACGACAGTGCACCAGGAAAGAGCCCTGCCTTCCCGGCGGGGCTCGATCTTTGTTGGAGCGCGCTATGCGCGCGAAATGCCCGAGACGAACTTTATCCTGTCTACGTCATTCCCCGGAAACCGAGGGCACGGAAGCGTGATCGGCAATGTACAACCAGTGGCCGTTCACGTTTTTGGCCACGTCCATGAAGCGCCCCTGCATCTCGATGGCGTCGCCTCCTTCAGCGGGTACGACCGTCAACTTGAATATCCCCCACGCGGCCGCGATATCCCCCGCGGTTTCCATGTGGGTATCGACCAGGCTGGCTTCCTTCACCGTGTACGCGGCAAAAAAAGCGCCCCATGATTCGCGCACCGAATCAGGCCCGACGCCCATCATGCTGTCCACTGGGAAATTGATCGCATCGGCGGTGTAACAAGCCGCAAGGCCTTCCACGTCGTTGGTCTTCAGCGCTTTCATGAAGGCTTCCTGCAGCGCTTCCGGACTGTCGTTGCCGAACACGGGTGCTGAAAACATGATTAACGTGGTGATAAGCGTTAGCAGACTTTTCATGGGGGCTCTCCGGAGTGCGTGGTGTTTGGATTACGGTTTATCGACCAGGAGTACAGGCGAGAAAATTGCCCCCCGGCTGTTCGCGGGTTTTAATTACCCGCCTGCGCTGGGCTGACTCAGCTCCGGTCAGGCCCAGATATCGGACGTAATGCTCTGGTACCACCCAACGCTATAGCGCGCTTCAGTTCTTCGGAACGCTTCACTCGCGTCTTTCGGGCTCACACCACCTGCGCCCTCGACCGCGACGATACCGCTCTCACCCATGCGGTACACGGCGGCCACCGATATGCCGTAATCGGGGCCGATAAGGCTGTAACAGGTGTTCACGTATGACGGGTCTGGCATTTCCTGGCCACTCAGCGAGGCTGCAATCGACATGGCGCAGACTTTACCCTGGCTGCTCGCGGCGAAACCGGATTTAGGCATCGGGTTGGCGATCGCGGCGTCTCCGATCACATGGATGTCCTTGTGCACGGTGGACTCGAAGGTTCTCTGGTTCACCGGGCACCAGGCTCCGTCCCCGGTGAGGCCAGCGGTATGGGCAATGGCACCAGCTTTTTGAGGTGGAATCAGGTTAATGACGTCGGCTTTCTGAGGATCGCCGAATGTCGGCTGTACGGTCATGTTTCCGGCATCCACGCCTTCGATGGCGCCACCATCGGACTCGCTGATCCATTCAACCATGCCCGGATACAAGGCCTGCCAGCCCTGTTCGAACAGCGGTTGCTTGGAAAATTTGCCTTTCGCATCATAAATCAGGATTTTGGACCTGGGCTTGGCCTGCTTCAGGTAATGTGCAATCAGGCTGGCGCGCTCGTATGGACCGGGTGGGCAGCGAAACGGGTTTCGAGGCGCCGCTATGATCACGACGCCACCATCCGGCATTTCCTCGAGCTGCTTGCGAAGAATCATGGTTTGGGAGCCGGCTATCCAGGCATGCGGGATCCTCTCGCTGGCCGCCTGGTCGTAGCCTTCGATCGCTCCCCACTGGATATCGATACCGGGAGATACCACCAGTCGGTCGTACTGCAGAGTCGATCCGCCCGCCAGGCTGACGGTTTTGGCTTCGGGATCGATGCCGGTAGCGCTGTCGTGAACGACTTTGACCCCATGAGACTGTTGCAAGGCATCGTAGCCATGGGTGATGTAATCGAGGTCGTACAACCCGGCAAGCACCGCATTGCTGAACGGGCAGGTGATGTATCGTGAGTCCCGCTCGACCAGGGTCACGTCAAGTCCTGGCGCCAGTTTGCTGAGGTACTTGGCGCAGCTGGCTCCGCCAAAACCGCCGCCCACCACCACGACACGGCCTTCGGCTTTACCCGCCAGGCTGACGATCGGCCAGCCCAGCACAGATGAAGCGGCACCAGCCGCAGCCATCATCCGAACAAAATTTCTGCGTGTAAGATGTGTCATTTCTGCCTCTCAAAATATTCCGCGATCAGCCGAATTTCCTCGTCCGTGTAGCCTTTCGCGTGCCGACCCATCACGGTAGAGTCACGCTGGCCGGAACGAAAATCCTCTAGTGAAGTGCGGATGTAGTCAGCCGATTTTCCCGAGATATCAGGAATCGCCCCCGGGCTTTTGCCATCCGTCCCGTGGCAACCCGAGCATGATGCGCTGAGCATTTCTCCCCGGGTCAGCTCTCCGGCCTGGCCTGGTGAGGCCAGCAGTGAGCTGACCATGACCGCAGCCGCAACAAGCGGTATTCCTATCGAAGTTCGCATCGTGAAAGTTCCTGTGTCTGGCCATTAGTTCGGGTGAAGCTTTGTCCTTCAACATACAAAGTTGTTATTAAGAGACTAGCAGACTTATGAAATTACACTCAGTAGCCGAAGCCTTCCAAGAGCTCGATCATCTCGTCCATGCGGGCAGATACCTTCGGCGACCGGTCGAGGATGGCTTTCATCGTGTCATTGACCACGCCCGATGCATCATCGACCAGCTCGTGACCCGCCGATGTCAGCGAAGCCAGCGCGAGCCGCGCATCCCGTTTACTCTTTGCCGTTGAGATCAGCCCCAGTTTCTCCAGGGGGCGAAGGGCCCGGGTAACGCCGGAAGGGGTCAGCCCGACCGCATGGGCGAGGTCCACACGGCTCGCCCAGGAACTGGGAGCCTCCGACAATGCCCGCAACAGACGATATTCAGCGAGACTGATGCCGCGAATTGAGCCAAGGCTGCTGTCCAGGCGTTTTTCCAGACGATTCCAGGCGGCGGCCAAAGCAAGCGAAAGCGTTTGTTCCTGTGTGATTTGCAGATTCATGCGCGAAGCATAACAAATACGTGATAACTCACGCAATAAGCACATATATTGAATTCGTTCGCTGTAGCACCAGCCAGCACGCCATCCGCGTAGTGGAATTTCATCGGCGTCTTTATCACGTGTGGAAATTGAAGAAATTGATATACGTCAATCAATCTCTCTAAATTATATGTAAGGGTGATCGAACATCCCAATTCTGCAGCGGCACTCTATCGTGAAAACTATCAGGTGCAAGTTTCTCTTTTTAGCACTGCTTATTTCCATTTCACCACTAGCCCTGGGGGCACCCTCGATCACCGGCCTCAACAAGACCGAAGCCCCCCGCAGCGGTCGCGTGGCTATCGAAGGAACCGGTTTTGGCCTCGAGGGATCGGTTTTCATAGCGGGGCAGGAGGCGTGGATCAGCGCGTGGACGGATACCCGTGTGGTGGCTTACGTGCCCGAAACAGCTTCCCTGGGACCGACCTCGTTGTTTGTCGTCTCCGGCGGTGTTGAGAGCAATAGTGAGCCGTTGACGGTGACGGCGCGCCAGTCGTCGGGAAGGATCAGGTGGGAGTTCGAGGTAGATGACGACAACATGTGGTGGCGTCCGGCATTGGCGCCCGACGGGACGATCTATTTCCACACCAACGACGACGTATATGCATTGACGCCCGACGGCGGACTGAAGTGGATTCAGCAAGTCAATGCGTATCCGTACGTGCCACCCACAACCGGGCCGGACGGGGCCGTCTATGTCGGCAGCATTCTCTCGATCTTTCGGATCTCGCCCGATGGCGGGATCGATTGGCGTTTCGACGGGCCCTCCAATATCGAGGTGTCCCCCACCATCGGCCCCGACGGCCTGCTGTACGGGGCCTTCGAAGTGCTCGGCGCCTTCGCAATCAATCCGGCGACCGGCCAATTGCTGTGGTCCAATTCTGGCGAGCCCATGATAACGGACAAGTCGGGTGAAGCGGTCCAGACCGTGTTCGGCCCCGCGGCCCCGGGTGAGCCGGTAGACCAGCTTTACATCAGCGTTGACGGCACCAGCGGCAGCTTCTATGCGTTTTCCCTGGACGGGGAACAGCTGTGGAGGAATTCCTTGGGCAACATCAAGGGAACCGCCGAGGCAGCCATCGGATCCGACGGTACGATTTATGGCCCTTCATCCATAGGCCTCACGGTCAAGGCGATCGACCCGGCCGACGGTACAACACTGTGGGAATATTATCCGGGGGCTTCCGATTGGGCGACGGGCACCAACAATGTGGAAATCGGTCCCGACGACATACTGTATTTCGTCGGCAGCAGCGCCAAGCTGGAAGCCTTCGACCCCTCCACCCAGACCCGGAAATGGCAGACGTTCAACCCGGACAACACGCTCAAGCGTCCGACGGTGACGCCGGACGGGCAGACCCTGATTTGTACGGGCAGCGATACCAGCGTTTATGGTTATCCCGCCTTCGTCAAGGCGTTCAATGCCCGCAACGGCAATGAACTCTGGCAGGTCGATCTGCCCTTCCGGCTCGACCCGGGCTTCCGCGTCATTGGCGTCCACCACGCGCGCATCACGCCCGACGGCTCGACGGCCTACGTGAGCACGCTGAGCCTGGCGGAATATCCGCTCAGCCTGGATAAACACACTTTCCTGTATGCCATCGACCTGGATGGGT
>CAMYKC010000090.1 GCA_947258865.1 uncultured Lysobacterales bacterium
GATGGCCATGCTCTTGTCCATGCCGGGAGTGATTTCAGTCATCAGCCGAACCTCCCTTCCACGTAGTCGCGGGTTCGCTGGTCTTCAACTTCGCCGGTGAACAGTTCTTCCGTCACGCCGACTTCCACGCAACCGCCGTCCAGAAAGAACGCCGTGCGGTCTGCCAGGCGCCGCGCCTGCTGGACAAGATTGGTTACCAGGATGATGGTGACTTCGCTGCGCAGTTCTTTCAGTACGTCCTCGATACGCATGGTTGTCACCGGGTCGACCGCGATCGAGAACTCGTCCAGCATTAACAGCTCTGGGTCCTGCGACAGGGCGCGGGCGATGGTCAGCCGCTGCTGCTGGCCGCCGGACAACATGCTGCCAAGGGAATTGAGACGGTCCTTCACTTCGTCCCACAGGGCCGCGCGGGTCAGGCAACGCTCGACAATGATATCCAGCTCGGCTCTGTTCTTTTCGCCGGCAAGCCGCGGCGCCAGCGCAACGTTATCGTATATTGAAAGCGGCAGGCCTACCGGCAGTGGAAAAACAACGCCGATCCGGCGGCGCAGGCCATAGACATTCCGGACCTTGCTGATATCGACTCCATTGAACGTAATGGAACCCTCGACCGTCATTTCGGTGTTGAACATGTCCATGCGATTGACGGCTTTGAGGAACGAAGTTTTGCCGGCATTTGCCGGGCCGATAATGCCAAAGATTTCATGTTCGTGAATTTCGAAATTAACGTCTGCGATGGCCGTTTCACCGTCATAGCTGATCTTCAGATCGTGAACACCAAGCTTGACGGGGCTCAGCGTGGTATCCCGTTTCATCGCTTCCGGCACGAGGCTTACCATTTCTTTTTACCCCGCAGGTACATGCGCAATGCAATGGACAGGCTGTTCATCAGCAGCACCATGGAGATCAGCACCAGGGCCACACCGAATGGCAGGGCCTCCGGCATGCCCGGGACCTGGGTGGACACGACGAACAGGTGCAGTGACAGGGCCATGGTTTGATCGAGAACCCCCTGTGGCAACAGCGGCAGGAAAAAAGCCGCTCCGGTAAACATGATAGGCGCGGTTTCGCCGGCGGTCCGGGAGACTTCCAGAATAACGCCGGTCAGGATACCGGTAACCGCGTTTGGCAACACCACCCGGCGGATGGTTTGCCAGCGCGTGGCGCCCATATTCCAGCATGCCTCCCTGAAGGCCATGGGAACTGCCTGCAACGATTCCCGTGTCGCCACGATGACCACGGGCAGGGTCATGATCGCGAGAGTCAGGCTGGCAGCCAGAATGCTGGTGCCGAATTTGAAGAAAATCACGAAGGCGCCTACCCCGAACAAGGCGTGCACGATCGATGGCACACCAGCCAGGTTGATAATGGCCAGGTTGATGGCGCGGGTGGACCAGTTGTTCGGCGCATACTCGCTGAGGTAAATGGCTGCCGCCACGCCCAGCGGCACGGAAGCCAGCAAGGCAACGAGAACCAGCAAGACCGTACCCAGCAAGGCGGGGAAGATGCCTCCAGCGGTCATGCCGTTGGTTGGGCTGGTGAATAGAAACTCGAACGAAATAACAGGCAAGCCCTTGTACAGCAGAGTTCCAAGGATCAGGGCCACCGGAAGGATCAGGATGCCCGTCATCGTTCCCAGTCCGCTGCGGATAAGGGTCTGCCGGGTTTCGTTCTTTCGGTTCAGTTGGGTCGCTTCAAACATCGTCTCGAATCCTTGGTGATCAACCCTTGCGTATGCCGCGAACAATAAGGTCGGCCGCCAGGTTGATGATAAAGGTAATGATGAACAGGAAGATTCCGATGGTGAACAGGGCCTGGTAGTGTGATGAACCTGCGGCTGTTTCACCCAGTTCAGCAGCGATGGTCGCAGTGAGCGCACGCACCGAATCGAACACGCTGGTCGGGATGTTGATCGAATGACCGGTGGCCATCAGGACAGCCATGGTCTCACCAAAACCACGCCCAACGCCGAGCAGGACAGCGCCCAGCAAGCCGTTTTTGGCGGCCGGCAACACGACCTTGTAGATGACCTGCCAACGGGTTGCGCCCATCGCTTCAGCGGCTTCGCGGTAACGGTCGGGTACGGCCTTGAGTGCATCCTCGGCAATCGAGGTCATGATCGGCGCAGCCATCAGGCCCAGGATCACGCCGGCGTTAAGCACGTTCAGACCCACCGGAACGTTGAATGTCTTGATGATGATCGGGTTCATGATGGCCAGGCCGATAAACCCCCACACGACCGAGGGAATGGCGGCCAGAAGCTCTACCGTGATCTTGAGAAATTCACGCGTTTTGCCACTCGCGAACTCGGCGATGAAGATAGCTGTTCCCAGGGAGAAAGGGATCGCGATCAGCATGGCCAGGCCGGTCACGCTCGCGGTGCCGGCAATCAGGGCCAGGATGCCAAAAGTTTCCTTGCTTTCAGAGGTCGGCCGCCAGTTTGGCGAAAAGAAGAATTCCTTGAAATTGAAATCGCCGACCAGGAACCCAAAGCCTTCCTTGGAAATGAAAACGAAGATACCGATGATGAAGACGATGGCGGAAATTCCACCGATGAAGACAAGAACCTGCACGGCCTTGTCGATGTACCAGTCGCGATTTAAGCGGTCGAAGCCTGAATCTAAGCCGGAGTCTGCCGGAACGGTTTGATTTTCCAATGGTTAGGTCTTCTCTGACTGATCACCGGCCAGTAGCGTTACCAGACCGGTGATCTGGTTGCGCAGATGGCGGTATTGTTGGGCGAGATCGGCATCGTCGGGCAGCGACCAATTCAGGGCGGAACTATGGAATGGCACCTTTTTCACATAATCGGGTACCTCGCCATTCACACTGATCAGGACGATGTAACCCGAAAGATCGTGCTCAAGCGCTTCCAGTGGTTCGCTTTGCAAATTTTCGTCCGGCAGGCCGGTGCTGATCAGGAAATCACGTAACGCATCCGAAACCGGATCGGAACCACCGGGGGTTGCCACGGTAAATTCGGCGGCATCCGGAAAATTCTTGCGCCCGATGGCGGCGGCGAGCTGGCCAATGCCGGAATCCCGCTGATCGAGGAACAGGATTTGGTAAACTTTTGGCAGCTTGGCCACTCCGCGCACGGCGTAAACTGTTTGATCGCAAATGTTCTTTGCCTGGTCGGCGACCCGCTTGAACATGTTGAAAACGACAAAAATGACCATCATGGTCGTTCCATCCAGCCTGTCGTCCGCAGCAAACAGTTCTTCATAAAAACTGTCCATCCGGCCTTCCATTCTTTTTGCTGCATGCATCAGGGCAATGGCCCTCTCGGCATTACCTTCGCGGAAAGCCAGCCGGGCTTCTGACAGGATTTCTATGGCGTCATCGGCCAGCGCATCGATCCTTATCGAAAATTTTTCAGGTAGCGGCTCAGTCAGTTGCATCGCTTCACGGCAGATCGTCACCGCGTAGTCGCCCATCCGCTCGAGTGTAACGTTGATCCGGATGGTCGATGCCATTTCCCGCAGGGCCCCCGCACCGGGGAGATAGCGGGCGATGAACGTATGGCAGAGCCGATCGCATTCGCGAGACCGCCGGTTGATTGGATGGTCGCCCAGAATGACATCGTAGGCCTGGTCGGGGTCTCTCAACAAGAGGATCTTCTTGGCGTTTCGCAAGGCGCTTTCAATGTCCTCGCCGAGCTTCCAGAGCCAGTCGCGGATATAGTTGAGATCGGTTTCCATGCGTTCTTCAAGATGACTCATAATCAATTCCCGATATTTGCAATGTATGGGCAGTAAAGAGCCGCGTCGGCGATCAGCCGCAATTGACTTTGACTGCCGGAGCATAACCCTTGTTAAGGATAATGCATTGGCCTTCATTACTCAGAATCCAGTTCATGTAATCGCCAATAGCCCCGGTGGGTTCACCGTTGGTGTACATGAACAATGGCCGTGCAATGGGGTAGCTGCCATCAACCGCGGTTGCGACGGACGGATTGGTGCATGCCCCCCCGGACCCTTGCGCGACGCAAGCCATTTTCAGGTGGTCCGTGGCATAGGCCAGCCCGCTGTAACCAATCGCGCAGGGCGTTTTCTCAACCAGGTCAACGACGTCCTTGGAGCCATGCATGTCGCGGGTGCCAAGTTTGAAATCACGATCGCTGAGTACGGCTTCCCGGAAGTAGGCGTAGGTGCCTGAATTGTTTTGCCGGCTGACCACGACGATTTCCTGGTCCTGGCAGCCCGGTACTTCAACGCCCAGGTCGGTCCAGCTCAGGTAGGTGCCTCCGTCGCCGTATATCTCGGCGAGCTGTTCAATGCTGATTTCATCGATCGGGTTATCGGAGTGCAGGTATACCGCCAGTGCATCGAAGCCGACCACGTGTTGCACCGGATTCTGGCCATTGTCCTGGGCAAGCTTGAGTTCCTTGTCCTTGATGGCGCGGCTGGCGTTGGCGATGTCCACCGTACCGTTGATCAAGGCAGCGATACCGGTTCCTGAACCACCGCCACTGACAGCCACAACCACTGCCGGATTGACGGTCTGGTAGTCCTCCGCCCAGGCCTGGGCGACGTTGACCAGGGTGTCGGAGCCTTTGTTTTGGATGACCTGGCGACGCTCGCCCCCACCACAAGCGGTCAAGACCATCGACGTTAGAATCAGGATTGAAACGATAAGGTAATTACGCGAGAACATGTACTTCTCCTGTCAAATTGGATTCAAATCCGGCCCAAACTACCGCTTGATTATGACAAACATGTGACAGTTCAAAAGCGGAAAATCCAATTTACTTGCTCTCAGTCAGGTTGCTTCCCAACAACATCGATCTGTTGACCAATCTAGGCTTGAGTCAGTGCCATGCGCCGCGCGACCGTGAACACGCCATCGAGTATCTCCATGACCTCCATCTCCCGGGCATAGGTTTTCAGGCGGTTGGGCTCATCCGCAGTCAGCCGGTCCAGTCCATGCGCCGTAATTTCCCGGGACATCCGGGCGAGATCTTTCTTGCGGCGCCGGACCTGCACTGCCAACTCTGAATCCTGGGTTACAACGGCCTTCAAGGCATCGTTGAGCGCACTGGAAACGAGAGTGTGGTATTCGCTGAGCACTTTGGCGGTCTGAGGCGACACGGTGACATCTTCGTCGATTCGCTTATTCGCAGAAGTCACCATGCCTGTTGCGATGCGGTCGCCGATGTACTCGAGGCTGTTGGCCAACTCGGCCAGTTGCAGCAATTCCTTCGACTGCCGTTTCGAAAGATTGGTCAGGCTGATCTTGCCCAGGAATTCGATAATGGCGATGTGCCTGGCATCGACCACCTTGTCCAATGCCGCGACGCGCTCCAGTTCAGCCCTCGATCCGGTGATGGCTACCGGCATGATTTCCCTGACCATCCGGAGAACCCGCTTGCCGAGCCGCTTGAGTTCCTGGCGTGCTGCTTCCAGTGCGATGGGCGGTGTCGAAATCAAGTCGTCATCCAGATATTTGGGCAGCATGGCCTTTTCCGGCGTGATGGGCCGGTCCGGGATCAGCCACTCGACCAGCCGCGCGATCTGTGTCGTGAACCCGACAAAAATCAATGCATTGATAATATTGAAAAAAGTGTGGACATTGGCGATCTGGCGAGGCGTTTCGGCGGCCAGCCGATCCGTGCCCGTCAAACCTTCCGCGGCGGGTGACATCCATTGCGCCAGCTCGGCCAGCTGGGGAATGAAGGCAATCCAGATCATTACACCCCCGACGTTGAACAAGGTATGAACCACTGCTGCACGCACAGCTTCGCGG
This sequence comes from uncultured Lysobacterales bacterium, assembly GCA_947258865.1. Taxonomy (GTDB): domain Bacteria; phylum Pseudomonadota; class Gammaproteobacteria; order Xanthomonadales; family SZUA-36; genus CAMYKC01. Next base: position 5,749 of record CAMYKC010000090.1, read on the forward strand.
GGCTTGCCAATGCTGGCGAGACCAGCCGTTACGCAGGTGCCGATATTTGCGCCCAGGGCGATTGCAATCGCGGATTCGAGACCAATCAAGCCCTGCGAGGCCATCACGATCAGTATCCCGGTGGTGGCTGATGACGACTGGACAACCGCAGTGAACAGCGCCCCAACAAGGGCGCCCAGAATCGGGTTCTGCATTGAGATCATGAACTGGATGAAAGGCTCGTAGCTGCGCAGAGGATTCAGCGATGTGCTCATGATGCCCATGCCGTAGAACACGAGCCCAAGGCCCAGTACGATCATGCCGGTCTGCTTCCAGTTGTTTTGCTTGGCCGTGAAGGAAACCAGGAAGCCGGCGGTGATCATCGGCAAGGCGAGCTTGGTTACCTTGAAAGCCAGGATCTGGGCCGTGATGGTCGTACCGATATTGGCGCCGATGATCACGGCGACGCTTTGCGACATCGACAGCAGTCCCGCCGAAATGAAACCTACCAGAATCACCGTGGTCACGGAAGAAGACTGGATAACGGCCGTGACAAAGGCGCCAATCCCCACGCCTACAAAACGGTTGCGGGTCAACTTGGCGAGGATGTCCTTCATGTAATCTCCAGCCGCGGACTTCAGCGCCTGGGTCATGATGTCCATGCCAAACAGAAAAAGGGCCAGCCCGCCAAAGAGACCAGCCCACAGGCCAAAACTGGCGATAGGATTATCCATCGATGTCGCCCTCTGGCTCCGGTTTTGGTCCTAGACCCAGCAATTCCTTCAGCCGCCTTCGGTCTTTTTTCTGTTGTTTTTGTTGACGCTTGATCACTTTTTTCCTGGATTCAGGTCTGTCTTCCGCTTTCACCACGACCACGGGCAGCTTCGCCAGCATGACGACCCGCTCGGCAACCGAACCCAGCAACATGTGCGGCAGGCCGGTGATGCCACGGCTGCCCATCACGATCAGGCTTGCCTTAAGTATTTCGGAAACTTCGACGATCCGGCTGGGTGGCAATCCTCGTACAAACTGCAACTCCGCCGTGTCCAGGATATCGAGTCCGGGAGTTTCGCTTTTTACCTCATCGAGGAATTCGGCCATCATGGCTTCGGCCACCGCCTGCATGGGCTTCAGCTGTTTGCCTTTTTCCTGTTTGTAAAAACCGGGGCTCGATGCCTGGTCATGCACGATGTGCAGCAAGACCAGTTTCGCGCCGTTCAGAGCTGCATAATTGCAGGCCCAGCGGAGGGCGGCTTTGGAATCTTCGGAAAAATCGACAGCGACAAGAACAGGCTGTTCCTGAGTCGTATCAGCCAGTTGATCAACGGGGGCGATATCTGTCATTTCAGGTTCCTCATTTTTCCGCGGCGATGTGGATAGAGATTAACCTAGATTCTCGCTGACCGACTGCTGCGGATCAAACACCAGAAGAGAAAAACCCGGAAGCCGGCACCAGCTTTGGCGATCCGGCGTTGAACCTAATGTACCGCTTTTTGCAGATTGAAGCGGTAATAGAGAATGCTGCCTTTTTCGACCTCGGCCTGGAAACGGTCCAGCCAGAACCTGGCACGCGAAAGATCGAAGCCAGGAATTTCCCGGTTGGCCAGTGCGGCGCCAGTACCTAGCAGCAGGACTTTACGCTTCAGCATCTGCAACAGGCTGAGAAGGCCTGTGCTCTCATCACAAACGCCTTCAACCTCGAACCCTGCTTCCCGGAACAGCTGGACATAAGCTTGCGGATGCAGGGCATCAGCCAGGCAGGTCCACGGCGCCAGGACCGAAGAAATATCTTCGGGCAAAGTGCGGCCAATGGCCATATCCGTGATGGCGAGCTTGCCGCCGGGCTTGAGTACCCGCTGGATTTCAGCGAGTGCCAGGGATTTTTCATTGAACAGGCTGAAGGCGCATTCTGCCAGTACGCCATCCAGTTCGTCATCGTCGAAGGGCAGATCATGGGCGTCCGCCTGCCTGAAATCGATGGCAACACTGCTCGCGTCTGTTCGTTTCCTGGCGCGCTCGATATTCGATGTGCTGATATCCACGGCGCTGACCTGCAGGTCGTGCTGGCCGGCAAGCCGCAATGCGGTGGTCCCGGTGCCACAGCCGAGATCGAGCAGCGCGGCGCCCGGAGACAAAGTCATTGCGGCGATCGTTCGGTCGGTGAGCTCTGTTCCACCCGGGTGAAAGCTGTCTTCGGCTAACTGACGAACCCAATCCTGTTCGTAGAAAGCAGAACAACAACCGGGTGAGTCCATCGCCGCGAGCGAGGAATTGCTGGCTGTATGGCCGATTTCACTGGCCACCGCCAGTCTCCTGTGCCGAGGCTTTCTCCGCATTCAGGGACCAGTCATAGGCGCTGTATCTGATGCGGTAATCCCGATCGGCGGCTTCTTGCAATTCTTGATTCAGGCCCGGGGCTGCATACTCCCGCAGATAGCCGTAGATGTCTTCCGGAAAGTCCTTTTTGTACCATTTGAAAATTCGCGACAGCTGCAAGGTGTCTTCGGCGACCAAGACGTTTTCCGGCGTATTGATGAATTCACGAGCCGCGGCGTCAAGTTGCTCTTCCGTCCACTCCCAGGGCTTCAGCACCGGGCAGGACTCGCTGGCGCAGTTCAGGGCAAAATGCAGCCGCGGGTCCTTCTGGCTGCGCAGCACTTCTCTCTCGAGCTTGTACAGGTTGGTTTCATCGCCGCCAACAATGACTTTGCGGTCGTAGAAAAATCCTTTTCCAGGAACAATCCTGGAACTGAAAGACAGTTTTACATCGCGCACACTTTCCAGCGGCCAGTATTCGAGCACAGCCTGGAGCACCAGCGTGTTATAGGCGTTGATCCAATAACTGCGTTCAGAAGTCTTTGTCGGAAACTGCCCGGGGTGACTGGCAGGGCTGACCTTGGCGATCAGTTCCACCTGGCGGTTCAGCGCGGCGATGTCTCCAGGCGCATTCTTCCAGGCTTGGTAATCGACTCTCTCACCCTCGTCCACGGTGTACTTTTTCACCAGCTCGATGTAGAGCGCATCGGTATAAACCGGCGCCGCCGTGCGATCTTCCGGACTCCCAGTCATTTCGCGGTCTTCATCTGTGACAGCCGGCTTGCGGGCCGTTGTTTGGCAACCGGATACGAGGATCAGCGCCAGGACCAGCGAGGCAATATAAGAGATAAGTTTCATGCATTGCTCACCTTGATTTCAGGAAGGCTTCCTGCGGTCATGCGCGGGCGATTGATTGCGTTGTACTCGCAAAAAGACACCGGCTCGCCATTGGGATCGAGAATGTGCACACAACACTGATCGATGCGATCCTGGTCATAGGTCCAGGCGTCCATGAACGGCTTGATGCTGATGGTCAGCAAGCGGTTCCATAAAGCTTCGCCGCTG
>CAMYKC010000091.1 GCA_947258865.1 uncultured Lysobacterales bacterium
CATCGCCCCCGGCTTGCGGTAAGTCGAGCCGTTTGTGGCGACGATGGTTGCCAGCACCAGCGATTCTTCTTCGCAGTGTTGGCGATAAAATTCCAGCAGGGCCGGGATTCCAAGATGCACGGCAGATTCCGCGATTCTCAGTCCAACGGTAACTCTGGGTGGGTCAGGCTGAGCATGTATTCCGCTGCTGCCTCGACGGATTCATCGGTCAGCTCTTCATTCCCGCCCTTCCCCGGCATCTCGCGGTAACCCGTTTTGGCGTGTTCGAACAGTACAGCCTCCCAAAGCGACGAGCGACCAGTCCAGTGCTTGGGATTTCCAGTGATTGGCGCGTCCAGCTTGCCCGTGTCATGACAAGACGCGCAGGCCTTTTCATAAGTCTTCCGTCCAACGGACAGGCGTTCTTCACGCCAGGATTGCTCTACTTCGTTGTGAACCTCTTCAGCCGCTTGTTTCGTGACGGCTTCTTCATCACCGGAGGAACAGCCGAACAGGAAAACAAGACCGACCGTCAACAAGCTTGGATGAATTCTGAGCATGGCTGCACCTTGCTACCGATTGGCTGTGATCATGGGGATAGTTTACTCGACTTTCGGCATTGGGTGATCACAAAGCATTTACGGCAATGGTGTATCCTCCACGCTTTCGACGGTGAACGGTTCAAAGAAACATGACTGACAGTGAAAAATTCGAAACCCTGGATCCCGAAAACTGGGATGAGATGCGGAGCCTTGCCCACCGGGCGGTTGACGATGCGCTGGACTATATTCAGTCCGCCAGGGAACGGCCCGTCTGGCAACCGGTGCCCCCTGACGTTGCCGAAAAGCTGATGTCGCCCGCGCCGGATGGTCCATCAGATCCGGCCGACGTATACGAAGAATTTCTTGTCAACATCATGCCCTACAACCTGCATACCAATCACCCGCGCTTCTGGCCCTGGTACATGGGCAGCGGCACGGTGATGGGGGCACTGGCCGATTTTCTGGCGGCAGTTCTGAATCCCAATGTCGGCGGAATCAACCACGTGGCGCCCCGGGTGGAACAACAGGTAATCAACTGGATCATCGGCATGATGGGATTCCCGGAAAACGCCAGCGGCCTGTTGACCAGTGGCGGGTCGATGGCGAACTTCACCGCGCTGGCCGTGGCCAGAAACACCAGCGCTGGATACGACGTCAGGCACGAGGGTGTGCTGGCCGCGCCAGGTCCGCTGACTGCGTATGCCTCGACCGAGATTCACAGTTGCAACCAGAAAGCGATCGAGACCCTTGGCCTGGGTTCTGCCGGCCTGCGCCACGTTGCGGTCAACGACGATTACACCATCGACATGGATGCGCTCGAGAAGCAGGTAGCGCAGGACCGCGAGGCCGGAATGATCCCGTTCTGCGTGATCGCAACCGCCGGCACCATCAATACCGGCGCGATCGACGACATGAATGCCATAGCAGATTTCTGCGAGCGCGAAAAACTCTGGTTTCACGTCGACGGCGCCATCGGTGCGGTTGCGGTGCTGGCGGAAAATGTACGCAATCTACTCGGCGGAATGGAGCGGGCGGACTCGATTGCTCTGGACCTTCACAAATGGATGCACATCCCTTTCGAGGCCGGCTGCGTGGTCGTCCGCGATGCATCCGCACACCGTGAGTCCTTCGCGCTGGTGCCGGAATATCTTCAAAGAGAAGCCGAGGGTGGCGGTATGGCCTCCGGCAGCGTCTGGTTCAGTGATTACGGTCTGCAACTGACACGCCAATTCCGCGCGCTGAAAGTCTGGATGTCGATCAAGGAGCATGGACTGGCGCGCTTCGGCCGCATGATTGCCCGTAACGTAGACCAGGCCCACTACCTTGGAGAACTCATTGAGGCCAACAGCAATCTGGAGCTGATGGCGCCGATCGGGCTGGATATTGTGTGTTTTCGTTACAACCCGGGCGGGCTGGAAACCGGGCAACTGAATGAACTCAACAAGACGCTCCTCGTTGAACTACAGGAAGGCGGCGTGGCGGCGCCTTCCTACACGACATTGCACGGGATGTATTGCCTGCGTGCGGCAATTTCCAATCACCGCAGCCGCTTCGAGGACTTCGACCTGATGGTCGAAGAGGTCAGGAAAATTGGAGCCGGTCTCGCCTCTACAGGTACCAGATAATGCCCGTTTTCTTGAAGAACTTGTACCAGCCCCGCTGGCCCCTGGTGGATTTCCCCTTCATGCCTTTCAGCCCCATCACTTCCTTGCGCAACTGTAACCATTCCGGTGATCCCCAGGCATAGGAAATCGAGACCAGTTCATCGAAACTCCTGTGCAAGTCCCCGGCCAGATTCGGGTCGAGGGCAAAGAAACCCATTTCGTTGTTGTAGAGCCTGGAGCGGTAGTCGAAATTGGTCGTGCCGACGAATCCGAGGTCGCCGGATATGAAGAACTTGGCGTGCAACTTTCCGTAGTTTTTCTCCCCGCCCAGCAGCACGGAATCGAGTCGGCCAGTCTCGTACACTCTCAGCCTGGGATGAGCGACCAGTTCCTTCCACACCTCGCTGTTGACCAGGTCTGAAGTCATTTCTTCGTCCCGCAGCTCAGGTGGCAGCAACAACCTGGGCGCGGTTTCCATGTCAATCACGGATTGCGCTGGAAAATTGTCCGAAGTCAAAACCGAGTTGGTGATGATTTCCAGCGCTGCATCCGGATGCTCGTTCAGCCAGTCACGAAAACCTTCCGCCTCGTCATTGATGATTTCGCCATCACTGTCCTTATACTCCGCCAGGAACAGGTAAGGCGACACGATCCGGACGGACCTGAGGTCCGGCATTTCATCTGCGATCTGCGCCAGGATGGTCATGATGGAGTTTGGATTGCGTGCCTGGTTGCCCTCTACATCCGAGACCACCCGCCTGTCGGTGAGGTTACCCAGTTCATGCGCAAACCGGACCTGCGAGTCATGGAAGCCGGAACTCATGTACTCACCCATTTCCTCCATGTGCGGTGTGAAATATTCGTTACTCTTGAGTTTTTCCAACGCATCCTGCGCCTTGTTGCGTTCCTGCCAGTATTGCTTTGCGTCACGATCCGAATCTCCGGGTGTGATCCGTTTGTTCAAATGGAGCAGGAACAGCAGCGAAGAATAATTCTCACTGAGTTCACCGACTGTGATGTCTTCCTCGACCACACCCTCGGCTGAACGAATGAGAATCTCAGCGTCCCGGAACGGGTCAGGATCCGGTGTGCCGTCACCCCGGATCCCGTAATAATCCTCGGAAATGTTGCGTCCACCGGTAATGATGGCGGACTTGTGTTCGAAGCTGCCATCTTTTACCAGCAGCTTGTCATGGGAACGGCGGTTGGGATTGTTGAGTTTCGAGACGGCGTTGAAGATTACCACCTGGACCCGCGCTTTTTTCGTAGTCAGTTCCCCGTTGCTGTTTCGCATGAACCCGGCATTTTCCGCACAGGTCTCCAGCGCTCTCAAGGCCGGGTGGGCGCCGCCGCTGATCGAGCCCAGCGAATCCACGGTGACCCGGATATCGACACCACGACGCACTGCATTACACATGGCGCCAAGCATCGCGTAGCCGACCAGGTCGGTCTTGAAGATGTAGTAAGTGAAATCGATGGTGTGCTCGGCATTTTCGAGCATCCAAAGCTTGGCGGCCAGCGAATCGATAGCCGCATGGTCATCCGGGCCGAGAAACTTGGTGCGTGCGTGCTGAATCGGAATATCGGCCTCTTTCCCCAACTGAATCAGGTCTTCCTCGATTTCTTTCGAGGGTATCCATGCCCTGTCTTCATAAAGCTTATTAATTTCCGGGTCTTCTATGGCGCTGAGCGGGGGGCAGTCCGGTAAATCCTGCGTGCTGGCAGGACAGGCTTCCTGGCGGGGCGTGACCGCACAGGACCCCAGAAGCAGCAACGCTGCAAGGGCGGGCAGAACATGATTGATACAGGTTCGGGTTTTCATGATTTATCATCCAATACGAGCTCAGCAGCCACCGCGTAATGATCCGACACCACGTCAGGGTAAACCGCATATGTCCTGAATTCGAGTGCCGGAGAAATCAGGATCCAGTCCAGGCGCGCGCCCTTGTCGCCATAGGTGGAAAAGCCATCGGCATGGGGTTCGAATACTGAGAGGCCAAGATGCTCGGCCAGGTATTTCAGCGAAGAGTCCTCGCTTTGCCAGTCCGTGTTGAAATCACCCATCAGGATCATTGGGCCGTCTATCTTCGATAGCACAGAAACGACTTCATCAATCTGTGAGCGGCGTACCGACCGCCGGGAGAAATCAAGGTGGATAGAGATGAACTTCACCCGCAACGGCTCAGGTAGGTCATTACCGGGATTCCAGTCGAGCGCCGCAACGGTGAAACCCTTGGTTGTGGTGGGCTTGGACGGCTTGAAACTGTGCGCGAAACTACCCTGGAAGGGATGCTTGGACATCAACGCGGTACCGAAGTCGTACATCCGGTTGCTGGCGTGAACACCGTGAGATGAACATTTGTAAATCGTGGTTTCCGACAGGAAATCCACGTGATTGAATTTGCCGCTCCAGGCGGAGGCGGCATCGGCTTCCTGCAGGGCAATCACGTCTGCATCTGCCCGGTCCAGGAGCCCGCCCAACTGCCGTAGATTGTTCCGGATGGTTTCTTCGTTGAGCAACATCTGGTTCCTGGCGTCTTTACGTCCGTGTGCCATATTGAGGGTCACGACCCGTAAAAATTCGGAGTCCAGGACCGCGATCTCGTTACCATGCTCACAGCCCGCCAGGGCAGAGGCTGCTGACCAGCTCAGATAGCCTGTAATTGCAAAAACGGGCAAGTATGGCCACCTGACTACTGCACGCATATCAATAAGTAAACGGTGACCTGAGGTTGATGGAGATGGCCTTGTAAGCGCCGTTTGAACTCCATTTGTACGAAAGGCCGATATGTTCAAAGGTCAGGAACCAGATTTTCACGCCTTCGCGGCCCCTGCCGAGGGCCAGGCCAATTTCCCACTGATCTTCGATCGACTCGACCCGATCTTCTTCGACATGGAAATTCAGCCGGTCAAACAGGTAATTATAGGTGATGTGCCAGTTGAACCAGACCGGTTCACCAGCCAGCCTGAAGCGACTCAGAGGTTGATTGAACTCCAGGCCGGTCATGAATGATGCGTATTGCCCCCGGTTTTTGAACTCGGGTTTGTAGCCCGCATAGTAAACGGCGTTCAGCAACGACCACCTGAGCTTTGTGCTCTCGCCCAGCAGGTAGCGGCTCTTGAGCCCTCCGTACCAGATGCCGGCCCACTCGCCCGATTCTTTTTCGTAGCCGGCGCCCAAATGGGCGTAAGGTCTCAGATACCATTTTTCGTTGACCGGAATCTCGACTTGCACGCCCGGAGTGAAGGAGATGGTTCCGTAGTTATCGAATTCGATGAAATCCGGGATATCGTCGAGCTTGTGAAGGCCAAACGCCAAAGGATACTGAATTTCAACACCCAGTTTGCGCTTGCCGTTTTCGTGCCAGCCGGATTCGCGCACATTCTGGCGTGGGGGAATGCGAAAGATGAACACCGAGCGGTTGTCATCGACCTGATACCAGCCCGTGCCGAAGAATGCCGCCGTTGCCCAGTGCACCTGCTTTTCCGGCTCGCTCTCGAAAGGCACCGTCTGCGCCTGCAGCGATACAGGGATCGTCAGTGAAATGATTAGAATCAGAAAACTGCGCAAATCCATCAATTCGAGCCGGATCGTTCTCAATCTGGAATAATGAAATCGTACATGATGACAAACTGGAAATCTCACTTAAGCAAAGATTCGTTGATCCGGGACAAACCATGAATATTGAAACAGCACAACTCGATCATGCCCGCGAAATCATGGGCTGGTTTCCGGACAAGGAAAGCGTCGTCCGCTGGGGCAGCCCATACATGAAATACCCCCTATGCGAGGAGACTTTCCTCGGGGACATACACTGGGGTGAACTGGCTTCCAGAATCGCATACGCAGAAGACGGTCGCCTGCTGGGTTTTGGCCAGTTCTTCCTGAAACTCGGACGCTGCCACCTCGCCCGCCTGGTGATTAACCCGCAATTACGCGGCCGTGGCCTGGGGGAGGAATTCGTTGCCTCGCTGATGAAGCATGCATCCGGGCAACTCGATACCGAAAAATTTTCCCTATTCGTCATGACGGCGAACAAGCCGGCCTATAATGCCTACAAGAGCCTGGGTTTCGAACTGGCCACTTATCCGATAGGCGATCCGCAACTGGAAGATTGTGTCTTCATGATCGCTGACTGGGCCGAGGAATGAGCCATCGCCATGCGTGATGCTGTGGTTACCGGGCTGATCTTCTACCCGGTCAAGTCCATGAGGGGGATCGCGCTCGAACGCGCTGTATTGACGAAGCACGGCCTGCGTGGCGACCGCCGCTGGATGGTCGTTCGTGAGAGCGGCCGTTTTGTGACCCAGAGAGATCTGCCGCGCCTGGCGTTGGTTCACACCAGCCAGTCTGATAGCGGTGTAAAACTGTCGATGGACGGGAGGGGATCCCTCACAGTGCCGTTCGAGCATTCAGGCGGCACGCAGATCAGGACAAAAGTCTGGAAAGATCATTGCGAGACGATTGATGAAGGCGAGGAGGTCTCGAAATGGCTTACTTCTGCGCTGGAAAGCAGCGAGGTCCTCAGACTTGTACGCATGGCGCCCGGATTCGTCCGCCCGCAAAGTCAGCCGGAAAATCTTGGTAAGCAAACCAGCACCTTTTTCGCCGACGCCGCCCCATTCCTGGTGGCTAACGAAGCTTCGCTGGCGGCGCTGAACCGGGAACTGGAATCACGGGAACTGTCAACGGTTCCGATGAACCGCTTTCGGCCCAATATCGTGATCCGGGGCCTGGAACCGTTCGCCGAACACCGGGTCTCTGAGCTCAGTTCGAAAGGCTGCGCGCTGAAACTCTGTCATCCCTGCCAGCGTTGCGTTGTGACCACGATTGACCAGGACAGTGCGGTGAAAAACCCGGACTGGCAGCCCTACAAAACCCTGCGCGATATCAATCCCATGCCCGGAAACGAACGGGCGCCGGCGTTCGGACAGAATGCGATTCTTCATATGGGCGAGGGGACACAGATACGCCTTGGAGACAGTGTTTTCGCGACAGAACGAAGCGGAGGAAGTCAGGCGAGCCTGTAACGCTGGAAAACGATACAGGCATTGGTGCCGCCGAATCCGAAGTTGTTGCTCATCACCGTGTTCAGGCCGGCATTTTCCTCGCTCTCCAGCAAAACTGGTAAACCTTCTGCCTTCGAATCCAGCTCTGATATATTAGCGGAGCCCGCCATGAAGTCATTTTCCAGCATAAGCAGACAATGGATTGCTTCCTGTACACCGGCGGCGCCAAGCGAGTGACCGCACAAAGACTTGCTTGAACTCAATGGCGGAGAATGTTCACCAAATACTTCGCGATCGCGTCGAGTTCCGCAATATCGCCCACCGGGGTGCTCGTACCATGGGTGTTGATGTAGTCAATTGGCGCATCGACGGTAGCCATGGCCTGCTGCAATCACGAATACATCGCGCCCCGCATCATAAGCTCGCGATGCCTGGGTGGGGTTGTCGTTGGAACCGGATGACAGTGCGCCCATGCCATCAAACATCATGGCCAGCGTCCAGTCTTCCTCTTCGCCGCCCCCGGCAAAAATCATGTCCTGTTTATCCCATTGAATTTGCTCCATCGCCGCGCCGATGCAATGGGTGCTGGTCGCACAGGCGGAAGTAATGGAATAGTTCAGGCCACGAATTCCGAAATGGGTGGCCAGGCAGGCGGATACCGTGCTGCTCATGGTGCGCGGGACAAGGTAAGGGTCAAGGCGGCGCACACCCCGTTCGCGCAGCGTATCGGCGCCCCATAAAACGTTGGCGCTCGATGCTCCACCCGAACCTGCAATCAGCCCGGTGCGTGGATTCGAAATCTCTTCGTCTGCCAGACCGGCGTCCTCAATCGCTCTTTGTATGGCAACGTAGGCGTACGAGGCGGCATCGCCCATGAATCTCTTATGCTTGCGATCAATGAGCTCGGCCAGGTCAATGTCCACGGATCCGCAGACCTGGCTGCGCAAACCCATTTCCTTGAATTTCTCGTTGAAACTGATGCCCGATTTTCCATGCAGCAGCGATTCCGTCACGGCATCCCTGGTATTTCCCAAACAGGAAACAATGCCCATGCCCGTGACGACTACCCGGCGCATATGATGTCCCTCAAAAATTGTCGGTGGAAAGGAACAACCCGACCTTCAGGTCTTCGGCTGTGTAAATGATCCGCCCGTCCACAGCCACGGCCCCATCGGCAATTACCATGCTCAATTTACGGGCAATCACACGTTTCATATTCAGTGTGTAAGTTACTTTATTGGCGGTCGGCAGAATCTGGCCGGTAAACTTAACCTGCCCGGCGCCCAGCGCCCTCCCCTTACCCTTGCAGCCGGACCAGGCAAGAAAAAAGCCACACAACTGCCACAGCGCATCGAGGCCGAGGCAGCCCGGCATTACCGGGTCTCCGACGAAATGGCAGGAAAAAAACCACAGGTCCGGGTTGATATCCAACTCCGCCGTGATCGATCCCTTGCCAAAGAGCCCGCCATCACCGTTGATGTCCAGAATACGGTCAATCATCAGCATGTTTCCCGTCGGCAAATTTGCAGTCTCGGGTCCGAATAAATTACCGCTGCCACATAGCTCCAGTTCGCTGCGGGTATAGGAGCTCTTGATATTTTGAAATTCCGTCATGTAACACTCTTATTCCTGTTGAGTACGCAATTGGCGGAAAAAGCCACATTACATGAAATTCAGGCCAGACTCTAAAAAGTCGCCTCCGTATCGGGCAAAGCCGCCCCGCCTGGACTAGGCTTTGGGTGAGACACTCCGAAGCAGGATTACGTCATGAAAACAGGATCATTACTCGCAATAATCCTTCTCACGCTGGTTGCGATCACCCACCTGCTGCGCCTGATCGACGGCACAGAGGTAGTCGTCGATGGGACAACAGTCCCACTATGGGTCAGCGCTGTCGGCGTCATCGTTCCGGGTCTGATTGCCTGGCTGTTGTGGAAGGAATCGAAGTCCTGACGACGCGGTCAAAAATTGATTTTTCAGACAGTTGACCCAAAAGAATCAGGTATTGAAGACTCAGGAACAGGTCCGTGCCGCTCAATGAGAACATTCTTGCCGGTATTTTGGTCTCGATCAGTTTTACACTGGTAATTGCCGCAATGGTGGCTTTGGTGCGCTGGGCACGACGACGGAACAAGGGCGCCATCGCGTTTGGTGCGCTGATAACAGCGTTCGCTCCTGACCCCACCTTTGAACGCAACATCAAGCTGGCCGAGGAGGCCAGGACGATCAAGAAGGAAGAAGACGGGGAAGGCGAAGATTATTGAAGACCACTGAATAGTTACGGATTCAGGAGCATAGGGCCTTTATAATCATCAGGATGAATTTCTTGATTCGAATGCTGGGCAGCTTGGCCGTGTTCTGTTTAACGGCGTATCCAGCCCATACCCTGGCCGCCAAGCAGGAGATGGAGATTCTCGGCTGGGTCGAAAATGTGCAACTGCCCACTGTGGGCATCGAACTCAAGGCCAAGCTCGACACCGGCGCTGAAACTTCTTCCCTGGATGCCCGGATCATCAAGAAATTTCGCAAAGACGGCCGGCGCTGGGTCCGGTTTTCAGTCACTGACCGGGAAAATGGAGAAGAGTTTGTCATCGTCCGGGAGCGTGTCCGGACGATCGGGGTCGTGCAGCATGAAGGCACCCGTCAGACCCGGCCGGTCGTCGAGATGAGTGTCTGCATTGCCGGACGCAAGCTTCAAACCGAGGTCAGCCTGATTGATCGCAGTGAATTTATCTATCCCCTGCTGCTGGGGCGGAGCGCGCTCGAGTCTTTTGCGCTGGTCGATCCCGGCAACACGTTTCTCAGCAAACCGGATTGTGACACCCTCCCTGGCAAAGAGTATTCAGACCCTTGAGCAAGAATCGCCAGTGGATCGTCCTTTCGCTACTGTTGGTCTTGCTGGGAGGATTGCTTTTCACCTACAAGGTCGTCCGTTTGGGCTACCCGCCATTTCCGGATCAGACCAGCGAGCAATGGACCATACAGGCGCGTGTTGAAATCCATCCTGAGCAAGGTCCTGTCCGCGCCAGCCTGCTGTTGCCCAGCCGTTCCAGTGGTTACACCATAAGTGATGAGAACTTCATTTCAAGGGGATTTGGGCTGACGCTCGAAGAAGATTTGTTTCGTCGCCAGGCTGACTGGGCCATACGCCGCCTGCGGGAACCGAAAACGCTCTATTACCGGGCCACGGTGATCACCGACACCCGGCAGCGGCGGTTTGCGAATACTCCGGAATACCCCCCGTTTCCGGATCTCGAGGAACCCTGGGCCAGCGCCCTCTCCGACTTCGTGGGCGAAGTGAGATCCGAATCCGCGGATATCGAGTCTTTCACGGCGGCCGTTCTGGCCCGTCTGGGTAGCGCAAGCCAAGACGAAAATGTTCGGCTTTTCCTCGCGGACGTCGACACGCCAATCGAACTGGCAAGATTGGCCCAGACTTTGTTGTCCGGCGCCCGGATCCCGACGCTACTGGTTCACGGCGTGATGCTGCAGAACGACGTGCAGCGAGCGGCGGTCCGCACCTTGCTGGGCGTCTACAACGGTGATGAGTGGCTGCTCTTCGATCCGCAGACCGGTCACCAGGGAAAACCCGAAGAATTCCTGATCTGGTGGCGCGGCGAAGAAGAACTGGCCAGTGTGGAAGGCGCTGCTCTGCATGACCTGCAGATCTCCATCAGGCAACGAATCGAGAGCGCTCTCGACCTGGCGACCCAGCGCGCAGAGCTGAAAGATTCCCTGATCGGACAGATATCCGTTTTGCATCTGCCCATTCAGACGCAGTCGGTTTACGAAGTTCTTTTGCTGGTGCCCTTTGGCATCCTGGTTATCGTTGTTCTCCGGAACTTCATCGGCCTCAGTTCTTTCGGAACGTTTGCGCCGGTGCTGATTGCGCTGGCATTCCGGGAAACGGAATTGCTCAAGGGTATTCTGCTGTTCATTCTCATTGTATCGATGGGCCTCGTCTTTCGCTTTTACCTGGAGCGTCTGCGCCTGCTCCTGGTGCCCAGGCTGGCCGCGGTGGTCACCATCGTCGTACTACTGATGACCACGATCAGCATCATCAGCCACCAGATCGGCACAGAAACCGGACTGTCGGTATCGCTGTTCCCGATGGTGATCATATCCATGGTGATCGAGCGGATGTCCATTGTCTGGGAAGAACGCGGCGCGGTGACCTCCATCCGTGAAGGCCTTGGAAGCCTCTTGATGGCGGCGCTGGCCTATTTGGTCATGACCCTGGATATCCTGGCCTACTGGGTCACGGTTTTCCCCGAAGTGAACCTGATTGTGCTGGGACTGATCGTGACTCTTGGCCGATACACCGGCTTCCGCCTCACCGAACTGGTCCGCTTCCGTCAATTGACGGACCGGCCGGAGAACTGATCATGCAATGGTACTCCGACCCGGGAGGCATCGAGGAGAAGGAGGATAAGAGCCCTCTTACGGCAGCGGATCGGGCGGCTCACGAGCACCTCGTCGCGGG
>CAMYKC010000092.1:0-7280 GCA_947258865.1 uncultured Lysobacterales bacterium
GTGATTTCCTTGCGGATTGATTCATCGTCCTTTGCCTGCAGTTCGATGTCAATATTCTGCACGCCCTGCCCTGCTGATTTTGGAATTCTCAGGCGGACGACAATCCCTGCGACCTCCTCGGCCGCCAGGTCCAGTGGCTGGCCCAGGTCGATTTCCACCGCGTCATTGTTCAAAACGATCATCTCGTACTGATGAGGAGCATCATCCATATTTGTAATTTTCAGCGTATAGACGTTTTCCACAATATCTCCGGGCAACTCGCGATAGAGCGCGTTGCGGTCCCGGATCAGGTCGGCGCGTAACGGAATGCGGTGGGTCATGGACCATAATGTGCCGCTGAAGATCACCAGTAACAGCGCTCCGTAAACCAGGATTCGGGGCCGGAGCACATGACCCTCATTGTGTTCGAGCGCGTGTTCGGTGGTGTAGCGGACCAGGCCGCGCGGATAGTCCATTTTATCCATCACCTGGTCGCATACATCGATACACGCCGCGCAGGCGATGCACTCGTATTGCAGACCTTCCCTGATGTCGATACCGGTTGGACACACCTGGACACAGAGCGTGCAGTTGATACAGTCCCCGAGGCCTTTCTCCTTCGGGTCGTCTTTTTTGCGGCGGCCCCCTCGTGGCTCGCCACGTTCCGTATCGTAGGAAATGATCAATGTGTCCTTGTCGAACATGGCGCTTTGGAAGCGCGCGTAGGGACACATATATTAGCGCGCATAGGGACACATGTATTTGCAGACCTGTTCGCGCAGAAAACCCGCGTTGCCGTAAGTGGCGACACTGTAAAAAATGATCCAGAAGCTTTCCCAGGGGCCCAGGGCTAAATTCGCGATGTTCGAACCCAGTTCACGTATCGGAGTGAAGAAGCCCACGAATGTGAATCCGGTCCATGCAGCGAACAGTATCCAGAGCGCCTGCTTGGCGGACTTGCGCAGAATCTTCTCCGAGTTCCAGGGCGCCTTGTCGAGCTTCATCCGTTTTTGCCGGTCGCCTTCGACCCAGCGTTCTATCCAGACGAAGGTCTCCGTCCAGACAGTTTGCGGACAGGCAAATCCACACCACAGTCTGCCGGCAAGGGCGGTGAAGAAAAACAGCGACAGGCCCGCCGTTATCATCAAAAGGGCAAGGTAAATGAAATCCTGGGGCCAGAATGTGTAACCCAGAATGTAGAATTTGCGCGCAGGAAGATCGAAAAGAACGGACTGCTTTCCGTTAATGTTGATCCAGGGCAACAGGTAGTACAGACCCAGGAGCGCCCAAACCGCTATCACCCTGAGGCGTGCAAATCGGCCTTTGACCTGACGCGGGTAGATCTTGGGCTCTTTGCGGTACAGCGATTCCCCTTCACCCGACCGGTCCGGCCTGGATTCCTCGGTCACTTCATATCCCCAATATCGAGGTCCGGATTGTTTTCATCCGGTGAACGGATTTCCGGTGGTGGGCGACGGCCTTCGCCGTGGGCATGCCCGCTCCGGGGTCCGGTCCGGATCATGAAGACCGTCAATGCGCTGGCGATCAGGCCGACCGAGAACAGAAAAAGAAATCCCAGGCTGTAAGCCAGTCGCCGGCCCATCTCCCAGGGCAGGACCCAGGCATCGTTGAGGGCGTCCGGGTCCAGAACGGCAAAAATCACGAAGGTGCCTATGCAGGCGGTGAGGAAGGCAATCCATAGAATGATTCCGATATCACGCTTGCGCCTGCTCCAACGGCCCGGTAACTCCCTGGATTCGTTCATGCCGGCGTCACCCTAAATCTGCCGAGTCGGATGTCAGGAGCCTGACATGTTCTTGACGTAAGCGGCAAGCAGATTGCGCCGATCTTCGCTGAGCGTATTTTCGAACGCCGGCATAAGGCCATTACGGCCATTGAGAATGCCGTATTCGATCTCGGCGGGATTACTGCCATATAGCCAGATATCGTCGGTCAGGTTCGGCGCTCCCAGGGCCTGGTTGCCTTTGCCGTCCACGCCGTGGCAGGCCATGCAAACCATCTGAAAACGCGCCTGTCCGGCAGACGCCATTTCCGGATCTGCTTTCTGGCCGGAGAGTTGCTGGACATAGGCCACGACCTCCCTGACGCCATCTTCGCCGAGTGCCGCGCCCAGTGCCGGCATCGCCGCTATCCGGCCCTTATTGATGGTATGCATGACTTGCTCATGGCTTCCACCCCACAACCAGTCCCCATCGGCAAGGTTCGGGAAACCCTTCGCGCCCCGGCCG
This sequence comes from uncultured Lysobacterales bacterium, assembly GCA_947258865.1. Classification (GTDB taxonomy): domain Bacteria; phylum Pseudomonadota; class Gammaproteobacteria; order Xanthomonadales; family SZUA-36; genus CAMYKC01. Next base: position 2,229 of record CAMYKC010000092.1, read on the forward strand.
TCGGAACCATGGCACATGGCGCAGTTATTGCCAAAGAGGCGCGCGCCGATTTCCATCGCTTCCTGATCGGCCATCAGGGCTTCAAGGTCCATGTCGCGGAACCGTCCGAAAACCGATTCCTGTGCGGCAGTGGCGCTGGCTATTTCAGCCTTGTATTGATCGACCTGGGTCCAGTTCTTGATGCCGGCAAAATTACCCAGGCCGGGAAAAATCACCAGGTAGATGAGTGCAAAAATAATCGTGATGTTGAACAGGTGCAGCCACCATCGCGGCAAAGGCGTATTCAATTCCTTCAAATCATCATCCCATACGTGCCCGGTGGAGCCGACCTCATCCTCCGAGCGATCGGATACACCCTTGGTCCAGTGTAATAACCACCAGCAGGCCAGGATGCTGCCCACGGTGATGATAATCACGAACCAGTTCCAGAATGAATTCAACATGGATTACTCCTTGGTTCCTTCGGTCTTGCTGTCGTTTTTTGGCACCTGGCCAAAGTCTTCTTCGAGAGGAAGCATGCTCGCTTCACGAAAAACCGTTTTACGGTTTCGGCTCCATGCCCAGGCCCAGATCCCCAGGAATGCAAGGATTAGCAGAATCAAAACCGCTCCTCTCACCAGGTTGATGTCTATCGATTCAATACCCATGGCTCAGTCTCTATCACCGCCCGCTACGAGCCAGGCCCAGACCTTGCAGGTAAGCGACCAGCGCTTCCATTTCGGTCTTGCCGGAGACGGCATCGGCGGCAGCGGCGATTTCATCGTCTGTGTATGGGTCGCCCAGGGTTTGCAGGACATCCATCTTGCGCTGCACCAGTTCACCGTCAATGACCGCTTCCATCAACCACGGGTAACCGGGCATATTGGATTCGGGCACCACGTCCCGTGGATTGATCAGGTGAATGATGTGCCATTCATCACTGTATCGCCCCCCCACTCTTGCCAGGTCCGGGCCAGTACGCTTGGAACCCCACTGGAACGGGCGATCGTAAACTGACTCTCCCGCCACCGAAAAGGCTCCGTAGCGTTCGGTTTCGCTGCGGAACGGCCGGATCATCTGGGAGTGGCAGTTATAGCAACCTTCCCTGACGTAAATGTCCCGCCCGGCAAGCTGCAATGGCGGATATGGCTTGATGCCTTCGGCCGGTGTCCTGACCTGGTCCTGAAAAATCAGGGGCAGAATTTCAACCAGGCCGCCGAGGCTGACCGCCACTACGATGAAAACCGACATCAGGATGATGTTTTTTTCGAGTCTTTTGTGTCCTCTGCTCATGCGTGCTCTCCCCAATATGCCGGTTCTGCAGCTTTGAATTCTGGCGCCTTGGCTTGGCCCAGAGTTTTGAACGTGTTCCAGGCCATGATGAACATACCCGCGAGGAACAGCGTGCCGCCCAGCAGCCGGATGACATAATACGGCTTGGTTGCAGCGATGGTCTCGATGAAGGTGTAGGTCAATGTGCCGTCATCGTTGAACGCCCGCCACATCAAGCCCTGCATCACACCGGCAATCCACATGGAAGCGATGTAGAGAACAATGCCGATGGTGGCGATCCAGAAATGAGCGTCGACCGCTTTCACGCTGAACATCACTTTTTTGCCCATCAGGCGCGGAGTCAGCGAGTAGAGTGAGCCGATCGTCATCATGGCTACCCAGCCCAATGCACCGGAATGCACGTGTCCGATGGTCCAGTCCGTGTAGTGACTGAGCGCGTTGACTGTCTTGATGGACATCATCGGGCCTTCAAAAGTCGACATGCCGTAGAAGCTGAGCGCCACGATCATGAATTTCAGGACAGGATCGGTGCGCAGTTTATGCCACTGGCCGGACAGGGTCATGACGCCATTGCTCATGCCGCCCCAGCTCGGAGCCAGAAGGATCAGCGAGAACACCATACCCAGTGACTGGACCCAGTCAGGCAGCGCGGTGTAGTGCAGGTGATGCGGACCGGCCCACATGTAAATTGAGATCAGCGCCCAGAAATGCACGATGGACAAACGGTAGGAGTAGACGGGCCCCTCTGCCTGCTTGGGCACGAAATAGTACATCATGGCCAGAAAACCGGCGGTCAGGAAAAACCCGACCGCGTTGTGGCCGTACCACCATTGCACCATTGCATCCACTGCACCGGTGTAGACCTCGTAGGACTTGGTCATGGTTACCGGCAGAGCAAGGTTATTGACAATGTGAAGCAGAGCGACGGTGATGATAAAAGCCGCGTAAAACCAGTTGGCGACATAGATGTGACTGACCCGCCGCTTGATAATGGTGCCGAAGAAAACAACCGCGTACGCCACCCAGACAACCGTGATCAGAACATCGATGGGCCACTCGAGTTCAGCGTACTCCTTGCCCTGGGTCCAGCCCATCGGCAGGGATATGGCGGCTGCCAGGATGACCAGTTGCCACCCCCAGAACACCAATGACGCCAGCCCGCCTGCGAATAATCGAACATGACAGGTCCGCTGAACGACGTAGAACGAGGTCCCGATCAGAGCCGACCCGCCGAATGCGAAGATCACCGCATTGGTGTGCAGTGGGCGCAGCCTGCTGTAAGTAAGCCAGGGGATATCGAAGTTCAATACAGGCAGCCATAACTGGGCGGCGATGATCACGCCAACCAGCATGCCCACAATGCCCCAGATTACGGTCATGACGACAAACTGTCGCACCACTTTATCGTTGTAGGTCATGTTATTTTCCAATTGCGATACACAAACGGTAAAAACGTCGATAAAAAGAGGTCAGAGCCCCTTTTTTAAAAGGGGTCAGAGCCCTTTTTCATCAAAAGAGCAAATCAGGGCTCCGGCCGATTTATTGCAAGTATTGGATCAGGTCTTCGCTACCCAGGCGTTGCACCAGCCTGCGCCACGGACAGGGCGGTTCTGGAATATGCTGCAGGGCGCTGTCTCTGAATCCGCATCACCAGCATAAAGAGCGCAGTTATTGCAGAACTGCTTGGCGCCTTCCTCGCCGGCGCGTTTCGGGAACTTGGTCGTGTCGACGGCGCTCGCGTCAACTACGTAACCCATCGCCTGGGCCAGTGCTTCGTCTTCGCCAACTTCCTCGCCGGCAATCAGCTTGATCGGGATGACTGACAAGGCAAGTGCGCCTCCACCTGCTTTTGCACCGAGTTTCAGAAAATTACGACGATTCATCAGTTTTTCGCTATTCATCATTGCCTCCGGGATGCAGGTAAATTCACTATCGATTCAGTCCTTACCAGTTTAATCTCTAATGCTGCCTGTTGTGCAACCTGTCCAGCAAATCCAGCAGCCGGGATTGCGGAAAAGGCTTGTCAAGAAAATCCATCGCTCCCTGCCGGATCAGGTCCACAGCTCCCTGCAGTGGAAGATCGTGTCCCGTGAAGATCACGGGCAAATCAAGTTTTGAGCAGTGCTCGAGGATTTCCTGGGGCGTGCAGTCAGGCAAGCTCGACTCGCTGATCACCGCTACGATGCCTCCGGCCTCGATCGCAGACATCAGCCCTCGACAGTCTTCCACACTGTCCACTTGCCAATTCTCACCCCGCAACAAAACGGTGAGGGCATCACGCACGCTGGCGTCCGGCTCGTTGAGAACCAGTACTCCCTTACTTTTGTTTTCGCTGTTAATCGCTCGTAACCCTTGCGTTTTGCTTGCCGCTTCGTTTGGAACGGGCGTTGGCGGAATGCTACCGGCTACGCCATGCCATACCATCAGGGAAATTACGTATTCTGCAAATGTCCTGGATCAACTACAGCGAATATTGTCTAAGGAAATCATGAAGAAAGAACAGCGAATACGATTTCAACGGGATTTCTGCCGGCCCGCCTCCAGCAAGGTGATCATCTTCACTAGTGCAGGCAAGGAGCCGGCCGCCATTTTTTCCATGACGTGTGCACGATGGATTTCCACAGTCCGCGGGCTGATCCCCAGGGCCTCGGCGATTCCCTTGTTGGGCAGGCCCTGAGCAAGCAGACGCATGACATCCTTCTCCCTGGGAGTACAGGAATCCACTCGTTGCTGAAGTTTCTGCAACTTGAGCAGTTGTTTTTTCGATGAGCGGTAAAGAGCGATGGCTGAATTTATTTTTTCCAGTAACTCCCCTTCCCGGAACGGCTTGGTCAGAAAGTCGAAGGCACCGTTTTTGATCGCGGACACCGCTAGCGGAATGTCACCATGGCCGGTAATGAAAATGATGGGATAGCTCAGTTGTTTGCGGCTCAGAATTCTGAACAATTCCAGCCCGTCCGTACCCGGCATGCGAATATCCAGAAGCATGCAATCGAATGAATTCGGGTTTTCATCGGCCAGGAAAGCATCAGCAGACTCGTAGACACAGCTGCTCAGGCCGCCTGCAAACAACAGTAGGCGCAAAGACTCCCGGATGGCTTCATCGTCATCGATGATGCAGACCATTGGTTCCTGCGAGACCGAGGAATTCACCCGATCCACTCCATTGGCAGGGTTAGCGTGAAGCGGCTGCCGCCTTCCCGGGGTTGCGAATATTGCAAATTTCCGCCATGAGCGGCGGCAATGCTCTTACAAATGGAAAGGCCCAGCCCGACACCCTTGGGTTTTGTCGTAAAGAATGATTCAAATAAGCGGACGCGGTATTCATCGGGAACGCCCGGACCGTTGTCGGTGACAGAGATTTCGATTTCATCATCCGCCTGGATCACGCGAATTTCAATTCGCCCATTTGCATAATCGGCGTCAGCAATCGAGTCCAGGCTGTTCTTGACCAGGTTCACCAGTATCTGTTGAATTTGAATCTCGTCGAGATACAAGGATTCCATCGACTCCAATGGATAAAAAACAAGTTCTGTTCCAGTTTTTTTTGTTTCATATTCAAATAGTAATAATATATTTCTAATTATCTGGTTTATATTGTGTCTTGACTTGGATACGGTACCGCTACGCACCAGCTTGCGCAGTCTTTGCACGACCTCTGCCGCCCTGCGGGACTGCTCAGCAATGCGTTCGTAAATGGACTGCATTTCTTCACGTGGAGTTTCTTCACAGCGGTCGATCATGGACCGGCCGGCATCGGCGTAGGCTGCGATCGCGGTC
>CAMYKC010000092.1:7355-29482 GCA_947258865.1 uncultured Lysobacterales bacterium
TGTGTCGCCCTGAAGTCGCTCAGATCCCTGACGATTCCAACAAAGCGCCCTCCCCCGTCATGCCTGATCTCACCCACGGAGAGGAGCATGGGAAAAATCTGTCCGTCTTTCCTCAGGCCCGTTTCCTCCCTTCCGATCCCGATGATCGCTGCTTCACCCGTCCGGATATAGCGGCTTAAGTAGTCGTCATGCCTGCTTTGGTGCGGCTCAGGCATCAGGCATTTGACATTTCGCCCCTGTACCTCGCTTTCGTTGTAACCGAACATGTGTTCTGCCGCCCGGTTGAAGCGCTGGATGTTTCCCTGACCGTCGATAATGACAATGGCATCGACTGCTGCCTCCATCAGGGCATCGAAGGGGCTGACGATTTTGTCGTCTGGGTGGGCGCTCATCAGCTGATTAACCTTTGGGTATCTTGTTGATTGTTCATTTGCAACCACACCAGAAGCTGCCGGTAATCATCCGGGTGATTTGCGGATGCGCACACGATCGATCTGCACAGGTGGCCGCCTGAAAAATGCTCAAAAGGAATCACGCAAAGCCAGCGGCTCGCCCAGCCGGAGAGTCCCCGCACCGCCTGGATCTTCACTCCATCGGTTGACAACACAGCGCTGCCGTCTCTGAAGAGGCGAATTTTTCCGGGCGCGGCCTTTGTCCTGAACTGGCGGCTGGTGAAGTAGTAGGTCACGGCGAGCAAAACCAGGACGCCTGATTTCCATTCCCAGGCGGACTCGGTCGTTGACACGGCTATAACCCCTAGCCCAGTGACGATCACGTGAGCAACGCCCATCCAGGGGCTGTTGCCGCTTCGCAGTTCGATATAGTCAGGCATTGCCACCGCGAATCTGGCGCAGGAGTGCACAGTAGGGTGATTCGGCCGCGCTGGCCGGGTCTTGCAGCCAGTCCCACAAGAGATCGTCCTCGGATTGCAGCAAGGCTTCCAGTTCCGGCCAGGAACCTTGAGACAGGGACTGTTGGTGTTGTGTAATAAATCGCTCCAGGAGAATGTCCAGTTCCTTCATTCCACGACGGCAAAGCCATCTTAACTTCCTGACACGTTCATTGCCTCCCATCAACAGAATTTGCCCGGCAGACGGCGTCAGATACCGCGGCGGGCCATCAACATTTTCTTGACTTCGGCAATGGCCTTGGCCGGGTTGAGCCCTTTGGGGCAGGTTCGCGTGCAGTTCATGATGGTGTGGCAACGGTAGAGCCGGAACGGGTCTTCCAGGTCATCCAGGCGTTCACCGGTCGCCTCGTCACGTGAGTCCGCCAGCCAGCGATAAGCCTGGAGCAGAACCGCCGGTCCAAGATAGCGATCGCCGTTCCACCAGTAACTGGGGCAGGAAGTGGAGCAGCACGCACAGAGAATGCACTCGTAAAGACCGTCGAGCTTTTCCCGATCCTCCTTGGATTGCAGACGCTCCCGGTCAGGTGGCGCGGTACTCTGGGTTCGAATCCACGGCTTGATGGTGGCGTACTGGGCATAGAAATGCGACATGTCGGGAACGATGTCCTTGACCACCGGTAAATGGGGAAGCGGATTGATCTTGACGTCGCCGCTGATTTCAGCGATCGGCTTGATACAGGCCAGCGTGTTGGTGCCGTCAATATTCATTGCACATGAGCCGCAGATGCCTTCCCGGCAGGACCGGCGGAACGTCAGCGTGGGATCGATTTCATTCTTGATCTTGATCACGGCGTCCAGCACCATCGGCCCGCAGCTATCCAGGTCAACCTCATAGCTGTCTATTCGGGGATTGTTTTCGTCATCGGGATTCCAGCGATAAATGCGGAATACCCGGGTGTTTTTGGCCCCGTCAGGTGCGGGAAACGTTTTCCCTTTGCCGATGCGCGAGTTTGCGGGTAAGCGAAATTCTGCCATGTCAATAAACCCTCGCTTTAGGCGGCACGACTTCGACGTCGTCAGTCAGCGTGTACATGTGAACGGGGCGATAGTCGATCCTTACATGTCCTTCCTGGTCCATCCAGCACAACGAATGTTTGTGCCACTGCTCATCATCCCGCTCCGGATAGTCTTCCCGCGCATGGGCGCCACGACTCTCTTTGCGATTCTCGGCGCATTGCATGGTCGTCACCGCGCAGCCCAGCAGGTTGCGAAGCTCCAGCGTTTCCACGAGATCCGAATTCCAGACCAGTGATCGATCAGTGACATTGACGTTGCGAAAAGATTCGTTGACCTCGGTAATCAGGCGGCAACCCTCTTCCAGGACCTCACCGGTCCGGAACACGGCCGCATTGCTTTGCATGACAGCCTGCATTTCATCACGGACTCCCGCGGTGCTATTTGCACCGCTGGCATTTCGCAATGCATCAAAATCCGCCAGCATCGGGTCGATGATCGATGCTGCAAGTTCCGGATGCCGTGCGCCGGGCTCGACAACTTCCGCGCAGCGTTGCGCGACGGCCCGTCCAAACACGATCAGGTCGAGCAGCGAGTTCGAGCCCAGCCGATTGGCGCCATGCACCGAAACGCATGCAGCTTCTCCGATCGAGAACAGCCCGGGAACCACCTTATCAGGGTTCCCGTCTTCCAGGGTGACGACTTCGCCCATGTAGTTCGTAGGAATGCCCCCCATGTTGTAGTGCACAGTGGGCAGCACGGGAATGGGATTTTGCGTGACGTCAACTCCCGCAAAAATTTCGGCGCTTTCGGCGATTCCCGGAAGCCGCTCATTGATGACGTCCGAACCCAGGTGCTGGAGGTTGAGATAAATATGATCGCCTTTTGGCCCGACGCCCCGGCCCTCCCGGATTTCAATGGTCATCGAACGGCTGACTACATCGCGCGAAGCCAGGTCCTTGGCGTTTGGTGCATAACGCTCCATGAAGCGCTCGCCTTCGGAATTGGTCAGGAAGCCTCCTTCGCCGCGAACGCCCTCGGTGATCAGGCAGCCGGCGCCGTAAATGCCCGTGGGGTGGAATTGCACGAACTCCATGTCCTGCAACGGCAGGCCGGCTCTCAAGACCATCCCGTTACCATCGCCGGTGCAGGTGTGAGCCGAAGTAGCGGAAAAATAGCTGCGGCCGTAACCACCGGTCGCGAGGATAACGGCATGCGCCCGGAACAGGTGCAGGGTTCCTTCCGCCAGGTCCCATGCCAGCACGCCCCGGCAAGCGCCAGACTCATCCATCAATAAATCAATTGCAAAATACTCGATGTAAAAGGTCGCATCGTGCTTGAGCGCCTGCTGGTAGAGCGTATGCAGGATTGCATGCCCGGTCCGGTCCGCGGCGGCACAGGTGCGCTGCGCCGTGCCTTCACCGTAATGGGTCGTCATGCCTCCGAAGGGGCGCTGATAAATACGGCCGTCTTCGGTGCGCGAGAACGGTACGCCGAAGTGCTCCAGCTCGATGACCGAGGGAACGGCTTCACGGCACATATACTCGATCGCGTCCTGGTCGCCAAGCCAGTCAGAGCCCTTGATCGTGTCGTACATATGCCAACGCCAGTCATCCTCACCCATGTTTCCCAGGGCCGCGGACATGCCGCCCTGCGCGGCAACGGTATGGCTGCGGGTTGGGAACACCTTGGTTACGCATGCCGTGGAAAGACCGGTCGCAGCGATGCCCATGGTGGCGCGCAGTCCTGCGCCGCCCGCACCCACAACGACGACGTCGTATTTGTGTTCCTGGAGTTTGTAAGAATTGCTCATCAATCAGGCTCCCAGGGCCAGTTTGAGTACATGGATGATGCCGAGCGCCACGCCGATCAAGGCCCCGGCCCTGGTGATGAAATAAAGTAAGACTTCCACCGCGGGTCTATGCACATAGTCCTCGATAACGACCTGCAGGCCCAGCACGGCGTGGTAGAACATCGTGACGAGCAGAACCACGCTAAATGCGGCGTTAAGCGGCTGCGACATGAATTCCCGGGCCGCTGGGTATTCCATTCCCGCCAACGTGATGAACGCGTAGATCAACCAGCCCGTGAGGAAAATCAGCAAGACGGCCGATGCACGCTGGGCATACCAGTGGTGAACGCCTTCCTTGGCGCTGCCATGACCGCGCGCCTTTGCCAGGGGATTGACCATGCTCATAGCAGCACCCCCATGAGCACGGCGGACAGGATGACGGTCGCAATCAAAACCAGCCAGCCTGTCGTGTAGGCAGATTTTATCTCCAGCGCCCTTCCCGTATCCCACACCAGGTGGCGAATACCGTTGAAGAAGTGAAAACTGAGACTCAACACGCAAGCGAAAAGCACCAGCTTTCCGACCCATCCCCCCAGGTAACCCAACAGCCGGTCATAAGCTTCCGGCCCGCTGGCGACCGCGATGATGAACCAGAGCAGCAAGGGGGCGCCCACGACACTCAGAAAGACACCGCTGGCGCGGTGCGTGATCGACATCAGAGACGTCAGCTGGGGCTTGTAATACGGCCCGATCATGAATGGGGAAAGAGGTCTTTGCTTTGCTTTCATGCTTGGCCTTCTGTTGAAAGTAAGTGCGTCACTCAGGTGCTGGAAATCGATGCGCCTGCCTTGAGTCCCATGTGATACACATGCAGGCAAGCTGACGGAATGCAACCACGGAATCCTACTGATTCAGGCGTGTTAATTCAAGAAAGATCAAGTCTCATTTTGCAATACTTTTGTATACAATGCGCAGACCCGGTAAAGGTATTCGCTTTCACGTGCCAAAAGAGAACTTAATACAGATTCCCTATCTTGCGGTTGCCCGTTTTTCCGGCCCGGACGCCGGGACCTTTCTGCAGGCCCAGCTCAGCGCCGACATCGCGGCGCTTGGAGTCGGTGAAACGACTTTTGCCTGTTACTGTTCGGCGCGCGGCCAGGTGCTCGGTCTGCTCCTGGTGTTGCGGACTGAAGACAATTTCCTGGTCGCTGCCTCTGCCGAATTGCTGCCTGCGCTCCTCCAGCGATTGGCTATGTTCGTGTTGCGTGCGAGGGTGGAATTTTCCATCGCCCCCGAGTTGAAGGTCTATGGCGTGGGCGGGCCCGGATATCGAATCTCCGCGGAGGAGCTGAGCAGCAGTGGTGACCTGGGCGCCTGGAAAAAGCAGGAATTGGGCAATGGAGTCGCCTGGCTCGGTCCGGAGACTTCTGAAAAATTCATTCCCCAAATGCTCGGTCTTGATGAGATAGGCGCCGTCAGTTTCTCAAAGGGCTGTTTTCCCGGCCAGGAAATCATTGCGCGGGCGAAATACCTGGGCAATGTGAAAAGAAAACGGCTGCTGCTTTCAGTGGACGGAACGCTTGATGTCGCGCCGGGTGCGCGGCTCAGGCTCTTGAGCCGGGGGGAATGGTCCGGCGGTACCCTGGTTGACTATTCTCAGCCAGGCGGGCAAGACAACACCCTGTTGTTTATTGTGGCGTCCGCGGGTTCTTCCGCTCCGGTTGAACAACTGGAGATTGAAAACCAGACTTACCGCTGCGCAACCACGTAGCAGACCCATCCCGGGTCTGCATCACCGATCTCGGCCGGCTTGTAGATCCCATCCCCCTCATTGGTTTTTTCATCCGTCCCTTCCCAGTAAACCGTCACGTCGCTGAATCCCGCTTCTTCCAGTAATTCTCGGATTTCAGGCAGCGTCCAGAGCCGCCAGTGATAGCTGAAAGCCCGTTCCATCCGCGACCTGTCGGAAAACTCGTAATGGATGTGACAGGTCATGGTGCCGTCAATGGGATTGAAGGAAGCCTGTTCCCAGATATAAGTAAAGCCGTCGCATTCGCGTTCCTCTTCAATTTCGCGAGGTGCGTCATAACCACCGTAGGCATCCAGGAAAAAGATCCCATCCTCCACCAGGCTTTCGCGAACACAACGGAAATAAGTCAACATATCGCTGCGGGTCAGAAACAGGTAGTAACTGAAATTCATGGCCAGCACGATATCCGCAGGCTCTGTCGAGGCGTACAGCACGTCTTCCTGGAGCAATAAGATCCTCGAGCGCTGCCGGCTCTCGAGCTGGGCCAGGTTGTTGATCCGTCCCCACTCCAGCACCTCGGCATCCAGGTCAATACCGATGGCGTGGTGCAGCGGATCGCGCCTCACCCATTCACAGGCCGTGTTGGCCGTGCCGCAAAAGTCCTCGCGCAGCAGTTCCGCCGGCCGCTCGCGCAGGGCCGCCCAGGTCTCTTCGATAAAGTCGATCTCAGCTTCCGTGTCCTGCACCGATTCCTGGTACAGGTAGTGCCTGTCGGCATGCGCCGCCATCGTCGATTTTTTCAGGCGTGCCAAGGCGTTATGCGCTCAATTGGTGGGGAAGCGCCGGGGATAACGATTCCGGACATAGTCCTCTATCAATCCCAGGAAGTCTTCGGTCAGGGCTTCCCCGCGCAGCGTTGAGTGCTTCTTTCCATCCATGAACACCGGGGCAACAGGCGCCTCGCCGGTTCCGGGCAGACTGATTCCGATATCGGCATGACGGCTTTCGCCGGGGCCATTGACCACGCAGCCCATCACCGCCAGGGACAGGTTTTCAACACCGTCAAACTCGACTTTCCACTCGGGCATGCGCCGGCGTACATAACCCTGAACGTCCTGCGCCAGCGATTGGAAATAGGTGCTGGTCGTTCGCCCGCAGCCCGGACAGGCTGTCACCATCGGTGAAAAAGCTCTCAACCCCATGGTTTGCAGCAATTCCTGCGCAACGACAACTTCGTCGGTGCGGGGCTGCCCCGGTTCAGGGGTCAGCGAGATTCGGACCGTGTCGCCAATCCCTTCCTGCAGCAGCACGGCCATCGCGGCCGTTGAGGAAACGATGCCCTTGCTGCCCATGCCGGCTTCCGTCAGGCCCAGGTGCAGAGGATAGTCGCAACGCGCCGCCAGCTCCCGGTACACGCTGATCAGATCCTGTACGTCGCTGACCTTGCAGGAAAGGATGATACGGTCATGCGCCATACCGAGTTCTTCGGCCTGCTCCGCGCTGTCAAGTGCTGAACGAATCAAGGCCTCGCGCATGACGACGCTGGCGTCCGAGGGTTTGTCCAGTGCGGCGTTTTCGTCCATCAGGCGGGCCAGCAGGCTGGCGTCCAGGCTGCCCCAGTTCACCCCGATCCGGACGGGCTTTTCGTTCGCCATCGCGATCTCGATAATGGTGGCGAACTGGTCGTCTCGCTTACGTCCAAAGCCGACGTTACCGGGATTAATGCGGTACTTGGCCAGAATCGAAGCGCATTCGGGGACCTGCTGCAGCAACTGGTGGCCGTTGTAGTGGAAATCGCCAATCAGGGGCACCTCGCAGGACATCATGTCGAGCCTGCGCTGTATTTCGGGAACAGCGGCTGCTGCTTCGGGCGTATTCACGGTAATCCGCACCAGTTCGGATCCTGCGCGTGCGAGTTCCGCTACCTGTTTGGCCGTGGCCTTTGCGTCAGCCGTGTCGGTGTTGGTCATCGATTGTACGACGATCGGCTGGCAACTGCCGACCCTGACTTTTCCAATTGGGACCGTGGTCGTGATGCGACGAACCGCAGCCTGGGCATCCGCAGTCATATCAGTCAGAGATATCGTCATTGACGTTATCGGGGACACTGGAGCTGATGATGGCAGGCCAGGCGGATTTGAGATAACTCCACATCGACCAGAGCGTCAAGGCCGCCGCTGTGTAGAGCAGCAACTCACCGATCAGCACGACCGGAATCACACCCACATCCTCGTGATACAGCAGGAAACCGATGGCCGTCATCTGGAACACGGTTTTTAACTTACCCACCCAGGTCACGCTGACCAGCGCGCGCTCACCGATCTCGGACATCCACTCGCGCAGGGCAGAAATGGTGATTTCCCGCCCAACGATGATCGCGGCTGCAATCGCGAAAACCACTTGATAGGTTTCCTGCCTTTGGACCAGCAGCACCAGCGCGGTGGTCACCATGATCTTGTCGGCGACCGGGTCGAGAAAAGCGCCAAAACTCGAGGTCTGTCCGATTTTTCGTGCGATTACACCATCCGCAATATCGGTAATCGCCGCCGCCACGAAAATGATAACGCACGCCAGGTTTGACCAGCTGTAAGGCAGGTAGAAAAACAGGACCAGTACCGGCACCAGGGCGATTCGCAACAGGGTCAGCATGGTCGGAATGGTCATGTGCATGGTATGTTTTCGTCAGGTGCGTTGAGACCTTTCATTATCGCAGACATCTTCAATCAATGCAGGGCGCGGAAGATCTCTTCCGCTAACACCTGGCTGATACCGGGCACGCTGGACAACTCCTCTATTCCGGCCTTGTTGACACCCTGCAAGCCTCCAAAATGATTGAGCAATGCGCGCCGGCGGCGCGGTCCTATTCCGGGAATACGTTCCAGTGTGGATTTCGTTGCGGCTTTCTGCCGCCTGCCCCGATGACCGGTTATCGCAAACCGGTGCGCCTCATCACGAATCTGCTGAACAAGGTGGGAGGCTGGCGACTCGGGACCGGGGTTAAAGCTCCGGTGCGGAGCGCCAGTAATCCATTCCTCGTATCCGGCTTTGCGGGAACGGCCCTTGGCAATGCCGAGAACCGGTATGCCGGCCAGCCCGAATTCCGCGAGAACCTCTTCGGCCTGCCGCAGCTGCCCTTTACCGCCGTCTATCAGGATCAGGTCAGGCAGGGTGCCCTCCTCCGCCTGTATCCGCCCGTAGCGGCGCGTCAGAACCTGGTGCATCGCTGCATAGTCGTCACCCGGCGTGATGCCTTTCAGATTGTAGCGGCGATACCTGGATTTCACCGGTCCATTGCCGTCGTAAACGACACAGGACCCAACGGTCTGATTGCCCGCTGTATGTGAAATGTCGAAACATTCCACCGCCGCAGGCAGCTCTTCGAGGTTGAGCATGTTTTGCAATGTCTCGAACTGCGCGGTCATATTGGCTTTGCTGGCAAGGCGCATGGCCAATGCCTGCGCGGCATTGCTCCTGGCCATTTCCAGCATTTTGCGTCGATCCCCACGCGGGCGCGCCTGCAGGCTGACTTTGCGGCCGGCTTTACTGGTAAACACCGAGGAGAGCAGCTCCGTGTTCCCCAGTGCCTCGGAGATAACGAGTTGCGCCGGCTTTACCGTAGCCTTCGGCCTGGCTGGGAAAGTGGCTTCGCTGTCCGAGGTTTCTGCCTCCGCGAATGGATACCACCTGGACACAACTCAGACCCCGGTCCTGCGCCAGGGCGATGAAATCAATATCGCTCTGCCTTCCGGAAACGAATTGTTGGGCCTGCATTTGTTTCAGAGCATTGATCTGATCGCGGTACATGGCTGCGGTTTCGTATTCCATATTATTGGCCGCCCGCTCCATCCTGGAAATCAGCCTGGTCAGAACTACCTGATTTTTGCCCTGCAGAAAAAGAACCGCATCGCTGACCTGGTCCGCATAGTCCTGCTGGCTGACCAGTCCGACACACGGACCCGTACAGCGCCGGATCTGGTATTGCAGGCAGGGACGATTGCGGTGGGCGAAATAACTGTCCTCGCAATTGCGGAGGCGAAAAAGCTTTTGAATCAGGTTGATGCTTTCCCGCACCGACCCCGCTGAAGGATAGGGCCCGAAGTAACTCATTTTTCTGTCTCGCGCGCCCCGGTGAAAAGCGATCTGCGGAAATTCATGGTTCGTCGTCAGGACGATCCAGGGGTAGGACTTGTCGTCCCTTAACAGGATGTTGTAGCGCGGTCTGAGCGATTTGATCCACTCGTTTTCGAGCAGTAAAGCCTCGCCTTCTGTCCGTGTCAGGCTGACCTCGATCTGTTTTATGCGGGCCACCATTCGCATGATCCGCTCTATCTTGGGCCGGGCGTCGAAATAGCTGGATACCCGCTTGCGCAGGTTGCGCGCTTTACCCACATACAGTGGCTGCCCCTCCTCGTCCCGCATCAGGTAAACGCCCGGGCGCGTGGGCAGGCGCGCTGCAATAGCCTTGCCGTCAAATTCCTGTTTGCGGTCCTGCGACATGATCAGGTGAACTACAGTTGGTGGCCAATCAATTCTTGAACGCGGTCCAGGTCTTCGGGTGTATCGACACCGGCCGGGATCAATTCGCTTGCACGGGCCATTACGATGCGGCGGCCTGATTCGAGGAACCTGAGCTGCTCGAGCCGTTCAGCGGATTCCAGTTTCGTCGCTTCCATCGCTGCAAATGCCCGCAACGCACCGGCCCGGTAGGCGTACAGTCCAATGTGCCGGTTCCAGGTCATGCCGCGGTCGATGGCTTTCCCCACGCTTCCTTCACTCCTTGGATAGGGAATGACAGATCGGCTGAAATACAGCGCGGCTCCGTCGTGATCCACCACAACCTTGACGACGTTTGGATCCTTCACCTCATGTAGCTGTTCAATGGGCCAGTAGAGGCTGGCCACGTCCGCGTGAGGGTCCTGGTGCAAAAGTCCGGCTGCCTGGTCCAGGCAGGCCGGCGGCATCAGGGGTTCATCGCCCTGGAGGTTCACGACCAGCGTCTCGTCACTCCAGCCGAGTGCATCGGTGCATTCGGCTATCCGATCGCTGCCGCTCTGATGTTCCGGAGACGTCATGACAACATCGGCACCGAAACCACTGGCGACGGAGTGAATCTCCGCAGAATCCGTGGCAATAATGACGGACCGGGCCGAGGCATCGCAGGCGCGGCGGTACACATGCTCGATCAACGTCCGCCCGCCGATAAGGATAAGTGGTTTGCCGGGTAGACGCTGTGACGCCATGCGGGCCGGAATGACGATATGGTAGTCAGGCTTCACCGCGGGTTCCTTGTGTAGCGCAACCTGCGGTAACTCGGGCCACCAGGCTCGCTTCCCACTCGGCGGGCATCACGGCGTCGACGGAGAGGAACCAGGCATTCGACAGATCGAGGGATTTGCATTTAACCGAGTCCTTTTCCGTCATCAATATGGGCAGATTACTGTCCATTTTATCGAAATCGCTTTGAACAAAATCATGGTGGTCGGGGAATGGGTGTTCGTTGACCTTGATTCGGGAATGGCGCAGCAGGTCAAAAAAACGGTCCGGATTGCCCATTCCGGCAACCGCGTTGACCCTGCATCCGGCAAATTGCGAAAGACGCCAGCTTTGACCGCTGTCCATTGACCGCAATAAACCAGCTACCAGCGTCATGGGAACGGTTTCCAGCTGCGCTGTGATCAGGCGGGACTCCCCGTTGATCACGACATGGTCGACGGTTGCCAGTCGATCCATTGGTTCCCGCAGTGGCCCTGCCGGAATCAAACGGCCGTTGCCAAATCCCCGGCTGCCGTCAACGACGCAGATTTCCATGTTCCGTGGCAGGCTGTAGTGTTGCAATCCATCATCCGAAACGATTACCTGGACGCCTTTATCGAGCAAGGTCCGCGCCGCTTCGCAGCGATTCCGTGAAACGATCACCGGAACACCGGCTTGTTGCGCGATCAGCAGGGGCTCGTCTCCAACCACTCCGGGATCCGAAGCCGGGCTAACCAGCCGCAGGCCCCGTTCCTTGCGCCCGTATCCCCGGCTGATGACCCCCGCCTTCAGCCCGGCCTCCCTGAGAATCCTGCAGATTCTGATAACAAGCGGTGTTTTGCCGCTCCCGCCGACGGTAATATTGCCGACAACGATAATGAAAGCGTCGCCGAGATCCTCCGCCCGTTTTCGCGACTTTCGCCACTTGTCTGCACGCTGTGCCGCGCGGTAAACGGGCACGAGGCTTCGCAGCCATAGTGGCGGGCGATTTTTCCCATACCAGATTTCGTTCAATTTACGCTCGGTATCGGAACGCATATTCAGACGACTCCTTGTCAGGAACGACCGAGGTGGTTCTTTTCTGCAGGCCGGTCGTGGCCCAGTTGGGTCTGATAGAGCCTGGCATAGATACCGTCGATGGCCAGCAACTCATCGTGCGTTCCGGCCTCGACGACTTTACCCTGCTCGAGCACGATCACCTGGTCGGCGTTTTCGATCGTTGACAGCCGATGGGCAATTACCAGCGTGGTTCGGTGCTTCATGACCTCCGCCAGGGCGTCCTGTATCGCCCGTTCGGACTCACTGTCCAGTGCGGATGTCGCTTCGTCCAGGATCAATATGGGCGCGTTCTTCAGCAATGCACGGGCGATCGCCAGGCGTTGCCGCTGCCCACCGGACAACAAGGTTCCATTCTCGCCTACCAGTGTATCGAGTCCGTCGGGCAGCTGTTCGATGAACTCCATCGCGTGCGCATCCGTTGCAGCCCTGGTAATCGCTTCCCGGGAAGCGCCGGCCAGGGCCCCGTAGGCAATGTTCCCCGCCACGGTGTCATTGAACAAAACGACGTCCTGACTGACCAGCGCGATGTGGCCGCGCAGATTATCCAGCTTGTAGTCGGAAAGTTCGTGACCGTCGAGTTGAATATTCCCTTCATAATACGAATAGAACCGCGGCAGAAGGCCGGCAAGTGTCGTTTTTCCACTGCCGGAATGTCCCACCAGCGCAGTGACGCTGCCTGCCGGAACGGTGAGATTGACGCCACTGAGAATGGACTTTTCACCGCTCTCGTAACGGAAAATGACGTTGCTGAACTCAATGGCGCCTTCGACGCGATCAACCGAGTAAGACCCGGTATCACGTTCCGCATCCGTATCGAGAACCTGGAAAATACTGTCGGCGGCCGCGATCCCCTTCTGCAGCTGTGACTGAACGCCGGTGAGGCGCTTGAGTGGTGGAATGGTCGCGATCATGGCAGTGAAAATAGCCGTGAAGGTTCCTGCGGAAATCTCGTTCAACATCGAGGGCCGTGTTGCGATGAACATCAGGAGCACGAGGGCAAGGCCGGCCGCGATCTGGACCAGCGACGAACTGGCCAGGTGGGTGACCTTCATACGCATGTGCAGGCGGCGGGTCTTTTCATTGACCTTCCGAAAACGCTCTTTTTCTGCTTCCTGCCCCTGGAACACCTTCACCACCTGCTGACCAACCACCGCCTCCTCGGTCACGTGGGAGACATTTCCCATCATGTCCTGGATGCGATGACTGATTTTACGGAAGCGTTTGCTGATGACAGTGACAAGCAGGCCAATAATCGGCACCAGCAACAGCATGACCAGGGTTAACTGCATATTGGTCAACAGCATGACGCCCAGCAGGAAAATGACCAGCATGATGTCCCGGAATGCGGACACCACCGACGTCGTCGCAGCGCTGGCAACCTGTTCACTGTTATAAGCCAGCTTGGAAATCAACTGGCCCGAACTGTAGCGATCATAAAAAGTGGCTGGCAGCGAAACGTAGCGGTTGAACAGTTCCTGGCGCAGGTCCGCTATCACCCGGCGGCCAACCCACTCCATGCCGTAGATACCCGCAAAATTCCCAATCACGCGAACGACGGCGATCAGGAAGATGACTCCGGCCAGCCACAAGCCGAATTCGGAATCCTTGGCAACGAAGACACGGTCAATCAGCGGTTCCATAAACTTGATGAACACCGCCTGCATGCTGGCGTCGACGCTGACGCCGATGATACCGAGGATGAACATCCACAGGTAACGTTTGGTATAGCCCCACAGGCGCTTGTATACCGCCAGCGGCTCGCTTACCGGCTCACTCATTCCGCTGGGCCGTCCGACCGGTCAGTCGCAATGGACAGATTGAGAAACCCCAGTTGCGCGGCGACGTCCATCACGGTCACGACATGATGATGGGCCGTTTCACGATCCGCCCTGAGGATCAGCGGCAATTCCCGGTTGTCTCCGGCAGCCTGCTGTATGGCTGCCCTGATTGTTTTCTCCTCGCTGTCAATCAGGCGTTGATCGTTGAGGTACATGCGCCCTTCCGCATCGATAACGAGTTCGAGGCTGTCGGGTATTTCAGTCCGGTCTTCGACGGCGCTGGCTTCCGGCAGATCTACCTTGAGCATCGCCTGTCTTTCGAACGTCGTGCTGACCATGAAGAAAATCAACAGAAGGAAAACAACGTCGATCAGGGAGGTCAGATCCACATTGGGGTCTTCCTTGGTATGGTGCTGCAGTTTCAAGAACTATCCCCCGGGGACACCGGACCTCAGCTGAGCCACGTTACCTCGTTCAATGGCTTCAATCAGGTTGATCGCCTGTTCTTCCATGGAGACGACATATGCTTCCACTTTGCCCTTGAAGTAGCGGTAGAAGAAGAAGCTGGGTATGGCCACGGTCAGGCCCGCCGCCGTCGTGATCAATGCCTCAGAAATGCCTCCGGCCAGCTGGTTGGCGTTACCGACACCGTGAGCCATGATGGCGGAGAACACCTTGATCATGCCGATTACGGTTCCGAGCAGTCCCAGCAGGGGTGAAATGCCGGCAATCGTGCCCAGGGTGTTCAGGAAGCGCTCCAGTTCGTGCACGACGTGCCGCCCGGTATCCTCGACGGCCTCCTTGATCAGGTCGCGTGACCGATGTCGATTGACCAGCGCAGCCGCCAGCACGCGCCCGAGGGCCGAGCCCGAACGTAACTGGTCGAGGTGACGCCGGTCGAGTTCATGGCGCGCGGCCCAATCCTCGACCTGCGTGCCCACACCCGAAGGCACGACACTGCCGCGGCGCAAGGCCCAGAAGCGCTCGGCAATAATGGTCAGCGCCAGGATGGAACACAATATGATTGGGGCCATCAGCCAGCCGCCGGCCCTAATGATTTCAAACACGCTTCATCACTCCATTGACTTAAAGGTAAATTCAGGCTGACCAAATGATACATGGCGGAATTTGATCTAGCTACTTTGTTTCGGCCGGTAAGTGGCCGCTAAGGACAATCTTTGGCAGCGGGCCAGCGCCAGATTCGATCACGGCTGTTGCGGGCACTGCGAGCCGTTAACGCCCCATCCGGTTCCAGGACGAGTCGTATCGCGCCGCATTCCCCGGTTGACCAGAACCTGGCGCCGCCCGCCTCATAGCGTTGTTTGACTTCCGGGCGCGGAAAATCGAAACGGTTGCCCAGGCTGGCAGTTGCGATCGCTATCCGCGGGCGTATCTGCCGCACAAAATCATTGCTCGAGGATGTCTTGCTACCGTGATGGGGCACCAGTAGCAGTTGCTGTGAATCAATCCCTGCCTCGATCAGTCGGGCTTCCACGGTGGTGGAAATGTCGCCACTGAGCAGAAGGCTGTTGTTTTTCGTTCGAACCTCGATGACACAGGAGCTGTCGTTGCCCAGGTACGGCAACGCGGGAGTGGGATGGAGTACCCTGAACGCCACATCGTGCCAGCGCCATTCCAGCGGAACAACGCAGCGATTCAGCCGGCCTGACTGTTCAGGGAGATTGGCATAGTAGACGGCATCCGGATAGCGTTCTTTCACCGACCGCAGGCCGCCGGCGTGATCCAGATCGCCGTGACTGATAACCACCCGGTCCGGTGCGCGGCTCCCCAGCCGGTCGAGCGCCGGAGCAATAATGCTGTTCACCAGGTCAAAATAGTCTCCATCACCCGGTCCGGTATCATAAAGCAGGGTGCGCCTCGCCGCGCTCACAATCACTGCCGTACCCTGCCCTGCGTCGAGAACCTCTACGCGTATGGCGCCAGTTTTCACCCCCTCCGCGGGCGGAAAAAACAGCGGAGCGAGAAAAAACCGCCCATCAGCGCCAGTGCCAGCTGCAAACCGGAGGGCGGTGAAAGGGTAGTCAGGCTGCCCTGCAGGCGGGCCAGGAATTCAAGGAAAATGATCAGCAAGTCGGAGGCGCCACCGGCGAACGACCATAAGCCCGCTGCCAGGCTCTCTGAAACGGCAAGCATGGCAACCCCGGCCAGCACGAAAGGAACAACGAGGAAGCTTACCCAGGGAATCGCGACCAGGTTTGCCGCGTATCCAACCAGGCTGAATGATTGGAACCAGGCAGCACTGATCGGCAGCAGCACCAGCAGTACGGCGCCCTGCGCCATCAGGAGTGATTTCCACAGCGGAATTTTGCCGCTGCGTGGAATATACAGGGACATCAGCGCCGCGACCGCCAGAAACGAAAACCAGAATCCGGCGCCCAGAGGCGCATAAGGATTGACGAGCAGAACGGCGGCCAGGGCGATCGACCAGGCTCTGAACGGGTGAATGGACCGGGAAATCAGAACCGCCGTCATCACGACCAGCAGCATAACGACTGCTCTGAGAGTTGAAATGCCAAAACCCGCCAGAGCCGCATAGGCGGTGGCCGCGAGCATTCCCATAATTATCGACAAAAAGAAGGGAACGCCGCCCAATCCCATCAGGGGCAGCAATCCAAAAAGCAATCGGCTGAACCAAACGCCACCCGCGGCCGCCAGGCCGATGTGCAGGCCGGATATGGCCAGCAAGTGGGAGGTGCCCGTCAGTTGGAGCAGTTGCCTGTCGTCGGGCGATATACCGGAGCGGTCGGCGGTCGCCAGAGCCTGGATGATGCCGCGTTGACGTCTATCGCTGACGTGCGTGGCTATTTGCACAAGGACTGTTTCCCTGATCGACTGAACGGGGTAAACACGCCCCGGAGTCCCGGCCAGCAACGCTCCTGCGCGAACGTTTGCGAGTCCTCCTATTCCTTCGGCGAACAGCCACTTCTCCTTGTCGGACCCCTGGAAATTGACACTCCCCCAGGGTGGCTTGAGCTTCAGGTCCAGCTTCCAGCGTTGCCCGACCGAGAGATCAGGCCAGTCCTGGTACCAGCTGACCAGCAGCGTACTGGGCAATCCCTGGGGCAAATCCGCTTGCGAACCGGCGGAATCCGGAGCGAAACGAAAACGGATAAAGTCCCTGTTTGCCTGAGGAATGGAGGAAATGACCCCACTAACGCTCAATACACTGCCGGCCAGCGAAGGGTCGAGCCGGTCCGCGAGACGGATCTGGAAGTTCGCCAGACACCAGCAAAAGGCAAGTAAGGCGAGGGCCAGCCAGCGCAAGCGCGAAGAAAAAAGTGCAATGGTGCCCACTATCGCCAGTAACGCGGTCATCCAGACGGCGGGCAGACGCGTGCATAAATGCGCCGCCAGCGACCCTGCAACCAGGCAGGCTGGTGTCAGGAACTCCCCCTTGCTTTTGCCGGTCACGGCCTTTGACGAAGCCCCCTTAATCCAACTCTTGCAAGCACCCCAGTTGCAGGTCGAGACGGCGATCCATGCGGGCAGCCAGGCTCCTGTCATGCGTGACGAGCAACAGGCTGGTCTGTAACTCCCGGTTCAAATCGAGCATGAGTCCGTAGACGTGATCTGCCGTTCGCTCGTCAAGGTTTCCTGTGGGCTCATCACCCAGAACCACGCGCGGGTTGCCGACCAGGGCCCGCGCCACGGCGGCGCGTTGCCTCTCCCCGCCGGATAATTCACCCGGTTTATGACTGAGCCGTTCAGACAATCCGACCCTCCCGAGTATTTCCATGGCCCGGTCCCGTGCCAGGGACGTCTTTACGCCGCGGATCAGCAACGGCATCGCCACATTCTCCAACGCTGAGAACTCCGGTAGCAGGTGGTGAAACTGATACACGAAACCAAGAGCCTGGTTACGCACTCTGCTGCGCTCCGCCGTATTCAGAGTCCACAGGGATGCGCCGTTGATCAACACTTCCCCGGCGTCGGGCTGGTCAAGCCCTCCGAGGATGTGCAACAAGGTGCTCTTGCCTGCCCCGGATACCCCGACGATGGCCAGTGATTCGCCGGCCTGTACCACGGGCTTCGAGCACGGGCTGGCTCCCTGTTTCATTGGCAGCCTGGCCCATGGCGGCAGATATCTGGTCACTCATAGCTGAGGGCCTCGGCAGGATGGGTCCGGGCAGCGCGCCAGGAGGGATAGATCGTACTGAGGAGCGACATGCCAAGCGACATCAGGGCAAACTTGATGACATCCGCAGTCCGGAGATCCGAGGGCAGCTCCGTAATGTAATAGATGTCTGATGGGAACAGGCTGAAGCCAAAAAAGCTCTCCAGGAACGGAACGACGGCGCCGATATTCAGCGCCAGCAGGATACCACCGGCTACGCCCAGAACCGTGCCGATAAATCCGATAACCATGCCTTGGATAACGAATACTCTCATCACGGTGCCGGGACGGGCCCCCATTGTCTTCAAGATGGCGATGTCCGACTGTTTGTCCGTGACCACCATGACCAGCATTGAAATGATATTGAAAGCGGCCACGGCGATGATGAGCGAGAGAATCACCCACATCACAGTCTTTTCCGTCCGCACCGCCTGGAACAGGTTACCCCTTTCCTGGGTCCAGTCTCGGACAACATAGTAACTGGGTGAGTCATCCGCGCTTCCCAGCGCCTGGTCACGGCGTGTCAATTCCCCCGATATATCGCGCGCGACCGCCCAGGCCCGGTACATGTCCTGCAGATGAAGCCGCACACCCCCACTGGAACCGGGCGGTATCCTGAGCAGCCTGGCGGCGTCTTCCATGTGAATCAGTGCGAGCGCCGAATCATTTTCGAATTCACCGAACTCGAATGCGCCCACGACAGTGAAACGCCTCATCAGGGGACTGGCGCCGACCGGTGTCGCTTTGAGCCGCGGGGCGATCACGGTCACGCGATCGCCGAGGCCGACCCGCAGCCGCGACGCCAGGCCGATACCCAGGATGATTCCATACTCGCCAGGTATCAGGTCCGCCAACTCGCCGGAGAGCATTTTCTCCTGGATTTCGGAAACCCGGGGTTCGAATTCGGGATCGATTCCCCTGATGAAGGCGCCGGATGACTCCTGCCCCTGGAGCCAGACGCCTTCCTCGATATAAGGTGCGGCGCCGTTTACCTCGGGGTGTCGTTCAACCAGCTCGATCACCTCGCGCCACTCGCTCAACGAGCCATCCGCGGGCTGGATCGTTGCATGCGCTATCGCGCCGAGTATCCGCGCGCGAAGCTCTTTTTCAAATCCATTCATCACCGAAATCACGGTAATCAGCGTGGTCACCCCCAGCGCAATACCCAGCATGGAAATCAGTGAGATGAAAGAGATGAAATGATTTCGCCGTTTGGCGCGCACGTAGCGCAGGCCGATGAAGGCTTCGAGTGGGGTGTACATTGCGGGAATTAGATCACAGCGCGCATGACTTAACCAGAGCCCGGGTTGATAAGGCCATGTAGGATTTCACCCCGAAAAAAAAGTCACCAAGACGGGGCTATTCCAGAACGTTCAGCACGTTTTTCAGTTCCGGAGGGAGCGGCGCATCGAATTCCAGGGTTTCTCCGCCTGGGGCAGTGATCCCCAGTCGATGGGCATGCAGGAAGATGCGTTTCAGATGTCGCTGTTTCCACGCCTTTTGGGCAGCCTTGCCGGCATAAAGTTCGTCACCCGCCAGCGGCATGCCGATGAGTTTGGCATGAGCACGGATCTGGTGAGTCCGCCCGGTAAAAAGTTCCGCCTCCGCATAGGTGCAATCTGAAAAGAGCTGTAAACAGCGAAAGCGGGTCAATGCCGGTTTACCGTCTTCCAGTGCCTCTACCCTTTTTCTCTGCCCAGCCTGTACCTTGCCCAACGGGGCGTCTACATCGATCCGCGCTTGCGGCATGCGGCCGTTCATCAGGCATAGATAGAGTTTCCGGACACGGCCGTCCCTGAACTGTTCTGAAAAGTGCTTAAGCGCCCGGCCATTGCGTGCCAGCAGCAAGCAACCACTGGTTTCCCGGTCCAGGCGGTGCACCAATTCGACATATTCATCAGGCCGGCTCTGGCGCATGGCATCGATGAGTCCCCAGGACAAACCGCTGCCGGCGTGAACGGCCATGCCGGAAGGCTTATTCACGACCATGATATTTCTGTCTTCGAACAGCACAGCGGCCCGGACCTGGTTCCGGACACTCTCCGAAACAGTGACTGATTCGCTTTCCGCGGTGCGTGCGGGTGGAATCCTCACTTCGTCACCTTCATCGAGCCGCGTAGACGCCTTGCTGCGGCTGCCGTTGATCCTGACCTGGCCAGTCCGGATCATCCGGTAGATGGCCGAACGCGGCACACCTTTCAGATTTGCGGACAGGAAATTGTCCAGGCGCTGCCCCTGGCGGTCGCTGTCTACCCGGACCAGGCGCACACCGCCTTTATTGTTTGTTGTCGACATTGGCGCCCAACTCATTGAAAGAACGTGAAATCACTGTTATATTACAGCGTTCCGGAATTCCGCGCGCTGGGCGGTGTCCAAGCTTTTGAACGCTCACCGGCCATCCCGGCAGCAACCGCAGATCGAAACTTGATCCGGTATGCTATCGAAACCGCACACATCGTTCTGATCAATAGCTCGAACGAAAATAGCGAAAGATCCTTGCGCAGACCTGCCGATTTAAACATCGGTAAAAACCGGAAGAACTGGATTACCGCAACAGCCATGGAGGCTGTCGCAGAGCGCTGGCTTTGACGGCCAGCCTGGATAACGAAAACAGAAAACGGCAGACCTGGCTTGCTCCGAAAAGCGGGCTGGGAACACGGATCGCGTAACAGCAGGGTGCAACCCCTGCCTGCCTTGCGTGTTCAGGCCAGGATGCCTGAGGAACATCAAATGATACGAATGCTGATCAATGCGACTCAGCCAGAAGAGTTGCGTGTGGCCGTTGCAGACGGCCAGATATTGATAGATCTGGATATCGAGGTTCCATCCCAGGAACAAAAGAAATCTAACGTTTACAAAGGACGGATCACTCGAATTGAACCCTCCCTGGAGGCCTGCTTCGTCGATTTCGGGTCGACGCGTCATGGTTTTCTGCCCTTTAAGGAAATTTGCCGGGATAGCTACCACCCTTCTTCAAAAAACAAGGAGGGCAAGCTGTCAATCCGCGATGCGGTGAAAGAAGGCCAGGAGTTAATCATCCAGGTAGAAAAAGAAGAACGTGGCAACAAGGGCGCGGCTCTGACCACCTATCTCTCCCTGGCCGGCCGGTATCTTGTTTTGATGCCTACCAACCCGAAAGCGGGTGGTGTTTCAAGACGCATCAGTGGCGAAGACCGGCAGGATCTTCGCGAACAGCTGCAACAGGTGATCGCGCCAGACAACGTGGGCATTATCGTCCGTACCGCGGGTGTCGGCCGCGAGGCCGAAGAACTGCAGTGGGATCTCGACTACCTGCTGCAACTCTGGAGCGCCATTGAAAAAGCAGCTGCCGAAAACACGGCACCGTTCCTGATATACCAGGAGAGTAACCTGTTCATTCGCGCCTTGCGTGACCATCTGCGCAGTGACATCGGCGAAATTCTGATCGACAACAAGAAGGTCTACGAAGACGCCCGCGAGTTTATTCAGCAGGTTATGCCGCACAACGTGCGTAAGCTGAAGCTTTACTCTGACCAGGTCCCATTGTTTAACCGGTTCCAGATTGAAAGCCAAATCGAATCGGCCTTTGCCCGGACGGTTCACCTCCCTTCCGGTGGTTCGGTCGTGATCGACCACACGGAGGCGCTGCTGTCCATCGACATAAACTCAGCCCGCGCCACCAAGGGTGCCGACATCGAGGAAACCGCATATAAGACCAACCTGGAGGCTGCCGATGAAATTGCACGCCAGTTGCGGCTGCGTGACCTGGGTGGTCTGATCGTTATCGATTTCATCGACATGATGGACCGCAAGCACCAGAGGAAGGTCGAGGAGCAACTGAAGCATGCGCTCCAGATCGATAAGGCCAGGGTGCAAACGGGACGAATTTCCCGGTTTGGGCTGCTCGAGATGTCGCGTCAACGGCTTCGCCCCTCGCTCGGCGAATCCAGCCAGGAGCCCTGCCCGCGTTGCGACGGCCACGGAAACATTCGCAGCGTCGAGTCCCTTGCTCTGTCCATCCTGAGGCTCGTAGAAGAAGAGTGCATGAAGGAGTATACCGGGCAGGTATTCGTGCAGGCGCCAACCACGGTTTGCAATTTCCTGTTGAATGAAAAACGCAAAGGGCTATCGGAAATCGAGGCACGTCATGACGTGCCGATCATGATCCTGTCCAATGAGTACATGGACCGCCCCAAGTTTGAAATCCACCGCGTGCGGAAGTCGGAGGTGAGCGACGAACCCAGCTATTTGCACGTTGAAAGGCCCATGGCGGAACTGGTGCATACTGCTGAGAGCCAGGCTGCCTCGGCAACATCGAGCCCGGTAGCGGCGGTTTCAGGCGTGACGCATTCGCGTCCGGCGCCGACACGTGAAATAAAGCCAACACAGGTAAAGAAATCAAAACCTGGCTTTTTCGGTCAATTGTTCGCCAAGTTATTCTCTGCAGGTGAGGTAGAAGCTGAGCCGGTTAAGGCGACAGCAGCACCGGCCCGGAAAAAGACCGCGCAAAAGAAAAC